>CAZUKY010000004.1:0-72552 GCA_964621085.1 uncultured Gammaproteobacteria bacterium | reverse complement strand
GGTCGAGGTTCGAATGGATTAGTCGTGCTCTGGAGCGGATTGAATGTGCATGCGCAACCGTTCGGTTGCGACCCGCCTGTGTTCCTCCAGAAGAAAGGCGGGGAGGTAGCGGAAGCATCCTTCCCAGATCACGCGTTTGCCCGAGAGCGCGGCGCTGTCGATCTTGGGGATGACCTCGGTCATGAGAAGATAGACCTGCTGCCGCACGCCTGCTTCGGTGATGAGGGCCGGGTTGCTTGCATAGAGAACGTCGAGGTCGTCTTGTACGCGGCAGCGGATATCTCCTCTGGCGTCCCTGATGACCGTTCCCCAGAGCAGTGCGATCAGGTACTCCGGAACAAAGTATGCCCTGAGGAGATCCTGCTGCTGGCTGGGCGCAAACAACGATGCCCATGCGTGCCATTCGGAGTATGTGCTAGCCGGCAGAAAGAACCATCGGCGGTAGCCGTTTGCGATCGCATGGCGGGTCGAGGCAAAGAGTAGTTCGTCCCTCGACAGCGTGCGAACGACGTTCCTGCTGACGATGATCAGAGAGTTCTTCTCGCACGCGAGCATCGCTTCTTCGTATGGATCGCGCAGTTGTACCGGTTGGCTGCAGAATTGGACGGTGAGCTGCGCGGCGGCATCTTCCATGAGCGCATGTGTTTTTTCTCTCCGCTGCCGTCGGATATCTGGAAACGGCACCTGGACAGTGCCAAACCCGTCAACCGAGATCGTGGCCATGCCGTCTTTGCGGATGAACGATCCGGTCATCCCAAGAAAGGCGACGACCTTTTCGAACGTTTCCTTGTGCAGGAACGACTTTCCCTGCATCGCATTCAACACTTGACCAGCCCGCTTCAGGCTTGCGCCCCGCGCCACGTCTTCGAGCGTAGCGCCGCGGAAGGCGCACAGCTTTTCGATGAGTCGGGCGATGTCAGGATAGGGTACGTGTTCGTCTGTACTCATGCGTCCTCCTTGTTGGCGTTATAGCAAAGGGGAGGGGTACTGTAAAGATCGCTTCGGTCGTGGACGGATAGCTCAGAGTAAAGCTTAGTCTTGACAAAGACCGAGTTTTTCTGTATAATTGCAAGCGTTTACTTTCCGGAAGGAGGTGTGCAATGGCGCATCGTGTCACCTGGGACGATCCGGTGCGTTTACGGTATTACTTCTATCACGGATGGGATGGGACGCAGTGGTATCGTACGCCGTATGACTATGCACGATTGACCGAACGGGAGTTGCAAGCGCTCGAGCTCAAGCCGCCCGGGATGCGTCGGGTGAAAATGCAGGCGATCGCGCGGTGGCTTGCGACGCATGGCCGGACAACGACACTGGCATGCAGCACGGTATTTCCGCTCGTCTACGGAGAAGAGATAGCGCAGGCCATGGCCATTCTCAGGACACTGGATCGGGGGACGCTTCGCGTGTATCTCGAGGCCGGCCGCGGCGAGGACGGTGTGCGGTATTGCGCTCCGACCGACTATCGCGATCTGAACCCCGAGCGGTATGCGATGGTTCATCTTGCTCCGCACGGGCTTCTCCCTGTTTCGCTGCAGTATCTTTTGGATCTGCGGAGGAAAAAACTCTCGTTCGACGGAACCGACGCGGAACTGCTCGCACTAATCCTGAGCGCGGCGTTTCCCAGACTCAAGGGTCAGTCGCTCCGAGACAGATCTCTGGACCGTACTCATTTCACGCCGCAGGGCTAACACCCGGCGGCGTTATCTTTTAATGAGATGAGTTGATTTCAAGGTACTGAGCGTTGTCTTTTGCTAAAGCGAGCCGTTTGCGATGGTGAAGATTTAGATAACAGCTCAGCTTGATAGCTCGGCCTTGACAAGGACGAGCTTTTCTGTATAATTACAAGCGTTTGCTTTCCGGAAATAAGGTCCGGAGCAAGCGGGTTTCGGACCTTGATAATTCGGAGAGGCAGGGTAGTACTCCCATGAAAGGAGTAGTCATGAACGGTCGAACTAAGTCTCTGGCCGCTCGTACGACCAGGGAGCTAATTGAGAAGGCGCAATCAAAGCGCTTCTCGATGAAGAAGTGGGTGATCGGCCATTTGCGCCGCTTCGCGGTATTGGCGGTAAGTGCACCGATCAACAACCCGGTCGTCTTCTGGCTCATCGGACTACTGAACAAGCGGTATCGCTTCTTGACGACCGTGTTTGTTGCGTATGGTGCATCGCGCGATTACAATCGAGCCTATTTCTACAATTGGCACGAGAGGATCTTGCGTTGGCGGTTGTGGCCAGTTGGAATATTTAGGCAGAATGGACGCTGGGGTTTAATGACTGGTATTAGTTCAGTGGAGGAAGATTTTTACAGGACGCTCACAGACGAGCGGGAACGAGAAAATCTGACCAAGCTCCTCCATCGGACCGAGCGCGTTCAGAAGCTACTTCACGCCGACCAGATCACGTTTGCCGGTGTTCTTCCGGGTATTATGGCAAAAGCCGCTATCAGGACGGAATCTCCGGAAACGGATGTGACGGTAGAGGCGGTGATCAAGGCGGAAGCCAATATTCGGCAGCTTCTCAACTATCCCAGCGATGCCCCTATCATCGTCTTAGGCGGAAAGGGACATGTCGGCGAGCGGCTCGTCCGGCGTTTCGATGGCAGAGAGATCTACTCGGTCGACCTGCTGCACGGGAAGAAGATCAATTACGAGGAGTGGCCGCGGCACCTCGCCGATAGGCGCGAGAAGTGCATCCTGATCAACTTGACCAAGATGACGGTCGTTGAGGACTACGTATTCCTCTTCTGGCCGCAGCTCGCAATCCTCAACGAGGCGTACCCTCCGCCCAGTGCGAGGGAGCTCGAGTTCCTTCAGGGGGTCGGCGTGCGCGTCTTTCATGTTGTCGGGGTCGAGGCATTCTCGATGCCGCCATTTCCCAAGGCATACCGCGGTGGCATCCCATGCTGTGCTGCATGGAACTCGCCCGATATGCGTGTGAATGTACGCGAGTTGACTGGAGGCGGGGCCGATTAGGCTCCCGCCTCCTTTTTCATTTGTGACACTTTTCGGTAAAATAAACAGTGAACAAAGTAATACTACCCCATGCCATTTTTATTTGACGGAATAAACGCCGCACTTCTCGTCACTGCGTTTGTTAATTTCGCGTTAGGGATCGTGGTCTACAGGCAGGGAGCGCAGAAAAAAGTCAGTCGGGTTTACGCCTATAGCATTTTTGCAATTATCGGATGGATTGTCGCAATGATTTTTTATCGTTCGGCGTCAAGCGATTTTGCACTTCTGTGGTCACTAATGCTTTACATTTCCCCGACATTTATAGCGAGTATTTTTTTATACTTCACATACATTTTCCCCACTCAAGAAATAACTCAAATGGAGTTAGGCAAAAAGGCGATTGTAATTTTTAGCATCAATGCGTTCCTTATTTTGTTAATCCTGATTCCTGGGGTCATGATAACAGGCGTCAGTATAAATCCGGGACATGAAAAAGAAATTTACTTTGGTAAGTTATATCTGCTTTATTTTCTATATATCACGGGATTTTTCTTTTTCGGTTACTACCGTCTATTTCGGAAATACTTACTGACATTAAGTCGTTTAGAAAAAGCACAGATAATATATCTCGTTGTAGGATATTTAATAGCAAGCAATCTTGCCTTTATTACGAATTTGACACTACCGTGGTTAGGCTATTTTGAATTAAATTGGATTGGTCAAATATTTACTTTTTTTATAGTTGCTTTTACTGCATATGCTATTATCGTTCATCGCCTCCTCGATATTAGGCTCATTACACGAAAATACATTGTTTTCGCTGCATCATTTATTACGATCCTTTTGCCAAGCTGGTTTGTACAATATTTCCTTAAGCAACTTTTTACACTAAATTCAATTATTGTTGATGTTCTCGTCCTCGGATTTGCCGCGTCCTTTTTTCCATCCCTCAAATCCTTCTACTACGACTTTGCAAACAAGTACCTTTTTTCCTCTCTCTACGACTCGAAAAAAGTCATCCGGTCGCTGTCGGATAAACTTCGCTCGACTATCGAGATTCGAGCGATCTACCAGTCTATCTCCGATACGCTCGTAGCTGCATTCCACTCGAAGCAAGTCACAGTGCGCATTTTTGATGAGGAGAAGCGCGGATTCTGTTCCGCCTATGCGACCAGCGGGGCGCCGAAGGATTTCCATCAGGTCGGCAAGGACTTTATTGCGTATTTTGTGAAAAACAATGCGCCGTGCCAGACGGCCGACCTTGTCAACGCCTTTCCGCGCGATGCGTTTTTGAAAAAACTCAGCATGGACGGCGTCGAGGTTATCGCGCCGCTGACGATCAAGGACAAGATCGTGGGAGCGATCCTCCTCGCACAAAAGGAGACGCGAGAGGCATACAACGAAGAGGACATGCAGGTGCTCAACGTCGTCGGCGCCCAGGCGGCGATCGCGATTGAAAACGCGTTGCTGTATGAGGAGACGCTCGCCTTCAACGAGACGCTGAAGAAAAAAATCGACGCGGCGACCAAAAAGCTGCAGCTGCAAAACGAGGAGTTGCAAAAACTGGATAAGCTCAAGTCTGAGTTCATCTCGGTGATATCCCATCAGCTGCGCACGCCGCTCACCGCATCCCGTTGGGCGCTCGAGTCGCTTGCCAAGGGGCAGAAGGGAAAGCTCACGGTCCAGGAAAAAGAGACCGTCACCGATCTCCAGTCAACGAACAATCGCCTCATTAAGCAGGTCAACGAGCTGCTCAACGTCTCGCGCATCGAGGAAGGACGCATCCGGATCGATCCGCAACCGCTCGACCTTGTACCGATCATCAAGAGCATCGTCCACGAGTTCATGCCCATTGCGGAAAAAATGAAGCTCACCGTCGTGGAAAAGTACGCGAAGCTGCCGCCGATCAACTTGGACGAGGGCGTGATCACCAAGGCGCTGCATAACTTCATATCAAACGGCATTAAGTACAACACGCCAGGCAAAAAGCTGGAAGTCACATTGAAAAAAGATGGCGCAAACGCACTCCTCATCGTAAAGGACCAGGGTATCGGCATTCCCGAGGCGGAGCAAAAAAACATCTTCCAACGCTTCTATCGCGCCTCCAACGCCTCCACATCCGAAACCGAAGGCACGGGCCTGGGTATGTATATCGCCAAATCAGCCATCGAAATCTCCGGCGGCAAAGTATGGTTCGAGTCAGCACCGGGCAAAGGAACGACATTTTATGTGAGCCTGCCGCTTGCAGGCTCCAAAGCCCAGAAAGGCGAGAAGAGTCTTGCCTAGGCTTTTTCCTCTCTGATATAGTGTTTTAATGGATACGAAAGAAAAAAAAGAACCAGCCCTGCCCTTTGCGGCCGAGCTTTTGACAGGTGTCAGGCCGACCGGCAGTTTGACTGTGGCGAACTATCTTGGTGCCGTCGCGCCGATCGTCGAATTGCAAGCGCAGGGGCTTTCTCCGTTGGTATTCGTCGCCGACCTTCATGCGCTCACGGACAGCGAGCCGTCTGCCGTGCGCGAGAATGTCTGCGGCGTCGTTGCGGACTACATTGCGCTAGGCATCGATCCGAAAAAAGGCGCGATCTACCTTCAGTCCGATATCATGGGCGAGGTGACGGCCTTTACGGCGCTGTTGGCGCGGCACATGTCCGTCGCGGAACTTTTGCGTGTGCCCACGCTCAAGGACAAGCTCAAGGGAAGCGCGCGGCCCGAGACGGCCAATGCGCTTCTGTTTCTCTATCCGGTCATGATGGCGGCAGACATCTTGCTGAACAGGGCCAAGAAGGTGCCGGTGGGCGAGGATCAGCTCGCTCATATCGAGGTCACGCGCTTGCTCGCGCGACGTTTCAATGCGAAGTACGGCGAACTTCTCCCGATCCCGCAGGCGCTGCACGTCAAGTCATTGCGCATCCTCTCACTCAAAGGGGAAGGAAAAATGAGCAAGACCAATCCCGGCGGCGCCCTGTTTTTGACGGATGACGCGAAGACGATCGCGGCAAAGATCAAGACCGCAGAGACCGCGTTTGAGGGCAAGATGACCGACAAGCTTGAGAGTCATATCCTTATCGCAAAGGGACTCGCGCGAGACCAGTCGCAACGGGACGAGGTTGATGCCGTCATCAAGGATCACATGAGCGGCAAGGCTGTTATGGGAACCTTCAAGAAGCTTTTCACCGGCATCGTCCAGAATTTTATCGAAGAGTTTCAGGCAAAACGATCCGCTGTTGTCAGCGACACTCTGCGTATCCCATCGGTGTTGGGGGAAGGGGAGCGCATCGCGCGAAAAAACGCTGTCGAAACGCTCGACGCGGCGAAAAAAGCGTTGTCACTTGGCTGATTGCCAAATTTTCGCGAGTGAGGATTAAGTGATACAATACCTTTAGATTCGCATATGCCGAAAAAAAAGCATGCCATCGCCATCGTGGAAGACGACCCGATGCTTCTGAAGTACATCTCTGCGGCATTTACGGCCGAGGGATCTTTTGAGGTCTTTACCGCAACCGATGGCGAGGAAGGGGAGCGGATCGTGCGCGAAAACAAGCCGGACTTGGTGCTTCTGGATATCATCATGCCGAAAAAAAACGGCTTTGAGGTGCTCGAGGCGCTCAAAAAAGATTCCGCGACAAAGGATATTCCCGTTCTCGTGCTCTCCAATCTCGGCCAAGAAAAAGACGTGGCGCAGACCAAGAAGCTTGGGGCGCTGGACTTTCTTGTGAAAGTTGATCTTGAGGTGGAGCAGATCGTTAAAAAGGTGAAGGATATTTTGAAGGCCTAAATATCCATCCTATGGAATTTGATGGTTTCTTTCGGATTATCATGATTATTATCATAGCCATTACCTGGCCCGGTGTTGAAATAGGAAGAATTTTTTATTCGGGATGCATAGCAGCTCGATGGTGTAGTGAGAGCTCTATGTTTCCTCTAGAGTTTCTCTTTTTTTGGTTTCTCGGCACGGGTATTTTTTATGGCGGCTTAATAGTCGCGATATACTTGATCTATCGTTTATATAAAAAAAGGAAGCAATGTTCATCTCAAACGACAAGCTGAAAAAAATCCTGATCGCGTCAGGCATGGTCGACGAGCCGACCTGGAATGAGGTCGTGAAAAATGCGACACGCCTCGGTTGTCCGGTTGAGGACATCCTCAAGGAGTGCGACATCGTTGCCGGCCATATTTTTTACGAGCTGGTCGCCAAGGGCGTGAAGCTGCCCTACGTCAATCTCAAAACCAAAGACATCGCGGAACCGACGCTCGCCCTCTTTGATGCCGAGACGGTCGGCAAGTACAAGGCGATACCGTTTGAGTGGGACGCCAAGAAAAAAGTTCTCAAAGTAGCCTTTCAGGATCCCACGGACCAGGCGGTCATAAAAAGACTCGAACGGCTCTCGCGCAAAAAGATCGAGCCCCACTTCACCGGGCGAGAGAGTTTCAAGTTTGCCGCTAAGCACTATCAGAAGTCTGTCGCTGCGGGAATCAAGAAGTTGATCGAGTCATCGGCGCGCCGCGCATCAACGCCCACACGCGCCCGACGATCCGGCGGAGCAAAAGACGTCTCGAGTATCTTCGATCACCTCGTACGCTACATCTTCACCACCCAGCCGTCCGACGTGCATATCGAACCGCAGAAGGCCGGCGGCACCGTAAAGTTGCGCATCGACGGCTTCTTGCGGGACGAGTTTTTTCTGCCGTCCGAGATCTTGCGCGACATCGTCGATCTCATCAAAAAAGACTCCGGTATCCGCACCGACAGAGCGCATCAGACCCGCGACAGCCGTTTCAGTCGCCAGGTGTTTTCCGAGGAGATCTCATTTCGCGTCTCGATCCTACCTACCTATTATGGCGAGAAGTGCGTGCTCCGCGTGCTCGACGAGTCGCGCCAACGCACGAGCCTGCGCGATCTGGGCGTACGGGACAGGAATATCGAGTTGGTGAAAAAAGAGATCAAAAAACCCTACGGACTTATTCTTGTGACCGGCCCGACGGGTTCGGGCAAGTCATCGACACTGTACTCGCTCTTGAAGTTCCTCAACGTCGAGGGCGTATCCATCTCGACGATCGAAGACCCGGTCGAGTATGCCCTGCCGCACATCAACCAGACGCAGGTGGATGCGGATAGCGGCATGACGTTTGCCGCCGGCTTGCGCGCGATACTGCGTCAGGATCCCAATATCATCATGGTCGGCGAGATCCGCGACGCGGAAACCGCCGGCATCACCATCCAGTCCGCGCTCACGGGTCATATCGTGATCTCAACCCTGCACTCGAATACGGCCGCGGGCGCCATCACGCGCCTGCGCAACATGGACGTACGCTCCTATCTTTTGGCCCCGACGGTCAACATGGTCATCTCGCAGCGTCTCGTGAAGATGATCTGCCCCTCCTGCCGTGAAAGCTACGCGGTAGAGAAGGCGCACCTGGATCGCATCGAGGGGGACACGCATGTCTTTCGCTCTCTGGAGAAACTGAAAAAGCTCGGCCTGGTATCCTTTGACGACTATAGCGACCTGCGTTTCTACAAAGGAAAAGGCTGTACCAAGTGCAAGGGTTCGGGATTTTCCGGGCGCATCGGCATTTTTGAGATCCTGCACGCCGATGACGCTATTCGCCGTCTCATTGCCGACGAGAAGCCCGAGTCCGCCATCCAAACAAAAGCCGAGGAAAATGGCATGCTCACGATCTTCGAAGACGGCCTGCTCAAGGTCTTGCAGGGCGAGACGACCGTAGAAGAGATCATGCGGGTGATAAATTAAGGTTTTGCGCGCGGGCGATGCGCCAAGCCGTTTTTATTTTCCGTACTAAATTCTAAGAAAGGTACATTTTAAATAGACAGATTTTTGTTTAAAATAAAAGAGAAATGGCATTTATTCACAAAAAAATCAAATTCATTGTTGACAAAAATGGGGAGCATGGTATTGTACATGTGATGTATGGGAAGTGAAACGCATATGCCGATCGCATATCAGACGGCACAATATGAGGCGCGGTATCAGCCGGTGCAATTTTGCGATGAGTACGTCCGGTTGGTTCGGGACATCGACGGTCTGGAACGGTATGCGCCCGGTTTGATTACGCGCTTCTGGCTTTTCGCGCTTCGTGTTCGCCTGGCGTTTGTCGAGCGGACGATGGCGCGCGTTGCGCTTGATGAGCGCACGCTGTACCGCATCGATGCCGAGCTGGCTGCCTGCCGCGCGCGCTACGACCGGATTGTGCGCCAGATGTGCATTTTTTAGCTTGTAGCTGATTATTCCGCCGGCATTGCCGGTTTTTTGTTTGACAGAGAAAGCTTTTTCCTTTATAGTTATACCGCTTTGCACTGACAGACGCTGTCTGTTTTTTTGTTTTAATCTCAGGGGAAATGGAAATTCGCAATATCGCAATCATCGCGCACGTTGACCACGGCAAGACGACCCTTGTCGATGCCTTGCTGCGCCAGTCAAAGACGCAGCTGGACAAAAACGCGGGCGAGGAGCTGATCATGGACTCGAACGAGCTGGAGCGCGAGCGCGGCATAACCATTTTTTCGAAAAATGCCTCTGTCCGGTATAACGGGGTCAAAATCAATATCATCGACACGCCCGGTCACGCGGACTTCGGCGGCGAGGTGGAGCGCGTGCTCAAGATGGCCGACGGCGTGCTGCTGCTCGTGGATGCGCAGGAAGGCCCGATGCCACAGACGCGATTCGTCCTCAAAAAGGCCCTGGAGGCCGGCCACAAGGTCATCGTCGTCATCAACAAGATCGACAAGCCCAACGCACGAATCACCTGGGCGTTGGAAAAGACCTTCGAGCTTTTCATAGAGCTAGGCGCAAATGATGAGCAGGTCGACTTTCCGGTCCTGTATGCCGCTGCGCGTGAGGGAAAGGCTGGGCTGTCGGGGGACTTGAGCGCGATGACAGACATTTCTCCGATTTTTGAGGCGATCGTGCAGTACGTGCCGCTGCCGCAAGGAGATGGTTCGGCGCCGTTTCAGATGCAAGTCACCTCCTTGGCGGCAGATCCGTACAAGGGAAAGATCGCGATCGGACGCGTTGCCAACGGCTGTCTCAAAAGCCAGGACGGGGTCACGCACATCTCGCGAGCCGGCGTATCGACGCCGCAAAAAATTTCCGCACTCATGACGTTTGAGGGACTGGGGCGCGCTGACGCTGACTTTGTGCAGACAGGGGATATTATTGCCATTGCCGGCATTCCCGAGGTTAATATCGGCGATACGATCGCCAGCCGCGAGCAGCCGCAGGCATTGCCGCCGATAGCAATCGAGCAGCCGACGGTCAAGATGGGGTTTGCCGTCAACACCTCGCCGTTTGCGGGGCGTGAAGGGCAGTACTGCACCTCGCGCAACCTGCGCGAGCGCCTGTTCAAGGAGCTTGATACCGACGTCGCGCTGCGCGTCGAGCAGGGCGCGGGCCCGGATGAGTTTATCGTTTCCGGACGCGGAGAACTGCATCTCTCAATTCTGATCGAGCGCATGCGCCGCGAGGGGTACGAGCTGCAGGTGTCGCGGCCCGAGGTCATCATAACGACCGACGAGCGCGGCACGCGCCTCGAGCCGATGGAAGACGTCTGGATCGACGTGCCTGAGCAGTATGTGGGCGTTATTATCGAAAAGATGGGCCGCCGCAAGGGCGAGCTGAAGAACATGCACGTGGAAGGGTCCACGGCGACGTTTCATTTTCACATTCCGACACGCGGTCTGATCGGCTATCGCAACGAGTTTCTGACGGATACGCGGGGATTGGGAATTATGAACTCGCTTTTCGCAGGCACCAGTCCGCTTGCCGGCGAGATCGAGTCCAATCCGCACGGATCGCTGATCGCATTTGAGTCCGGAACGGCAAATACTTATGGCATGATCAACGCGCAGGATCGCGGCATGCTTTTCATCCAGCCGGGCGAGGAGATTTACGAGGGCCAGATCGTCGGGCAAAACGCGAAAGCAGAGGATCTGGAGGTCAACGTATGCAAGGAAAAGCGACTGACAAACATGCGCTCAAAAGGCGAGGGGGTGTCCGAGGGACTCAATACGCCGCGCACCGTAGGCTTGGAGGAGGCGCTGGAGTACATCGGGGACGACGAGCTTGTGGAAGTGACGCCGAAAAGCATCCGCCTGCGCAAAAAACACTTGTCGCCGCACGAACGAAAGAAGGTCAATGCGCGATAAGAAAAAGAGGCTGCGGCCTCTTTTTCTGTTGACGCAGTCAAAATAACACTGAGTTGCACCGCTGACTGGATATGGAAAGGGCGCCGCCGGATATTCCGGGGCGCCCGTTGGCATGTTTACGCAGGCACCGTTGCGGAACAGGCCTCGACCACTTTTGGAAGAAATGCGGCGAGCTGTTCCTGGGACTTTGTAATCTCGGCGACATGTTCGCTCGTGTTGAGCGAATCTTTTGCGCGGTTTGTCACGAAGGCCAGTGGCACGACCTTCACGCCCTTGTCCGCGTGGAGTGACGCGACCATGGTCTCGGCCCACAGGCTCATGCCGACCAGGTCGATGCCGTAGACCTCGTGGATGATGCGCTTGTCGCACTCTTTATCCTCGAATTGCGGTCCGTGGTAGACGTAGAAGGAGCGGGTCGTCAGTACCCGGTACGGCGCTGCCTCAAATGCCTGATCCTTGACGGCGCGGATGAGTTTCGGATCGAGAACATCGTGATGGTTCGGGTTGCCCTCTCCCTGTAGGAAGAGCAGCGGGCGGGCGCCGAGCGTGCAAAAGCTTCGGACCAAGTAGACCGCACCGCGATCCGTGGTGGTATTGCTGCCCCCGGCCGCGCAGGTGAGGATGAGGGTCCGCACGCCGAGGGCAATGAGCATCTCGATCTGCTTCCGGAAGACGAGTTGCGTCTCCAGGTTCCATGTCTGATGGAAGTGAATCCGGCCCCTCAGTGCGATGACCTTCTGGTCGCCAAGCTTGCACAACACGATCTTGAGCGCATGGTTTTGCATCGCAGGCGCCGGATACGACAGTCCGCCGCCGTAGTCGAAGATGAGACCCGCGTCGGCGAAATCCATCTCGTCGATCCAAGTGACCGCATCGCCCCAGCCCGTGCCGAGCTGCAGTGCGATCTTGATCTCGCCAGGGTGAAGGCCGAAGCGATCCATGATCGCCTGAGCGCTCCGGCGCGCGTCCTCCAAACAGCGCGTCCTCTCCCAAGATGCCTTCATTCGTACCCTTCCTTTCCTAACGACGGATGAGTATGGATATACCAGCTTTTCACGCAGCCGTCAATGCGGCAGTCGCGCAGTTTCTCCATTTCTTTTTAAAAAATTAAAGGGCCCTGCGCGGTGACGCAAGGCCCTTGGAAGAAGGGTACGATTGGTCGTCGGTCGCCCCCGTGAAGATTCAACTCGCCAGGAGGCGGAGCTTGAGGAAGGAGCCTTCCGGCTTCGCGTCGTACTCGGCAAGGTACGCCTGCCACTCGGCCCACATCCGTTCGGTCAGGTCGTCGATGACCACATCGATCTTGCGACCCGACTGTTGGCCGATGACGCCGCTGCCCGGTCGGAAGAAGCTGCTCTGCACGATGACGTTGGTGTGCAGCCGGATCTGGCGGCGCGGTAGGAGCCGGACGATAGCCTGCTCGTTTTCGAGCTTGAGCAGGAGCGCCTGCTCCCGGTCATCGTCGCCACTCGAGATTGCCGTGAAGATCTTGGCGCGCAGACCCCTCTTGCTGAGTGTGTCGCGGTACATCTTTCATTTCTCTCCTCAGAACACGGGTGAGCTGTAAAACCGGCATAAGTAAAGCAGAATAGTATGTTTTTGTCAAGATCAAATGATGTGCTATACTTTTGATTGGAAATTTCACTCGTGACCGTAATTAGTTATGCCCAAAAAGCAAAAGAAACTCACAACCGGCGTCAAGTTGCCAAAGCTCAAGAGAAACGAGCGCAAGGCGGGGCGTCTGAAGAAGTAATTTTTACAACACTATGGCGCAACAGCAAAATCCGACCAGCGACATGGATATTATCAATGACGACATTTTTACGCTTCTTGGCTTGCCGAATATTTCGGATGATCAGAAGCGAGACATGATCACAGAAATATTACAGACTGTAAAAAATCGGATCATGGCGCGCTTGTTTGATGTTTTTACACTCGAAGAGAGGGATGCGATCGAGGCGGCATTTTCCGAAAAGGATTATCAAAAAGTCAATGCGATGCTTGCCGAAAAAGGAATGGACGACTTTACCTCGCTTGTTGCGCAAGAAGTCATGTTGTATAAACTAGAGCTCGTTTCAACATTTAATCCGCAGGCGGAATAGATCAGTATGCCACTTTTTGGAAGGGAAACAAAGATTGGCCCTGGAGGCGTAGCCGATATCAAGGATCCGCTTAAGTTTGGTCGTCCGGAAGATGCCGGCACGGATGATAAAAATCCGGAGCGTTCCCTGGCTGAATCGATTCCTGATGATGCTGCTGAGCGGGCAGAGAATGGATCTGAGCGGAGCGATGGGCAAAATGGCGCAAAGGGTCCGGAACAGCAGGAAATGACGCCAGATAAAAAGGTCGAAAAATTCAAGAAGCGTCTTTCCGGCGATAGGGAGGCATCAGAGCAAGAGCTTGAAAAAAAACAGGTCACGCCGGAATTTAAAAACAATTTCGGGGAAGTTTTTAAAAGTTGCGGAATCACCGTTGAGTTGAAAAACTGGAAGCGCGTGGCTATACCGGCAGCGTTAATCGGAGGCGCCTGTCTTTTGGGCGGAGCGCCATTGGCCGCCACAATGGGGTTTGGTCTCTTAAAGACGTATGGTCTTAAGACGTTGGCACGTGGCGCTTTATATTTTGGTAGCGGTGAACACAATCTTCGAGGACGAATGAATGATTTGGCCGCGCGATTTGGCGAAGGTCGGGCGGAAAAGAAAGGATTTTTGGGTATAGGTAAAAAGGCGGCCATCGAGGGCATTGGAAAGCGAGGGCAGGATTTGTCTCGTGAATACCAAGGCCTTGACCCGGAGTCAGCGCGAGCGGCAGAGATAATTGCAGAGATGAAGCGAATGAATGCTGAACAGACGGCAATTCTTGCCGAATTGGATCAAGTGCAGGAAAGAGCAAATGAGCTGCAGAAGCGGAATCATACCATCGCTGCAGTGCTGGGTATCGGACTTTCGGTAGCTACGTCTATGGGGCTTGCTGGCGAGTTCCTACCGAAAGCGCCACTCGGATTTCCTGCGGATTTCGACGGTGATGGCACCATGAATATCGTACGCGGAGCGCATGGCGGTATGGACTTACTCACGAAGGGCGCGGCAGGTGCGGAGTGGGCGCCGATCGGCGACAGTGCTGCCGGTCTTGGCGCGTCATACGAAGTTGCCGGTCGGGCATTTAATACAGATCTTCTCATGCAAAGCAGCGGTGCATTGAAGTCCGTTGCTGCTTTGGCAGCAGGGACCATTATTGGCGGATTTGCGCCTGGGTTCTTGAAGTTCGGACGAAAGGTAACCGGCGAGTTGAAACTGGCAAGCGGAGGAACGTTTAAGCCAGAAGATCTTGATGGCGCAAAAATAACGCACGGAAAAGTTGACAAGAAGGACATACCTCAAGCTGAGGGCAACCTGTTCGTCAACCAGTACACCGAAGTGAACAAGGAAGGCAAACCGGTCGCTCACGGCGCCGAAGAGACGCGCTGGGCGAAGAAGTCGGCGGAAACGGAAGCGCAGGAAGACTCGCCGTTTGAGTTCAAAAAGCGTTTGAGTGCCAATATTTTGGGGCGCGCGGGCCTTGAAACCAGTGGACGGCAGGAGTTAAATGGTACGCAGGAACGCGAACGTATCGAGGCTGCGACCCCCGATCAGCGCAAGAATCTCCGCAAGATCGTGGAAGGTATGCAGGCGAATCCCAACTTCAAGAACATGGATCGCCAGAAGGAGTTCGACGAGGTCTTACGCCGGATCATCGGCAAGATCGAGCTTGCCAATAGAAAAGACGAGATCGCTGATGAGCGACGATCATTCCAAGAGCGGCTCGACCAGCTGCAGCGCGATCTGGATGCGCTCGACAGTCAAGGAAAAGAAGAGGACGCAGAAGAAGATGCGCAAGCGGACGAGGCTGAAGGAGGTGCCGATGCTCCGAATCTGGAAGAAACAGAGGGTGGAATCGACTACGGCGCCATTTTCGAGAAAATCGACGCAAACAAGGCTTCCATTAATAAGGCGCTCGCAAAGATCGCCGAATACGGCTGGAACAAGAAGATTAACGAGGCATACTGGAAAGAAAAAGTCGTCGATCTGGCGGGTCTTGACGAGTGGCGCGATGAATTTAACGGCGTAATGGATATCGATCAGTTGAAAGAACGGGTCCAAAACGGCGCGCCAGAAGATGCAGAGGATATGGAAGAACCGGACGTTGAGAACAATGACTCAGCAACGGTTTTGAAGGCAACTCTTGAGAGGTTTGACTATTATAAGAGTGATATTCGCGAGGCCCTGAGAAAGATGCAGGAAGCGAAACTGCCTGGAAGCAGAATCGACCCCATGATTCATATGCACAAGATTGAGAACAAGCTCGGCATACTATGGAAACCGGAGTTCGATAAGGCGGTCGAAGAGGTTGATGTTGACGTGTTGCGAGAACTGATCGAACAGGATTACACCCAAAGCGGCGCGTAGAGATCGTATACGCGTTTTGAAAAAACCCGCAGACTTCGTGTCAGCGGGTTTTTCAGTACTCATCAACAATGATATACTTCGCTAAGGAAATTCTCTTTTTTCAAAAGTATGTACCGCGTATGAAATACCCATTCGTCCTTGCTCTTGCGTTTGCGATCATCTTTGGCGCGCCGGCGTTTGCCGCACAGGACGCGACGCAGCCTCCGCGCGTCTGCAAGGGGACGTTTGAAGATTTTAAGGAAACGGGCGTCATGACGTGTGGGCATATCGAGTGGCGTTTTGCTCCCGAGACGGCAAAAAAATTTACGAGCGATCCGGCCGATTTGTTTTGGAAATACGAGGACTACTACCTTTTTTTGAAGGACTTCATGGGCGGCCATGAGCCTGTTGGCGGCATGAAGGTGATCGAGGATCCGACGCTCGCGTGGCCGGCAGCCGCATACGCTTGGGAGAATACTATTCGGATGAACAGCGGATTTGCGTTTGACCATTTCGCCTATCATGCGGGATCAAATCCGCTGCCTCTTGCGCCATCATTCATGCACGAGGTGGGGCATATTTTCGGACTGACTTCAGAGGTGCGCAACGCCTTCATCTGGAAAGATATGGTTGAGGCGCATGCGAATCTGCTTGGCATTCTACCGTACATGATGGCAACGGACGGTTCCTTCGTCGCCGCAGCCGACTTTTGGTGCCGCAATAAGCTGAAAATCGAGTGGCCGTGCAGCGGTACCTTTTCGCAATTCGAGGACTATCCTGAGTGGCTGGGCGCGAATAAGGATCTGGAGGAGTACGAAAGGGACAACGAGACCTTTGAGACACTCTTCGTCTCACCGCCCTCTAATCAGAACGTCTATGAGCGTGGCGGCAAGTTTCAGACGATGCTTACGACACTGTACAGCGAGTACAAAAAGGCGGGAAAAGGACCGAAGTTTTATGAGGCGTACAAAAAAGCGCAGACTTTTTATATAAAAAAGGCCGCCCAGCTTCCGGTCGCATGGCTATCCGACTCGGCCAATGATACCGAGGCGTTGATGATCGCCAAGATGCAAGCCTACCTGCTTCTTCTGAGCTCCTATTTGCAAGAAGACCTATCATCGCGCTTTGAGGCGTGGCGGTTTCCGATTGACTCTCGTTTTAAAAGCACCTTCGTCGCTATTTCCTCTACAGGATATGACGAAGAGATTCTTTCGGCAAAAATCCTCGCCTTTATGAACGATTCGAATCCGAGCGAGACGCGGCCGCGTGTGAACTTTTCTGTTGATAAAAAGACGGTCGAGGCGGGCGAGAAAGTGCGGATCAGCTGGCAGGCGACCGGCGTTAAGTTTTGCGTATTCAAGGGTTTTCCTGACACAAATCTGAATGGAGCCGTTGATCCGGTCGGTTCTTTTGAGACCCAATTAGACTCTTCCATCTCGCCGACAATCTCATGTATGAGTGAAGACGGCAAGAGCGCTGCTCCGCAGCGAGTGACAGTAACCGTTACGCCAAAAGCCTGTGCGCAGGTGATCACGCGTGCGCGCAATAAGACAACCGGCGAGATCAAGGAATTCCCAACCGCCTGCTTGCCGGATGGGTGGGAAAAGGCGCCGATCGACATCGACCCGTTGCGTTTTACGGGCGTCTTCGAGTCTGCGCCGACAGATGATCCGCTCGCACGAAGTTTTTCTTTTAGCGCTCGAGGAGAAGGGCTTGTCGGATCCTATGTCACAGTGAAAGTCTACAAGAAAACGGGGAATGTATTTGTTGGAGAAAAACGTTTTCCTCCCGAAAATCTTCGAATTAACGGACTCTCGTCGGATACTGAGTATACCTACATCGCAGAGCTGTATTATAAAGATGGCACATTTGCATCTCGGCAGACGGGCGCATTTCGGACAGAGAATTTAAAAAAGAAAGAAGAGGAGGCAAAGAAAAAGAAGGAGGAGGAGGAAGCGAAAAAGAAGGCGGAAGAGAAGAAAAAACACCCGTTTTACAACGACGACTTTACGATCAGATGGCCCGAACGTGCCGAGGATCTGCGCGATATTGCGCCGCTAGAAAAGGCAAACATGTTCAGCGATCAGATCGTCGCGGGCGTCATGTCGTACCCAAGCTCCTATTCCGAGGCGGGAAAGATCGCTGTTCTCTTCAATGAAATCGGCTTTAACAAAACCGTCTATCGGCCGTATGTCGCGACAATCACACGTGAGGAGGTCCTTAAAAAGGAGGTCGTGAAGGCGTCTGTCGGGGATACGGTATACTTCTTCCATCAAAGCAGCCATCCTTTGCAGGTGCGTGGCGCGGCGGGGGCTCCCGCAGACTTCGGTATGAGCACTCCTTCAACGGAACGGAGTCATGACAAACCCGTGTATCAGTATCGCTTCACAAAACCGGGGACGTATGAGTTTTACAACGCCAAGCGTTCGTATCAGCGCGGCATTATCCAGGTGACGGGAAAAGAACCAGAGTTGCAAATTTGCGGACAGGCCATCACGTACGGCCGCAATCCGAAAACCGGCGAGGTGCGCCAGTTTCCGAATACCTGCCTACCGGACGGATGGGAGCAGGCTCCATATCCTGAAGAAAAGAAGCCACTTATACAAAAACCGGATGCGCCAAAGCAGCCGGCAACGAAACCGACCGCACTTGCCGACCGTATGCGCGGAAAGATCTTGTTGCAAGTAGAAAGCAAGGGCGAGGCATGGTACGTGCGTCCGGATACGGCAGAACGACTGAGTCTTGGCAGGCCCGACGATGCATTTGCCGTGATGCGAAAGGCGGGTATTGGCATTGCGAACGCCGATTTGGAAAAAATCCCAATCGCATTTGTAAACATGGACAGCGGCAGCGACGCGGACGGCGACGGACTTTCGGATATGGCCGAAGCGGCGCTTGGAACCGATCCGAATCGCACTGACAGCGACGGCGACGGGTATCCAGATGCTACAGAGGTGAAAGGCGGCTACGACCCACTCCGCGGTAATGGTGCAAAATATCCCATCGACTCTGCGTTTGCGGCAAAGCACGCCGGCAAGATTTTTATCGCCGCGCAGCGAAACGGCGAGGCCTGGTACATTCATCCGACAGAACACAAGCGGTACTACCTCGGACGCCCGCACCACGCCTTCGAGATCATGCGTCGCACCGGATTGGGCGTTTCAAACACCGATTTCGGACGGATGTATCAGTAATCCACTTATGCCCCCTTTTCTATTAAGCAAAAGGGGGAGTGGTGCTATTTTTCACTTTTTGAAAGAGTATATTTACGCCGTACATATACAGCGCAGAGAGTATGCTTGCGATGTAGAGTATGAGGATATACAAGAGTGCGTCTGAAGTTCCGCCCATGCCTGAAAGAACAATGAGGAGTCCAATTGCGCCATACCAGACCGTCATTGCAATCGCGAGCGCGCGCACGGGATGCGCGAAACGGCGCCTTAATGCGTGCATGTGTTTCTCAAATAGCCCAGCAATGTGACTGTAGAAGAGCCAGAGGACAAGCGGGCCGAAAAATCCTCCCAATAGCGATGCGAGTGTGCCCGGCAAGACCAAGCCGGCAATAAGGATAAGGACAAGCGGCGCTTGCAGTTGCGAGTCTGGGGCGGCTTCCTGGATGCCGATGATAAGAAAAATAAAAGAGATCGCGAGAGAAAAAATGAGAATCGCAAGCGCCGGCGTAATGAAGAGCGAGCGCACATACCAGAGCAGCAACACCGAAAGAGAAGGACGCGGTTGGTTGCCATGGAATGGATTCATATCTTGGTATTGTAGCGGAAAAATGGTGTTTGACAAAGGAATTGGGCGGACGCTCCATCAAAAGTGATATACTTTAAGAAGTTATAATAAAAGGTTCTTCTATGCGAAACGTTCTCGTTTCCTCCGCCGTTTCATTTTTTTGCAGTTTTGCGATCGGCGTTGTTTTTGCCGTTCCTGCAGTAGCTGCTGTTCAGTGCAGCACAAACGACCCGTGTCGCGTTTCGGGAAAATACATCTACTGGACAGGCATAAGCGAGATCTCGGGTGAGCAAATGGATGAAGTCGGGTTTATTCCTGACGCGCGCTCGGCGCGAGTTCTTGGTCAATCGGAGGGATTCGCTATTGTTTTTCGTGATGCAAACGACAAGCGCCATTTTCTTCCGAAAAAAAGCTCAGGCTATGCCGAACTAAAAATCACAGATTATATTCGTAACGAGGATGCTCCCGAGATGGGTGATCGAGCGACACTCGTCGAAGTAGTCAAGATTTCTTCGGCACAGAGTGCAAAGACGGCGCCAGATCGCCTGCGTGGTCGGATATTGCTACAGGTGGAAAGCAACGGCGAGGCGTGGTACGTGCGCCCTGATACAGGCACCCGGGTACCTATGGGACGGCCAGCAGATGCATTTCTCCTGATGCGCACGCTTGGCGTGGGTATAGCGAATGCCGATCTTGAAAAACTTCCGATCGCATTCACGAATTTTGAAGGCGGTGCAGACGGCGATGGCGATGGTCTCTCGGATATGGCTGAAGCGGCACTGGGTACGGATCCAAGCAAAGCAGATACTGACAGGGATGGGTATAACGACAAGACAGAGGTTTTGGGAGGCTTTGATCCTGTGCGCGGCGATGGCGCAAAGTATCCTATCAATATGAGCTTTGCAAAAAAACACGCTGGTAAGATCTTCATCGCCGCACAGCGAAACGGCGAGGCCTGGTACATTCATCCGGCAGAGCTGAAGCGCTACTACCTCGGCCGTCCGCATCACGCCTTTGAGATCATGCGCCGCACCGGATTGGGAATTACGAATGTGGATGTGACAGATATAAAAGAATCGGATTTTCTGAAGAATCTTAGTGATGCCGCGCTGTCCAACGCACAGGCAAAGGCCCGGGATTCGAAGCGCATTGCGGATATGAAACAGGCGAGCGTAGAGCTTTATGTGCTTGAAACTACGTATCCCGGAAGCGCAATCCAATGCGGCAACGGCGATACACTTGATAAATGCACTGCTCCTGAAGGGCTCGGCGATATCGGAAAATTAACAGATCCGACAGGCTCGACTCCCTGTGAGCCGGGCGCTTCTGCACCGTGCGCATACGCCATTTATAAGGGGAAAGGATCGGGTATGGCAACCCCTAATGATTATCAAATTTGTTTTTATCTCGAGTATGGTGCTGCCAACTTAAAAAAAGGCCTCCATGCACTCAGTTCGGATGGGACTTTTACCTCATGCCAGATTAAGAGTTTTGATACAAAACAAGCTTCGGTCAAGGATATTATCGATGATGCGAAAAAAGAAAATGCTGCCAGTAGCCAGGCTGAATAAGATACTAGAAGAGGACTATCAGCATTGACAAACAAGCCGTTTTCTGCTTAAATAAGCGACGGCACGGCGTTTTTTTTCGGAAGGAGGGCATGAAATGCTGCAGAGGATTATCGTGTTCATGCTCTCGCTCGTTGCGACGGCGGGGTGCATTACGAGTCCGGCACAGGTGAAGAGCGGAGCGGCGAGCGCAGTTTCATCCATTGAAATCGCGTGCGACCGAGCGGGCGAGAATGTCTCGCTCGTCTCCGGCACGTCGGATCCGCATGACCAGGTGGAGGGTAACGCGCCACTTGCTTCCGCTTCTGCGCGACCATGGGTCGCGAGCCGTTGGCCGTATCGAGAGGGATATTCGGATGAGCTCGCTGCGGATTTTGAAGCCGCAAATCCGTTGTCCGCATTCGTCGGTCTGCTGACCTGGTATGCGCCCAACGAACGTCAGCTCATACTCGATCACCCGATCTTTGCAAAGATCAAGGCATTGAGCGGGGCTATCCGTGACCGGGTCGGCATCCGCGAAAGCGAGATGTCTGCAGCCCGATTCGAACTTCTGCAGGGATCTTTTTGGGAAGACGGCAATAAGGAGGGCGATACGGCGCTCTTCCAGCCGTCGGTCAATACGGCGATCTTCAGGCGCGATGCAGTCACGCTCTGCGTCGAAGAGCCTCAAGAAGGAGAGATCCCGCCGAATACCCGTCCCTATACCATTGCCGAGTATATCACAGCAGTGCGTCGCGGTTTTCAACGCTTCGGAGGGTCCACCGGATTTGCGGTCTCGTTTGCCTGCGGAACGTCTGACTTCCGTGTTCGATTCGAGGCACCCGAGACCAAAGACGACGGTTCCATCCGCACAGCGCTTGCAACACTCCGCGATCACCAGCGTTTTCAGGGAACGATCGAGGAGAGCCGTATCGGGGCGTACCGCGAACTAGCGGACGGAACGATCGTCTTTTTCATCCACGGTCTCTTGGAAGAGCTGCTTCCGCGCCACAAAGGCGTGCCGATACCCGTGCAAAAAGATTTGTTCCTGTCCGCGGTTCAATTCGCGGCAGAACATGAGCTGAAGCACGCGATCATGTACGGCGGCAACATCACGCATCCGTTCGTTGTCGGCCATTCCTTCAACAAGCGGAGTATCATGTACCGGGTGTTCACGCTCGATTATCGCACGCGCTCCGCCTCTGACTCGCTTGGTCCGGATGAGATTGTCTTTGGCCAGCAGGACGGCATCCGCTACACGTATGCGCCGGTCGTTTCGCCGCAGTCCGAGATCAGCGGAAAGGCCATCCGGCTGGTGCGCGCACTTTTTCTCTAAGTCCTTTACATTGAGGCCTTCCGGAACCCCTGAGTTTTGGAAGGCCTTATCATTTCTGCAAAGATTTTTTCCCGCCGCAGAAAATATGCTATACTTCACGGCATGCATTCCCATTGCTTGTCGCTATGAGTTTGAAAAAAAACAACAAAGCCTGGGTGGTCACCGTCGATATGGGATACGGCCATCAGCGGGCCGCCTATCCTTTGACCGATATCGCGCACAAGGGTGTTATCGCGATGAACGAGTACAAGGGATTACCAAAAGCGGAACGCGATGTCTGGCGCCAGAGCCGCGAGGGGTATGAGTTCGTCTCGCGCCTGCAGGCAAAAAATGCCGTCGGCCGCGCGATCTTTGAGCTATTCGACAAGATTCAGGAGATCCCGTCGTTTTATCCGAAGCGCGATCTCTCGCATCCCAATCTCCAGCTACTGCAAACCGAGCACTATATCCACAAAGGCGGACTTGGGAAGCATTTGTTTACCAACGTGCTTTCTGCGCGGCAGGATCTTCCCTTGATCTGCACGTTTTTCTTGCCGGCATTCGCCGCCGAATTTTACGGATACAAAGGAGATATCTACCTGCAGGTATGCGACTCGGACGTGAGCCGCACCTGGGTGCCGCGCGATCCGCGGCGCAGTCGCATCAAGTATCTCGCGCCCAACAAAAGGGTCGTCGAGCGATTGAAGCTCTATGGCATCCGCAGCGAGAATATCTTTTTCACGGGTTTTCCCCTGCCAAAAGAGAATATCGGCGGTCCGGCGATGGAGGTCCTGCGCAAAGATATCGGCGCGCGATTTTTGAATCTGGATCCGCGGAGCGTCATGATGCACAAATTCGGCCACATCATCAATTACCATATCGGGAAAAAATACGTCCCGTCGCGGCCCAATCATCCGTTTACGATCACATTTGCGGTCGGGGGCGCGGGTGCGCAGAGCGATATCGGCGAACAGATCCTTGTCAGTCTTCGCAAAAAGTTGCTGGAAGGAAAGATCCGGCTGAACTTGATCGCAGGCACGCGGAAGGAGGTCCGAAAATTTTACACGGACGCGATTCGCGGGTTGCGGCTGGGAAGCGCTCTTGAAAAAAATATCACTATCCTATTCGCGAAGACCAAGCACGAGTATTTTGCGAGTTTCAATCGCCTTTTGCGCACCACAGACGTGTTGTGGACAAAGCCCTCAGAACTCTCTTTTTATGCGGGCCTTGGGCTGCCTATCATTATGGCGCCGTCTGTCGGGTCGCAGGAGGATTTCAACCGCATCTGGCTCAAGACGATCGGCGCCGGCATCTCGCAAGAGGATCCCCGCTACGCCGATGAGTGGTTGACGGACTGGATCGAGAGCGGCTGGCTCGCGCGTGCGGCATTGAATGGCTTTACGGAGGCCCCGATCATGGGCGCATACAACATAGAAAATCTCGTTTTGCATCACGAAGCTGCCCTGAAAACCATGAAAAAAGAAACCGTTTCTATCGTATGAGCAAAATGGCAATATCTGTATTATTAATCAATTATTTTTAATAGCACCGTATGTTCCGCAATCTTGAGAAAAAAGTGAATCACACGCTCTACACGCTCTTCGTGATCGGCCTGGTCGCCTTAGGCTTGGGCGTTGTCACGCTTCTCAGTGAGGTATTTGTACAGATTTTTGTCAGTATTTTGTTTTTCCTTTTGGCATATGCGGCCCTTTCGTTGGCGTACCGCATGCAGATTATGAGAGACGCGTTTTTCCATATCTTTCATCCATTGGCAGGTGAGAAGGAAAAAAAGCCGCGCGGGAAGAAGTAGGTACGTGCCCAACATCCGATAAACGCATGTGATTGGATTTCTGAAAAAGTTTGCGGTTCGCGGCAGCCTTGCATGTGCTGCCGTTTTTTTTGCGGGACTTGGGTTTTTGAATTTTCCTAGTTTTCAGGCCCCGGCAGACCAGGAGTTCGGCGTGACGTTTTCGCCCGGGCAGGCAGAGTGGCTCGGTCTTGATTGGCGAGAAACCTACACTGCGATACTTGATGACCTTGGCGTAAAAAAATTTCGACTCTCGGCATACTGGAATATGATCGAACCGGAGCGCGGGGTTCGGGATTTCTCGGCGCTCGATTATCAGCTCGACGAGGCGGCGAAGCGCGGCGTGCGTGTCATCCTTGCTGTCGGCAGGAAGGTGCCACGTTGGCCAGAGTGTCATGATCCGCCTTGGCTGAACAAATTGAGTCGTGACGAGCAAGAAGGGGCGGTTCAGGATTTCATTGCCGCTGTTGTGACGCGCTATCGCGACCATGCGGCAATTGAGAAGTGGCAGGTGGAAAACGAGATTCTCTTCCCGTTCGGTATCTGTCCGGAGGGAAGGGGACTTGATCATTTGGCAAAAGAAGTTGCGTTGGTGCGTTCTTTGGACACGCGCCCGATCGTCATCTCGGATTCGGGTGAGTGGACGTTGTGGCTTCCGATCGCCCTCTATGGCGACGTGCTCGGTTCCAGCCTGTACCGCGAGGCGTGGAATACCACGTTCGGCCGCATTCCGTTTCCGATTCGTCCGGGATATTATCAGGTGCGCGCAGCGTATCTGAATGCTCTCGGAAAAGAAGTTATTATCACCGAACTACAGGCAGAGCCATGGGGAGAAAAGAGTCTTATCGAAATGAGCGTTTCTGAAGCGATGGCGCATCTGCCAATGAGTAAGTTCGAGGAAAACATCAAGTTTGCAAAAGAAGTTGGATTTTCCGAGGTCTACCTGTGGGGCGTCGAATGGTGGTATGCGATGAAGCAGAGCGGAGTTGATGTTTACTGGGATCGTGCGCGAACATTGTTTCGGGAAGGGGAGTAAGATCCGTGGCCAGGGTAAGGGTTGACGGCCGAGTTGATTTCGGCTTGAATACTCCTGTCACTCCCGCTTATCGAAAGGAGCTGCCGTGAGACTGCCTCTTGTACGGACCTTGCCGTCTCTTCACTACCGAATCGCGGTCGGGCTCGCGTGCAATCCGGGCGCGATCATCGATTTCGAGCGTCGGTGGCACGGCGTTCCGGTCGCGGTCCGCAGCGACCCGGCAGTGCAGTGCAGGATCCTCCTGCATGCGCTGAACCTGATCGAAGGGCTCGACTATGACGCGTATGTGCGCGTGCAGTTGCCCAAGCGCCCTTGCGTCTTTTCGCATCGCAATCTGCTCAAGATCCTCTTTGTGCGGCGCATGGCGCACATATCGCCCTCGTTTGCGGCCGATCTGTTCGAGGAGGCGGCCGTCCCATGGATGAAGAGCGTGCTGCGGACCCGCGCGCTGAGCGACACGAAGGCGTGCGAGCTCTACCAGCTCATCCTGATGCTCGAGGGCGCGGTTCCGGCCTCGTGGGACATGACCGAGCGCGACCTCCTGTTCAAGCGTATCGACTCCAAGGTGAGATACGCGAAAGGAGACGCACTGGCACGCGCTCATCAGGTGATGAGGCCAAAGGCTTTTCCGAAGCTTCATGAGAAGATCGAGCGGCGACTCGAGGCGTGCCTTTCGGAGGTTGGGCATGATGCCTTCATGGAACTGGACCACTGCTCCAAGATGAGCAAGTCGCTGCGACTGCGCTACGCCGCCGAGGTGAAGCGCCGGCTCGCCGCGCTTCCTCTCGGGCGGATCCATGACTGGGTCGCCCGGGCGACGAATGAGACCCGACAGATCATCCTGGAGCATCTGTTCGCGTGCTGGCGCTGTGTGCCCGCGTATACGGATGCAGAGGTGCTCCACTGGCAGATCTCCCGGCCGGCGATGGCTCGAGAGCTGGCGGTCAAGAAAGAGTCGGGGAGGAGACGCAAGCAAGGTATCGAGAAGACGGTTACGACTGCAGCGAAAAAGGGCGTCGAGGCGGCTCGCACAAAGACGGTGCGGCGCGTCAAGAAGGAGGCGGTCGCAAAACAGCCCGCACTCCGCTCGAACGGATAATGCGCGCGAGCGCAACAACGCTGCCCGGGAGACCTTGTCTCCTGGGTTGTTTCTTTTATAAATAGAAATCAGCCGGCCTCTAGAGCAGAGACCGGCTGAGCGGTTGGAAGGCTACTTTCGCGTAGCCACCCGATCGGTGTCCTCGGAGGAGGCGACTGGGACGCGGCGCGTGACCTTGCGGGCCTCGAACCACGCCTTGCGGCGCTCCACCGGGTCGGTAACCGGCTTGCCGTCCGGTCCCATGAGGACGAAGGTCTTGTCCTGGATCGTGCACCGATCTACGTCGATGTACGACCTGCGGATTTCCCGGTTGTTCACGACGCTGTAGGCCGCGAACTTATGGTACTCCGGCAGGCGGCCGTCCATTCCGGTGACCAGGACCGTGAACCGGTCCTTCCAGTGGTACGCGGTCGGGATCGCTTTCGGCTCGCCGTCTTCTCCGCGTGCGAAGACGCGGATCGGCGACTCGCCGTAGGTTACGCCTTTGTGGTCGGCGGTGAAGTGGATCACCGCGGCGACCTCGGCCTTGACCTTCCCGACGGTCTTTCCCTTGTTGTCGTAGGGCATCTCGCCGTTGAGCAGGTACGTGACCTGCGCATAGGTGAGTTTGCCGTAGGCGTTGAGGAGTTGGCCGAAGTACGACGGCGTCGCATCTTCGGGCCGGAAGACGGGATCGACCGTGATGGGCGCCCTCCTGGACTCGAGCTTGTCGTTGCTGTCGAAGCTCTTGCCTCCGAACACCCACTTGGTCATCATGCGGAACTGCTCGGTCTGGGCGGGTTGCGCGGTCGGTTCGGCCGCTTGCTGCACCTCCGGCTGCTTGGGCGGGATGAGTGTCAGTAATGCCGCCGTGAGCGCGCCGCCGATGACCCCCCCTACGATGAGGGATGGGCCGGAGAAACTGAGTGGCCGCCGCCCGACCGGCGACCTCGTTCTCGAGGGTTCGTCCATTGTTAGCTACACCTCCTAGCTGAACTGGGCGCTTCTAAAATAAGCTCATCTGGAAAAAATGTCAAGTGTACTACTGACATCTTTTTTTCATAACCCCTGTGTGATAGGCTTTTTATATGGATTTTTCACCCCAAAATGCCTCATCCGAGCTAAAGCCGATTTTTTCCGTATCTGAGTTTATCGAGTATGCCAACCTTGCACTCGGTAGGCGTTCGGTGGTTGTCGAGGGCGAGATATCGTCATTTAACGTGAGTCAGGGGAAGTGGGTTTTCTTTGACCTAAAAGACGCACAGGCGACTGTCTCGTGTTTTACGATGCTGTTCCGGCTTGGTGTGCCGCTTTCCGACGGCATGAGCGTACGGGTGATGGGCACGCCGCGGATCCATCAGAAAAGCGGCCGGTTCAGCATATATGTTGACGCGATCGAGCTGAACGGGGAGGGGGCGCTCCGAAAGGCGTTTGAATTGACGAAGGCGAAACTCGAGAAGGAGGGGATATTTGATCTGGCGCGAAAGCGGCCGCTCCCGGCAATACCATCGCGCATCGGCCTCGTCTGCTCGCGCGAGTCGGCGGCGTACAGTGACTTTATGCGTATCCTGAACCAGCGCTGGGGAGGCCTCGAGATTCATCTGGCTCATGTCCATGTGCAAGGAGAGAGCGCAATAAAGGAGATCGTCGGAGCATTCGAATACTTCAATACAGCAGAGTCAGGCGTTGAGGCGATAGCGCTCATTCGCGGCGGTGGTTCGCTGGAAGACTTGCAGGCGTTCAACTCGGAGGCGGTCGCGCGCGCGGTTTTTGGTTCCCGGGTGCCGGTGGTCTGCGGCGTCGGCCATGAGCGGGACGAGTCGCTGGCAGATTATGCCGCAGACGTCCGCGCGGCAACACCTACGCATGCGGCAACGCTCGTCGTGCCGGACCGCACGGAGCTGATTTCGGCAATCGATATGCGCCAGCGCGCCGCCATCCGGTGTATTGAGCATATGACCGAGTGGCAGCGCGCGGTGATCGATCGGGCAGTCGTGCGCCTCTTTCATTTTGAGGAGCGATTTATTGAGGGGCCGTCTCATGCGATTCGGCGGCTCGACCGTGCGCTCGCCGCGTATTCGAGTCGTCTCCGTGACTCG
Organism: uncultured Gammaproteobacteria bacterium; assembly: GCA_964621085.1. GTDB lineage: Bacteria > Patescibacteriota > Patescibacteriia > JACQRZ01 > JACQRZ01 > CAZUKY01. The sequence continues at coordinate 44,394 of CAZUKY010000004.1, read as the reverse complement.
GCGCGTCTTGTCGAAATTGCGCACGGGCGCGTCTTGCGGGCATCGGAGGCGTTGGTGCGCGATCGCACTTCTGCGCTTGAAAGCGTTACGAGGAGTCTGAAGAATCTTGATCCATTGACGGTTGTCAAGCGGGGTTATAGCATTATACGAAAGGATGGCCGCGTGGTGAAATCCGTGGGCGACATCGCCCGCGGCGATCGTTTTACCGCACAGCTTTCCGACGGCGAACTGTCAGGAATTGCAGAAAAATAAGCTATGCCGAAAAAAGATACCCAGTCATTCCAGCAGGATTTTGCGGAACTGGAAAAAATCGTTGAGCGGCTCGAGTCGGGCCAGATCGATCTTGACGAGGCGATCGAGCAGTTCGAGCGCGGGCTTGCGCTTGCGCAGAGCTGCAAAAAACGACTCTCGGTCATCGAGAACCGCGTTGTTGAGGTAAAGAAAAAGTTTGCATCACTGGCGGAAGGACAGGAGGAAAAAGAAGATGCGAGCGGCGAGCTTCCTTTCTAGTTTTCGCTTTTGGTTTTTAATCCTAAAAGCCAAAAGTTAAAACTTGAATAGAATACCTATGCCTATGGAGCTTTGGATTGCGCTTGGCGTCGTTGCAGTTCTTGCAATCGCGCTCGCAGTCACGTATAACAGCCTTGTCCTTCGGCGGAATCGCGTCGACGAGTCGTGGTCGGATATCGATGTCCAGCTGAAGCGCCGATACGATCTCATCCCCAATCTGGTTGAGACGGTAAAGGGGTACATGCAACACGAGCGCGCCACACTCGAAAACGTGACAGCCGCGCGCACGGCAGCCATGGGCGCAACCGGCATTGCAGAGCAGTCGCGGGCGGAGAACATGCTCACCGACGCACTGAAGAGTCTTTTTGCGGTTGCTGAAAATTATCCGGATCTCAAGGCGTCGCAAAATTTTGCCAAGTTGCAGGATGAGATCGCTGATACGGAAAACAAGATTCAGGCTGCACGTCGTTTTTACAATGGGAATGTGCGCGATTACAATACGGCCATTCAAAGTTTTCCTGTCAATATTGTTGCTGGCATGTTCCGGTTTGGCGAGCGCGACTTCTTCGAGCTTACTGACGAACAGGCCCGCGATGCTGTTCAGGTGAAGTTTTAGAGCCCTTTTAAGGAACGGAAATGTACAACCAAATTACCGCAAATAAGCGAAAGACGGTCGTCTTGATCTTTTTCTTCATCGCGTTCGTGATCGGGATCGGCTATCTGATCGGGTATGTGAGCGGATACGGCATGCCGGCCGTTGCCGTTGCTGCGGTCATCTCCAGTATCATGGCGGTATCGTCGTACTATACCGGCGACAAGGTCGCGCTTTCGATGTCAGGCGCGCGTCCCGTTACCGAGGCGGACAATCCGTACCTTTGGCGTATGGTTGAAAATCTCTGCATCGCCAGCGGAACGCCGATGCCAAAGGTGCACATCATGCCCGATATGGCGATCAATGCGTTTGCGACCGGACGGAATCCGCAGCGCGCCTCGATTGCCGTCACCCAGGGTGCGCTCGAGAAGCTGGAAAACGAGGAACTTGAGGGGGTGTTGGCGCACGAGCTTTCGCATATCAAGAATTATGATATTCGCGTCATGACGATCGTCGTAGTGCTTGTCGGAGTTGTTGCGATTCTCGCCGACCTTGTCCTTCGCATGACGATGTTTGGCGGCGAAAATCGGAATCGGCAAACGCATCCGCTTGTACTCATCGCTGCGGTCGTTGCTATTCTTCTTGCGCCGATCGGCGCCCAGATGATCCAGTTCGCCGTCTCGCGCAAACGCGAGTTTCTCGCCGACGCGTCCGGCGCGCTTCTGACGCGCTATCCGGAAGGGCTCGCGCGCGCATTGGAAAAGATCGGGAGCGATAGTATGCCGATGCGAAAGGCGAGCGAGGCGACGGCGCATCTGTTCTTCTCGAATCCATTCGGCAGGACACAGCAGTGGATGGCAAAACTTTTTTCAACCCATCCTCCTATCGAGGAGCGCGTGCGCGCGCTGCGTTCGATGGCATAATTGCAAAAAAAAGAAGCGGCCAATTGGGCCGCTTTTTTGTCTCGATACCGTGTTTGCTTACTTGAAAAATTGCAAAAGCGCGTTGATCTTTTCTTCGACGGTCAGGATACCGGAGTTCAAAACGATGTGATACAGGCTCGGGTCGCGGTAGTCGTAGTCAGGACCGTAGAGTTTTTTTGCATTTTGCACTTGCATTTCCTCGCGCTGGAGCAGGAGCTGCTTGATTTCATCGATCGACTTGCCCTCGAATCGGCCGGTCTGCGTTCCGCGCTGGGCGCGGATTTCAATCGGCGCACTGATAAACACCCGCAGGATCGGGAGGCCTTCCGCGATTTTTTCGTGCCACATATCGCCGATAACGTTTCCGCGCGCAAGGACGTCTCGCGCATGCGCGTCCATTGCCGCATGTTCTTCCTGCGTTACGGTCTCCATCCAGTCCTCAAATCCGAGCTCGCAGTTCGGGCATTTTTGTTTCCACTGCTCGCGCCACAACCCGCCCACATAGATAATGGGCCAGCCCAAAAGCGGCTGCAATTCGCGCGCCGCGGTTGATTTGCCCGATCCGGGCAGTCCGGAAAGAAGGATGCCGTTGAAACGCATAGAAGTATTTACATAATCCTAGTCGCATTTCGCGAAAAAGGCAAGAGCAGGGTATAATAGGAATAAACGTATGGATGCGGAAAAGAAAAAAGTTCGTGGCACCAAACGCGCCGCGCTGGCCGAAAAGCGAAAGCGTGCGCCAATAGGCGGCGGGTTTGCTGCTGCGGCAAAGCGTGCGCGAGTCAGCAGGGGATATCAGGGCGTTCCACGCGCGTTGAAATCTTCTGTGAAGAAAACAGGTGCAAAATGATATGAACTCGGAAGGAGAGAAAATGAGAAGCACTCAGCAGGAAGATGATTCTTTTACCGAACGAGCAGTCCGGCGTTTTGAGACGCCGCGAATTTTTGAATGGCAAACGCGGGAAAGGAGTGCTCGCTATGCAGAACTTTTCGAAGAGCTTTTTCCGGGAACCGACGCCTCATTAAAAAAGCTAACAGCCGAACAAGCGACGAAAATTGACACAATCATCCGCGGCCACATAAAGGCCGGGCGCGCCCAAACACTGTCAGAGGCGCTGGATATGCTTGATCGGTCAGGCGATTTCCGTATTCCGAATCAGGTGACCCAAGAAGAAGGTTTTCGTCTCCCGATTGTTCAATTTTTTTCATCGGTCAGGCGCGATGTTCCCGAAACGGGCGTCGAGCATATCCGGCATTTCCGCCACAAACTTGCAGAGGGATCGCGCAACGCATTCACTCAGCAAGTCAAAATAATCGGACTTTCTCAGCTCGAATCACTCCTCCAGCAGGAAGCCTTTGAGGAATTCGTATACCTTTTACAGGTATTGAATGTTCTTGAGATCGAATACGATGCTCGTGATTTTTCATCCATACCGCCAAACGCATTTTCCGACATTCGAACAAAAAATGGCGCGCTCCAGATTCTTACCCATAGTATCCGTTCCACTGATCATTTCGAGCGGTTTATCGAACAATTTGAACGACTCGGCATCCTTTCAAGTGACGAAATTTCCGAGCACGAAAATCTCTTTCCATTCTTATGCGACGTCGCTGAAGAGAAATTTGGAGACGGTTCATGGGAGGCAATTATTGGTTTGAAGAGATGGCTTGCCCGCATCCAGGCGTCCGGTCTAGCTACTGAGAAGGATATTGTCGCTTCCTCTCGATTGCGTGAACGCGCGCATGACCGGCTTCTTGAGATTTTCGGCGATGGGTCGCCCTCACAGCTCATCCAGTTTGATAACGCTCTTGCGGACTATTCCTCAATCGGGCTTGTTGATGTTTCAACTTTTCATCGGGATCCGGATCTTTGTTCGCGCGCTGTCAAGCGTTGTTCAGAGGTTTTAGGAGACGGTGACGCCGCACGGGTACTTGCCTTTTTTACAGCTGTGCATGAGTTTACTTCGCGACATATTATTAGTGAAGACGAAGTGATGCATGCAGTGCGGCCGCGGGAAAAGATATTGGCGAAAGGCGTTGAGATATTTGGCAATGGAGGGCATGTGCAGAGCTTTCGGGAGTACGCGAAGGAAATCGCACGGTATGGGATCGTTTCAGAACGGGATTTTGGCCGACATCCGGCTATCCGTCAGGCGGCAGAAACTGCGATCGAGCGTGCTCTGAGTATAAGCCAACACGACAGCGGTGAAGAATACCGTGAAATGCGGAATGCGTTTATCGAGCTGCATATTTTTACGCAAAAAGAGATCGACGAGCTGCCTGCTGTCAAAACATACAAGGAGAGAATAATAAGCTAACTCTGCTCGCTGTAAGACACGGCATGCATCGAGCTAATAGATCCCTATGGATGGGGTATCCGCAGTGCAAGAAAAAAAGAAGTATAACTTGTTTGGAAAAATCAAAACAAGAGATGATGCGCTTGCTGCGATCAAAGTTAGTTGCGTCATATTTTTTAGCATTGCCCTTATTCAAGGCACGCTCGGATTTCTTTTGTTTGGCAGAGTGTATGCATACGAAGGTGGTGCGCTTTTTGTCTTGGCCGGTTTGCTTTTTTTATTGAAGAGTAGATTTGTTGCAGCTCTCATATTCTTCTTTACGATTTTTTCGCTGTTTTCTACAATGCAAATCCTTCTCGGCTCAGGAGACGGCGGCTCCAATATTCTGCTAGCTGCGCTCATGGTTGTTGCGAGTGGTCGAACGCTGTATGCGACATTCGCTTTTCCTGGCAGAAAAATGGATCGTGTAGAGCGGCATCCATGGAAAAAGATCATTGGTAGCATTATTGTTTTCAGCTTCATTTTTGTGGTTGTTCAATATGCTATGTTTGCGTGGATATTTCGAAAAGCATGGAATAGTATCAACGTCGTTCCGCAGTCTTACACGCTTTCTTCTCCTCAACCGTATGGGGACACCTATGAATATTTCGGTTTGAGGTTTCGCGCGCCAGAAGCATGGGGTGAGATAACGGATATTCGCGATAATCGAGATAAGGAAACTCCTTCGCTTGGTTTGAAATTCGATGAACGAACGATAAGCGTGTTAGGTGGAACGCGACGAGCATTCGACAATTCGAAAGAGGCTGCCGAATCAACCAGTAGAATTGCCGCCATTTTTGCGAAGTTAGCAGGCAAGGCACATACACCCATGACTCGCTACGAGAGTACGGTATATCTTCTTAAACATACATTCGCTGACTTATTACCTCCTTTTCCGCTCCAATCGGTTCAAGCGCTTGAATTGAAGTTAAGCTTGCTTCTAATGAAAAGTATTATTAATCGTTCTTCATCGTCTCCGCATATCATTGATACAGACAATTGGAACGCGATTCTCTATCCCAGCAATTCTCAGCAAGGTTTCACTACTATCGATGTGTATTTCCCTCTAGAAAGCTATTCATTTCTTATTAAAGGCGCAAACCAGGCGGAAATTGACACTATCCTTGCATCACTGACACCCCTTTCCTCATTCACAAACATCACGCTTGAACAACTGCATTCGCTTCCGGTGAGGATGTATAGCGGTCAGACACCTGATAGCGATGGTGATGGATTGTCAGACGCCTTTGAGGAAGCGTATGGCACTAATCCGAAAAATCTCGACACTGATGGCGACGGACATTCGGACGCCGACGAATTGCGCAATGGATACAGTCCTCTTGAAGTCAATAAAAAACTTACTATTGATCGAGACTTACAAAAGAAAGCAGTGGGAAAGATGGTGCAGCGAGTACGAGAAGATACAATCGATTTTTGGTACATTGATCCTGGTTCTAACTCTCAGGAACTTCACTATGTTACATCGCAAGAACAAATTCTTTCTCATTCGGGCTATGTCGTATCGAATTATATCTATCGTGCGCGTATTGGCGATACATTTACATTTAAAGCACTCACGCATCCGCAGCTTTCTGCTGGTTTTCGCAAAGACCCGATAGATTATGACGATGAAGTTCTCGAGGCGTCTCCCGATATCACATCAGTTCCTTCGAGTGACGGAGATTCACGTAACGTGTTGGAAGTAAAATTTACCGCAAAGAAAAAAGGAGCGACTTCGATTTTTTATGTTTCTAATGCCGCAGAAGGACAGGGAGCGCCAGTCGCAACAATTGTCGGATTGCTCGTTGATTAAGGGGTATGTGACAACTTCAGGAGAGCGTTGTACAATGGAAGCCTTCATATGGCATTCCAGCTCGTCTCACCCTACGCTCCGGCCGGCGACCAGCCGAAGGCCATCCGTGCGCTTGCGGATGGTTTTTCGCGTTTTGAAAAGCAAGTGCTGCTCGGGGTGACCGGAAGCGGAAAGACGTACACGCTCGCAAACGTCATTAATGAGGTTCAGAGGCCGACGCTCGTCCTTGCGCACAACAAGACGCTTGCCGCCCAGCTCTACAACGAGTTCAAGGAATTCTTCCCCAACAACAAGGTCTGCTACTTCGTCTCGTACTACGACTACTATCAGCCGGAAAGCTATCTTCCGCAGACCGACACCTACATTGAAAAAGAGACGCAGATCAATGAAAAGCTCGACCAGCTTCGCATCGAATCCATCGCGGCGCTGATGTCGCGGCCGGATACGATCGTCGTTTCCTCTGTGTCGTGCATTTACTCACTTGGCAGCCCGTTTGATTTTTCTCAAAGCATTATCTCTCTTGAAAAGGGGCAGAAGATCTCGCGCAAGGAACTGCTCGCGCGGCTTGTGGACCTGCTGTATGAGCGGAATGACACGGATCTGGCGGCTGGCCGTTTTCGTGTCCGCGGCGATGTTGTCGATCTCATGCAAGGTTTTGGCGGGGATATTTGTCGGTTTGAATTTTTCGGAAACGAGCTCGAGTCAATAACCACGCTGGATGCGATCACGCATGAGACGCTGCTCACACACGATGCGTTGAAGGTTTTTCCCGCCAAGCCGTTCATGGCGCCCGAGGACAAGCGGAAGCGTGCGATTGCGGCAATTCGGGAGGAGTTGCACGGGCGTCTGCCGCAGCTGCCGATGTTGGAGGCGCACCGGCTAGAGCAGCGGACGCACTACGACATCGAGATGATGGAGACGCTCGGATACTGCAAAGGAATCGAGAACTACTCGCGCCACTTCGATGGTCGGAAGCCAGGCGAGCCGCCGTACACGCTTCTGGATTTTTTCAAACATAATCCTTTTTCCGAGGACTTTCTGCTCTGCATCGACGAGAGCCATGTCACGGTGCCGCAGGTGCGCGGTATGTATTTTGGCGACGTGTCGCGCAAGAAAAATCTGATCGACTTTGGTTTCCGCTTGCCGTCCGCATATGATAATCGGCCGCTGAAGTTCCATGAATTTGAACGGTACTTGGGACATACCATCTTCACAAGCGCAACGCCGGGCCCCTACGAGCGGGAACAGGCCGGCCAGATCGTCGAGCAGCTTGTGCGCCCTACCGGACTGCTGGATCCCCGTATCGAGGTGCGGCCGATGGGCGGCTACATCGAGCATTTGAAGGATGAGATCTGTGCAGCCGTGGAGCAGGGGAGTCGCGTTCTGGTTACCGCCTTGACAAAACGATCTGCCGAGGAGTTGGCCGAATACCTGATCGGCAATGATGTCCGGGCGCGCTATCTGCACAGCGAGATCGAGACGCTGGAGCGAAGTGTTATTATTAAGGATCTTCGATTGGGAAAATTTGACGTGCTTGTCGGCATCAACCTGCTCCGCGAGGGTCTTGATATTCCCGAGGTCAGCCTGGTTGCGATCATAGATGCGGATAAGGAGGGCTTTTTGCGTAATGAGACGAGTCTGATTCAGACGATCGGGCGCGCTGCGCGAAACGTGAACGGGCGGGTGATCATGTACGCCGACAAGACGACCGACTCGATGACGCGTGCGATTCAAGAGACCGAGCGGCGGCGCAGCATTCAAGAGGCGTACAATGCCGAACACGGGATCACTCCCGCAAGCATTATAAAGGCGATCCGCGAGTCGATCGTCGAGCCAGATGCCGCCGAGAGCCCGAAAGACGTAAAAAAGACCGAGATCGAGCTGCATCAAGAGCTCCGCGAGGCTGTCGAGCGGCTCGACTTCGAGCGCGCAATCGTGCTGCGCGACCGGTTGAAAGAGCTTCACGCGGGAAAGCTTCCGAAAAAAGGAAAGCGCAAGAAAGGGGCGATCGATGTTCGGAGCGATTCAAAAAAAGATCTCGCAGAGCACAGCAGCCAAGACGATGTTTCTGTCCGTTCGAAACGCAGTCGACGCCGTCCGGGAGTTGCTGAAAAAACTTGACTTGCACGACTGTCTTGAAAACGCGGCCGTCTTTTTGATAGAGTACCATTGATTGGTAGATAAAATGCTATGCCGTCCGAAATCCCTTTACGGAAAGAGTTGCCAGAGCTCAAGAAGCAAGTCGGGGAAGCATCTCAAGCTATTGGCGTCGATCTTATACCGCCTTCAGAGACGGACGGTATTTTTTCACTATCGCTCAACGAAATCAAGGCAAAATACAAAGAAAGATACGACATGTATCTGACGAAACTTCGGAAAGAAAGAGGAAGTCTTCCTGCTCCATCAGAAGAGGAGCTCATGAACATGAAGAAGTGGCTCTCTGCTCTCAACTCGCTCGATTCCTACATACAATCTCACAAGGAAGAAAATAATGTAGAAAAAACACTCCGGGAGCACCAGGTCACGGTTTTTGAGTCATTGCGCGCGTTTCTTGAGCAAGGGGGACGAGAGGGGTATATCAAGCTCCCGACCGGCTATGGGAAAACAGTGATTTTTACTGAATTTCTCCAGGCGACAGGCCTCAAGTCGCTCATTGTTGTTCCGAGAAAATTGCTTGTCGAGCAGACACAGGAAGCATTTGAAGAATTCGCCGAGGACATTGATGTAGGCAGGATCTATTCCGAAGCAAAAGAGCATGGCAAAGACGTGACGATTATCACATACGATTCGCTGCTGAGCCAACTCAAAAACAAAACTATCAATCCCGACGATTACGACTGCCTTATTCTCGACGAAGTGCATCGATCCTTGAGCGATGCTCGTAAAAAAGCAGTGGGAGAATTTCCCGGTACGCTCAAGCTTGGATTTACGGCAACGCCTGTTTTTACCGAACAGAAGCAGGTGGGAAATCTTCTCGCAACCGAAATCCACACCGTCTCGATCCGCGAGGCGGTAGATGAAGGCGCTCTTTCGCCGTTCTCGGTCATGGCTGTCAGGACTGCCGCCAATCTTTCCAATGTACGCGTGACGAGCGGCGGAGAGTATGATGAAAAAGATCTTGCCCGAGCAGTCAATATTGAAACTCGCAACATGGCGGCGGTTAAGATGTGCGTGGAAGCATTTGCAAATTATCAAACAGTGGCCTACTGCGTCGGGGTTGCTCATGCTGAAAGACTTGCATCAATGCTGAACGAAGCCGGTGTCTCCTCAGCGGCCATCAGTGGAAATACTCCGTCAGGCAAGCAGCGCGAGCTCAAAAGGCAGCTTGCCAGCGGAGAGATAAAAGTCCTTTGCAACGCCGATATTCTTATCGAAGGCTTTGATGTTCCCAAGTCAAGCGTCTGTCTTAACCTTCGTCCTACGCTCTCTCGTGTCGTAGCCGAGCAGCGCGGCGGTCGCGTCCTGCGCTTGGATGCAAGTAACCCTCAAAAACATGCCTTTATTGTTGAGTTTATCGATAGGGATGCGGATGGTAATGACCTTCGCCAGATCCTTTTTTCTGAAATTGCTCAAGGTGCCTTTTTCCCGGGACCTGCACGGCAAGAATCGCCCCGAGAAGAAATAGATCTCCCGCCGGGAGTGCGACGGATGGCCGATCTGCGTATTGACGGGCTTTCTATCGTCTTTAGTGCCGATGAAATCATGCGCGTAACGCGGGAGATGGGTGCTGCCATGGAATTCGTTCCTGAAAGATGGCTAACTTGTGCAGCGTGGGCAAAGGAACTTGGTATTGGTAATCATACTTTACAAACTAGAATCAGCTTATTTCTTCAAACTAGGGAGGGCAAAGTGATCAGGCAAGGAAAATATGCCGAAGGGGGATGGTTTGCGAATTATACAGTTCAAGGCGGCGATTTTTTTCACTATTCTCCTGAGTTTAGGACTGCGTATGAAGGGTGGTGGAAGACTCAAGAAGCGCCGGAAAGTTGGTGGCGCAGTAAGATGTGGGCAAAGCAGCTTGGAATTAAAGGCGATACGCTTCAAAAAAGAATAAACTTGTTTCTCCAAACCAATGAAGGTAAAGCGCTCCAGCCAGGAAAACATACTGAAGAAGGACACTATGCGAATTATACAGTTCAAGGCGGCGATTTTTTTCACTATTCTCCTGAGTTTAGGACTGCGTATGAAGGGTGGTGGAAGACTCAAGAAGCGCCGGAAAGTTGGTGGCGCAGTAAGATGTGGGCAAAGCAGCTTGGAATTAAAGGCGATACGCTTCAAAAAAGAATAAACTTGTTTCTCCAAACCAATGAAGGTAAAGCGCTCCAGCCAGGAAAACATACTGAAGAAGGGCACTATGCGATATATACAGTTTCAGGTGGCGATTTCACTCATTATTCTCCCGAATTCAGGGCTGCATATGAAAAGTGGTGGAAGACTCAAGAAGCGCCAGAAAATTGGTGGAACTGTGAGATGTGGGCAAAGCAGCTTGGAATTACTCATGAAACGCTTCAAAAAAGAATAAACTTGTTTCTCCAAACCAATGAAGGTAAAGCGCTCCAGCTAGGAAAACACACCGATGGGGGACACTATGCAAAGTACAAAACAAAGAGTGGCGATTTCACTCATTACTCTCTCGAATTTAGGGCTGCGTTCCATAAGTATTTTCGGAAGTGAGTAGGGATTTAAAATTTGTCGGAGCGTAAAAAGGGCAAGACGAGCATTCGGATCATAGTAAAGCAACGGGTGCTTGACAGTACAAATCTTGACAGAATCCACTTTTGTGATAGTCTTATATTAAAGAGTAGTGGCCTCCGTATATTACGGGCCTCCTGCCTGTCACAAGAGAACTCCTGAAAAGGAGTTTTTTTGTGTTACTATATGAAAGTGGACTCGAGGGCCCGTCGTATATGGAGTAATACACTGCTCTTGACAGGCAGGTAAGCGGGTGCAAGTCCCGCCGGGTCCACGCTGGAGTTTTTGAAATCAATCGAATGGAATCTCGCATCGTATTCCCCGCACTCAAAAGAACGCTCTGGCAGATGATCGGGCCGAGCGTTGTTTTTGTTGCGCTTTCCATGAACGGGGGAGAGATGCTCCTCTGGCCGAACCTGGTCGCGAATTACGGCATGGCGATCCTCTAGCCGATTCCGATCATTCTGCTCCTGCAGTTTATCGTCAACATCGAGATCGAGCGCTATACGCTTGTTACCGGAAAGAGCGTCGAGGCGAGTCTGGTCGGGCAGACCCGTTGGCTCGCGATTCTTTTTGCGGTGACAGTTGTCGCCGCGCTTGTCTGGCCCGCATGGATCACGACCGCCGGAAACCTTATCGCAGTCATTCTTGGCGCGAGCGGTGAGCATGCCCGCCAGATCGGCCTTGCGTTTTCAATTGCCTTGTTTTTGAGTCTCATTCCGATTTTTCGCCATCCCGCCAGTTATCGACTCATGGAAAAAATCGCGCAGATCGGGCTCGCGGGCGCGATGGGAATCATTTTATTCACCGTTTTGCTGCGTTTCGACCCGGCATTATTTTGGGAGGGGATCGTTGGCCTGTTTCAGTGGGGGCACATTCCGGCGGAAATGCCGCGTTTTGATTTCTTGGCAGCACTTGCCTATGGCGGAGTTGCGGGCGTTTTGAATCTCGTGCAGAGCGAGTGGGTGCTTGCAAAGGGGTACGGCGTTGCGGGTTTGCCGGCAGAAGAGCGGCAGCGCGTCGAGATCACTTCGTCGGAGTCCAAGAGGAATTTCCGCCAGTGGTTTTCAATGATCAATAAAGAGCATTTTTTGCTCTTCGTACTTGCGAATGTATTCACGATCTTCCTGCTCGCGTATCTGGGACGACTGCTCCTGCCGCTCGGCTCTGCGCAGGGATTCGGCGTGCTTGTTGCCGAAATTGCTGCGCTCAATGCGGCCTTTCCGTTTCTCGGAACGCTCTTCGGGCTTTCCGGAATCCTTCTCTTTATCATGGCAAACCTGACGATTCTCGATGCGATCGGCCGCCTGACGCATCGCCTCCTTACGCCTGTGCGCGAAAACGGCATTCGGTCGTTTTTAGGAAACATCGCACGGCTGAACGAGCGAGGGATTAGCCAACTTGCACTCCTCGCTGGGGTTGGAATTCTCCTCCTTTCGGTTGTTATCCCGAGCTTTAAACAGCCGTTTTTCCTTCTGGTCCTTTCCGCGTGTCTCTCCGCAGCGACGATGTGGCTCTACCCGCCGCTTCTCTTGAAACTCAATTTGGACCTGCCTCCTGCTGCGCGTCCTCATGCGCTGCGCATATTTTTGGTCGCAGCAGCAGCATTGTTTTACGGCTTTGTGACCCTCTGGGCGATCGCGCCGTATCTTCCGAACTTGCTCACGGTCGCCATCGGCGTCGCCGTGACCGCATACCATATCAAATTTCTCGCGACGAAGCGGTTGGTCGGCGTATAACTTTCTGATGACATCCGTACGGTGTCATCTTGATTTTTGCCGTTCCGCGTCATATAGTGAAAATCTATGAAAGACCAGGAGTTTATCTCGATCCGCGGGGCGCGGCAGCATAATTTGAAAAACATCGACGCCGACATTCCGATCAATGCCTTGACCGTCATTACGGGGTTGTCTGGCAGCGGGAAAAGCAGCCTTGCGTTCGATACGCTGTATGCGGAGGGGCAGCGCCGCTATGTTGAGAGCCTGTCGGCATATGCGCGGCAGTTTTTGGGCGTTATGAACAAGCCTGATGTCGACTCGATCAAGGGCCTTTCGCCAGCCATTGCGATCCAGCAGAAAAAGCTTTCGGCAAATCCGCGCTCGACCGTCGGCACGGTCACGGAAATTTACGACTATCTCCGTCTTCTGTACGCACGTATCGGCACGCCGCACTGCCCCCAGTGCAAAAAGCTGATCGCGCGCCAAGACGCGAACTCGATCGCGCGCCAGATTATCGCAACCTGCGCGGGTGCGCGCGTCCAAATTCTCGCGCCCCTCATCCGTTCGCGCAAGGGCACGTACGACTATCTTTTTTCAGATCTCCAAAAACAAGGTTTTACGCGCGTGCGCGTCGACGGCGTTTTTTACAACCTCGGCACCGAAAAAATTCTTTTGAAGCGGTACATGCACCACACGATTGATGTTGTCGTTGACCGCATCGAGGCGACTGCCGAAGAGAAGCCGCGCATTCAAGAAGCGGTCGAGGCCGCGCTTCGTCACGCAGACGGATTTGTGCGCGTCCTGGCAGAACGCACGGAGACCGCGGCAAACGTCAATGCGCCCAAGCACACAGAGACGTTGCACAGCCAGCACCTGGCATGTATCGACTGCGGCACGAGTTTTGATGAGCTGGCTCCGCGCATGTTTTCGTTCAACGCGCCGCAGGGCGCCTGCCACCAGTGCCACGGCATCGGCGTTATCCAGGAGTTTGACGAGGACTTGGTTATTCCGGATACGAGCATCTCGCTGATGGAAGGCGCGATCGCCCCGTGGCGGTCGCTCATGATGGGTATGAAACGCCAGATGCTCGAGCACCTGGCCTCATACTATAAGTTTGATCCATGGAAACCGATCAAACAGCTCCCCAAGGACGTTGTCCGCACGATCCTCTATGGTACCGACGAGGAAATGGACATCGACTTGAAATTTTCTACCGGGAGCTCATACCGCTATCGGGGAGCGTATGAGGGCGTGATTCCCCAGCTTCAGCGCATGTATGCCGCAACCGACTCGGATGAGAAGCGCGCAGAGATCGCGCGCTTCATGCGCGAAAGCCCGTGCCCTTCCTGTGGCGGGAAGCGCCTGCGCGCCGAAAGCCTTGCGGTGACTATCGGAGATATCTCGATCATCGACTTCACGGATCTGCACTTGCGGGAGGCGGCAGCGTTTCTTGACGGTCTCTCGCTTTCCGATACGCAAAAAAAGATTGCAGGCCAGATCATCAAGGAGATCAAGGCGCGGCTCGCATTTCTTCTTAATGTCGGCCTTGAGTACCTGACCCTTTCCCGCCGTGCCGGGACGCTCTCCGGCGGCGAGGCGCAGCGTATTCATTTGGCAACCCAGATCGGCTCCGAGTTGCGCGGCGTGCTCTATATTCTTGACGAGCCGTCGATCGGATTGCACCAGCGGGATAACGAGCGTCTGATCGCAACACTCCAAAACCTGCGCGATATCGGCAATACGGTTGTTGTTGTCGAGCACGACGAGGAGACGATGCGCGCCAGCGATCACCTTATCGATATCGGCCCTGGCGCCGGCGTGCACGGCGGAGAGGTTGTTTTTTCGGGCGCGCCGAGTGTGATCGGGAAGGCGAAGGGGTCGTTAACCGGCCGCTATTTGGCGGGAAAGGAAAAAATCAGCATTCCTGCGCGCCGCCGGGTGCCGCGCGGTTTCCTGACGGTTTCGGGCGCACGGGAGCATAACTTGAAGAATATCGAGGCGAAGTTCCCGTTGTCGGTCTTTTGTTGTGTCACCGGCGTTTCGGGCAGCGGGAAAAGCACACTCGTCAACGAGACGCTGTATCGGATTCTTGCCAAGCATTTTTCCGGCAGTCTGGAGCAGCCGGGTGTATACGATCGCATCGATGGCCTTGCGTACCTTGATAAGGCGATCATCATCGATCAAAACCCGATCGGCAGAACCCCGCGTTCCAATCCGGCAACCTATACGGGCGTTTTCACCTTTATCCGCGAGCTCTTTGCTTCGACAAAAGAGGCGAAGGTGCGCGGATACCTGCCCGGACGTTTCAGTTTTAATGTTGCGGAAGGGCGGTGCGGAAATTGCGAGGGCGACGGCCTGATCAAAATCGAGATGCACTTCCTTCCGGACGTGTACATTCCGTGCGAGGTCTGCGGCGGCAAGCGCTATGACGAAGAGACGTTGTCCGTACAATATAAAGAAAAGACGATCGCCGATGTCCTTGCCATGACCGTCGAAGAGGCGATGATATTCTTCGGGGCGATTCCGCGGATCAAAAACAAGCTCTCGACACTGTTCGATGTCGGTTTGGGGTATATCCAGCTTGGCCAGTCGGCGACCACGCTTTCCGGCGGCGAGGCGCAGCGCATCAAACTTGCAGCCGAGCTCTCGCGGCGCGATACCGGCCGCACACTCTATCTTCTCGACGAGCCGACGACCGGCCTCCACTTCGAGGATGTGAAAAAACTCCTTGCTGTCTTGCAGCGTCTCGTGGAAAAAGGAAATACCGTACTGGTTATCGAGCACAATCTGGATGTCATCAAGACCGCCGACTACCTCATCGATCTGGGCCCGGATGGCGGAGACGCCGGCGGCACGATCGTCGCAGCTGGAACACCGGAAGAGGTTGCAAAAGCAAAGGGGAGTCATACCGGACGCTTTTTGAAAAAAGTTCTCACTGAGTCTATAGAGAAATGACCAAGAAGATTATTTCTCTATAGACTCAAAATGAGAACGACCGCCCTCCGGTAGGAAGGCGGTCGGGCGCGTTCATGTTGGTGCTAGTTGGGGGGCAGGGAGCCGATGATAGCGACTATGGCCATCGTCAGGATGATGGCAATGCCGATCACGCCCCATGGATTTACCTCCCAGAGTCGCTTGATGCCTTGGACTGCCGGGATGGCATTCCACTCCTCCTTGACGAGCTTTGCGAGTCGCTGCCCGAACGAGTCTTCGTCGGGCGAGATGGTCGGCTGGGGCAGGCGGTAGTCATTGGGCTGGGTGGTATGCGGTCCCTTCGGAGGGAAGGGAGCAGTGGTGGCGACAGCTTTCGGGGGTTCGAGACGGGGATCGGCGGTCATGAGCCTGAATCTCTCCTTTGCTACAACAAAAAACGCGGGAAGAACGATTCGATCATACTACGATTTTTTCGAAAAATTGTCAATACGATTGTGGACAACTCACTCATCAAAAAACTGCCAACGCACCCGGGGTGCTACCTCATGAAAAATGCAGAAGACACCGTGATTTATGTCGGCAAGGCAAAGAACATCCGCAAACGCGTGAGCTCCTATCCGCAGTCGCGGGATTTCAAAACGCAAGCGCTTGTTGCCAACATCGCAGATATCGAGACGATCGTAACCGATACTGAGGTAGAGGCGCTCATCCTTGAGGCGCAGCTAATCGGGAAATATCATCCAAAATACAACATCGATCTGCAGTCAACCGGTCGGTATGCCTATATTACCCTGACAAAAGAACCGTATCCGCGGTTTGTGATTGCACGAAAGATTTCGTCTGGCGCCAAGCATTATGGTCCCTTCCCGTCGGCCGCGGCGCGCAACGCGATTCTGAAGAACATCAATCGCATTTTCCGTTTCTGTACTTCAAAACAAAAGGGACGTCCCTGCTCGCGCTATCATCTCAACCTTTGCAGCGGGGCATGCATTGGCGTTATCTCGCAGGGTGAATATCTGGAGCAGATTCGCCAGGCGGAAAAATTTATCAAGGGCGACTACGAAAGCGTGATGCGTAATGTTGAAACAATGATGAAGGAGGCGGCCGCCCAGCAGCGTTTCGAGGCGGCAAAAATCTATCGCGACCAGTTATCCGCCTTGCGCCTCCTTGACGAGCAAAAAGTTTCCGCACCGAAGCGAACCGACCAGGATGTGATCGCGTACGGGCGATCCGACGGCGAGATACTTGTCGAGCTGTTCCATTTTGACCGCGGAATCATTTCCGGTCGGAAAGAATTTTCATTTGATTTGGACGAGCTGCTCGTTGCGTCCGGCACCGAAGCGCTTGCCGATTTTATTCATCGCTATTACTCCGGTGCCGGAAAGATTCCCCATGAGGTCGTCATTCCTGAAAAAATTCCCGATCAATCTGCCTTACAAGACTATCTGACTCATATTGCAGGGCGAAGCGTCATTATTACGGTGCCGCAAAAAGGCATCAAAAAAAAGCTGATCGAGCTCGTGCGTAAAAACATTGCTGCGAAACTCGGCGACGGGGGAGGGCGGCTCTCCGAACTTCAGCGCGTTATTCGCTTAAAGACAGTGCCGCGCACGATCGCGTGCATCGATATCTCGCATCTGGCGGGAACGCAAAATGTCGGCTCCCTTGTCGTATTTGCAAACGGCCAGCCGAAAAAGAGCGCCTACCGGAAGTTCATCGGAAAAACAGTCGAGGGAAGCAATGACACCGCAATGATCGCCGAGATCGTAACACGGTACGGGACACGGATCCTTGATGGGAAGGAAGACGCGCCCGATCTTTTGGTCATTGACGGCGGCCGCGGCCAGCTCAACAGCGCCATGCGCGCCTTAAGTCGTCTCTCGCTCGCTGTGCCGGCCATCGGCCTTGCCAAACGTCTCGAGGAAATCTACGTGCCGTGGGTGCGCACACCGCTGCGTCTTCCTCAGAAAAGTTCGGCCCTGCAGCTTCTGCGCGCTATCCGCGATGAGGCACACCGGTTTGCGGTCAGTTTTCAGAGAAAGCGGAGAAGTGGACGAAGATAGTAGAGCTCATCTCAAAATTCCGCTCACGCTTCTTCCGACCCGTTTCCGCGCCATTTCGGCTGCAAACAATTCACCCCTCGTCGATGAATAGCACGTATTCATCTCCTCAGGCTTCATTGTTTTCGTTCGAAATGGCACTGGAAACGGCCTGGAAGAGAATTTTGAGATGAGCTCTTTAAAAAAAGAAGGCCCCCAGTTTCTGGCCGAGGGCCTCTCCCACTCATCCTGAGCAGGATTTCCGCAGATGTCCGATTGGAAGGTCGGCACACCTCTGCGGAACTTTGCGATCCTTCGCTAGGCGGTGGCCATCTCCTTGCCCAGCTCCTCGAGTTGCTTCTTGGTGACCGCGTGCTTTGCCTTGTACACGGCGGCGCGCGAGATGATCTTGGCAGCATCGTAGCGGCCGGCGGCGCAGATCCTGAAGAGAATGTCATCTTTCTCAGCGAGCTGCATGGCCTGCTCAGGGGAAAGGTCATTGAGATAGGAGCGGATGTCCTTCGGTCGCGTGGTGTTGCCGCGGAAATGTACGCCAGTGATCTCCACTACTGCGGCGATCAAGTCGCTGCGGTCCTCGGGAGCAATTGATGTGCGCCGAGTAGGGGTAGTAGGGGTGCGATGGAGGATGTTCAAGGAGCCAGTCGACACTCACTTTACCTCAAATCATGCACCTGCGCCGGAGCGCGAGTGCGGTGTGCGAAGATGAGATAGAGTATACCTCATCTGTAAACTCGTGTCAAGACACTTCTGTGGAAAAGAAATGCCCCGGACCGAAGGTGATCAGCCCGGGACATGGGGATGGTGCGGCTCGTGTCTGGCACGAGACGGTCGCAGTTCGTCAGGAGACCGTTTTCTGGTGCGCCGCGAAGCGCTGCAGGTGGAACTCGTGGGTTTCCACCTTCTGCTTGAAGGCGGCGATGGGGTATCTCGCCATCACACACAGATCACAGGCTGTCTGGCGGTCGCTTTTCCAGAAGTCGTATGCCTGCTCGTTCGACATTTCTGACAGCCACCGCTTGACCGATTCCTCGGTGACATTGCGGGGGTCAGGATAGAGGAAACGAGAGGCCTGCACAGCCGCCTTGAGAAGGCGAGTGAGTTCAGAAGGGGGCGGGACTGGTTCCATGGTTCTCCTTCAAGATCGGGACTGCGTTCCAAGCCGCAAATAAGGTACGACATGCGACAAAGACTATCATAGTATGCGCGCATGTCAAGTTGCGGATGGGCATGATCATAAAAGCCCCTGACCGAAGTGATCAGTCTGGGGCCAGGCGAGAGGACTCCTGATCAGGAGTCCTCTTTCTAATATGTCGCATCGCGGTGCCGCACTCAAAGAGTTTGCGTGCGTCATCCGCAAAAAATTCCGCGCGGATTGCAGGCGTTCCGAGCGCCTGCGATCGTTCGTTCCGATAGATTGTAACGCGATCAAACTCGCCGCGGGGCCGCTCTCCTTTTTTGTAGATTTTGCTTTTGTATCCGTCAGCGATGAGAACTCCATAATGATTTTCCCACCGCATCGTGCGGTCGTCCGCAAAGGGTGCGGCAACATGTTCTCGCCGCGTGCACTGTCCGAGTATTGACGCCGCCTCCTCGAATGACATCGGGGGATGTTCATTGCGCGGTGACATAGGAAGCAAGTTCCTTTTCTTTCTTTCGTACGAGAGCGCCCAGAGGGCTTTCGCGAGGACGCGTACGCGAATCCTGTTCCACATTGAGGAGGCGGATCCAAAATCGAATGACTTCCTGCGGGATTCCGAGTCGATGTGAGAGAGCAGTGATGCCGCTTGAGTCCCAGCACTCGTTCAGAACATCCTCGCGGCAGTAGCGTCGTGTCATGTCGCGGACGATGCGCGAAATTTCAGGACACATATCATCCGATTTGCCGGTCAACCAGACAATCCACAACGCTCTGATAATTCGTTTTCGTGAAAGTACCTGACCTTTCTGAGAGTTCGTAATGTTGTTGATGAGGGAGAGTGATTTTCGCGATCCGTCTCCGAAAAAACGAATCAGAAGTTCGTTCCACTCCGGTTCGCCGTACGTTTCAATCGCGGATCGGATCGCGTCGCGACGCGCTGTAATCCACTCGCCGATCACACGGCATTGACGAATACTCAACAGCTCCAGTTCCTCGTAGGAGATGCGGTGGTCAAGGCCATGCTTTTTCAGTGCGTCGATCATGACGCGGCGCGGTATGCCGCGGTTTTCATAGTACTTTAGAAACGCACTTTGACCTGTAACCGCCTTTTCCAGTGTGTCCTTGCTTAGGTATTGCGTTTCAAGAGCCTTGATACGTATAGGAAGTGCCGGCGGCACATGCGGAATAAGACCGTTCGTATGCGCGATCCAAGCGTGCCACGTACCTTTGTGGAGCAGTTTAAGAATATTCTGCGGCGAATATCCGATGATAGCTGCTATTTCTGATAGGTCGTGAAATGATTCCGTGGAGCCATCCCCGTAATAGAGTCGGAGCGTGCGCCACTCTTCCTCTGAAATGATGAGAGAGAGAAGTGCGGCGCTGTCTAGCCACTTTCCGATTTCGCATCTGGCTCTCTCAAGCGAGTCGCGAATGCCGTTTATTTCGATTTGGTGGGCATCGTTGTCGGATCGACCATGGCTTGCCGCGCCATTTCCTGGTTCGTATAGCCATGGGCGAGCATATCTTCAAGCCATGCCTTGTTCCGATGGAGCGGCACTTCGGAAGACGCGTGACGCGCGTTGAGTGTGGCAGTGATATCCGGTGGATTTCGTCTGATGCGAGGCAATTCCAAGCTCTCCTCGTGACAATAAGTCAAGGTGCGACGGGACGAGTATACGATGGAGAGGCGGCAATGTCAACCGTATCTTGCGGACACGACAGTGGTAAGGACGAGAATAACTCATTATAAAAAATCAACCCCGGAGCGGTGGCGCCGGGGGTTAGGGGAGGAGATAGATATCTCGCAAAGACAGTGCCTTTCGCTGGGCGCGCGAAAGCGCTTTCCAGCGCTCCTCGATCGCTCGTGCTCGCTCGAGCGTAATGTATTTTCCGGGATCGGCGGCTGCGTCCCGTATCACACTCTCGACCCGCCGACAGATCGCTTCAACTGCCTGCACATCGTAGTTGGTGCGGCTTGCCGCATATAGCGTCTCTCCGTCAAGCCGTAAAAAAACGACACCGCGACGGAAGGCAAGTCGCTTTTTTTTCGAGTGCATCTTCCTGTCATCGCTCGATGTCAGAAGTTGGATTGGAAAGAGTTGGGTTGCGATCGATTCCACGCAGATCCAGTGATCTGTCGCAAGAAAATGATCCTGGAAGTCACTTGCCTTACTGACGCTATTGCCTGACGGAACATCGCCGGTCTTTGTTATGTCAAACCAGTTGAACCGAGCATTCCTCAGAGCCATTGGGAGCCAGATTTCGCCGTAGAGGCCGGCGTTGGCTCCGCTTGTTGGCAATTTTTTCACCGCCTGTATCCTCTCTTTCGGCCATGGCCTCGCACACGTTCTCATACATACTGCGAATCGTCAATATTGCAAAAGACATACCTTGACCATTAATACCGATTTCCCTATACTGCAAGCGCCTTCTGATGGCATACGGGTCCCGCATAGACACAGAAAGAGGGAAGAGGAGTGTCAGAAACAAAGACGCCCGACCAGAACATGTTGCTGACGCTCGATCCGAGTGAAGCAGAGAGGGTGTCAGCAAACTTCCAGGAATTTCGCGAACGACTAGTTACGACGCTTCGCGACACAAAAGACCCCCGGAGACTCTTTATCGTCCTTTTTCAAGAATTGAAGAAAACGGTCCTGGAGAGCGATCCCGAGAAACGTCTTCCGGAGCCGGTGATCGTAGAGATCAAGGCGGCCGGACTCGTCGTCGCGCAGGATGTCTTCAATCAGTATTGCGCTGACGACATCGACTTCCGTACCGCAAATGAGGAGACGGTCTCTCAGTGGACCATGGATGTGATAAAGATGACCTCGGAGAACTTCATCGCCGAGGACAAGGGCGATCCGGTCGACTGGGAAGTCTTCGAGCTTGATGACGAGATGCGGGCAGACCTGAAGGCAAACGGCGTTCGTTGGCCATCAAAGCGCCTTGGCATTTCGCGAGACGCGTACGCGCTCAAGGGTGGCGGCTCTCGGTACGTCTTGAAGCGTCTGGTGGCGCGGCGGTTTCCAAAGGAATTCGATCGCCGGCTTCTCGATGCGGAGCTTCCGTTTGCTGACTTCGACGCAGTCGTCGGCGCGGAAGTCGACGAGGAGACGAAGTGGAAGGTCGCACGGTCATGCCGTGTTGATGTCGACGGGATCGAGCGGCGCAAGGACTTCCGACTGAATCACGCCGCGGGGATATTCGATGGATTCGATCGATACTTTCCAACGCGGGACTCGGACATGAATCAGGCGCTCTTGACGCAGGACAGGCTCTATTACACAGCCGCTGCGTTTCAAGCATGCCTTAACGGAACGATTCGTTCGAATGCGCGCAATCGCACGCTCTATGGCACTGATAAGTTTTACTGCAATGGGCTGGAGTACCTCACCCCGCGGGCAAGTCATCGGATCCTGAAATCAGTGGCCGAGGGCAAGGCGTTCCGGACGTATTTGCGGAGATACAACTTCGATTTGCATCTCCTGATCTTCTGGCTTGTTCCGCTGCGCAAGTGGGTCAAACGCGCTGATCTTGGGTTGCTCGCGGCAAAGCTTTTCTATCTCGCGAAGCAGATGGGACAGAACGCCTTTACGCCGCAGCCGAACGGACTGATCAAGTCGCCGTTTGTGGCGCGAACCCCGAAAGAGTTCTTCGAGTACCTCCTCGGGCTGTATCCGAAGTTCGACTTCGACAACGACCGCCGGCATGCCGATATTGCCGCATGGTTCGTCGAAAAGCTGATCATCGTCATCTACAAGCACCTTCGGGAAAAGTTCGGTCTGTATCCGCTGGATTGGCCGTTCAAGAGCACTGACACGACCGAGGTCGAGATTAGCCTGGATGGATTTGTGCTGTGCGACGACGAGATTCGCGAGGTTGAAGAGTTTCTTCGCGCCTACGCCGCGCGAACAAAGGTAGAAAAACGCCGGCAGCGCAGGCGTGAGGCGCGCGCCGCGAAAAAGTAGTTGTGGAAAACGTCCCTGTGCTGTAACGGCGCAGGGACGAATTTTTTTTAAGATCTGTACTTTTTTCCTTTAATTTTGAATAAAAATCGTATTATCCACAGTCGAGCGCTTGACGAGATTTTTATAGTAGAGTAGACTCGCATTTGTCGTCGAAAATTTTGCTACGTTTCAAAACAAGGCAGATAGTGCACGACATTACAGTCCCGCAGCCTTATGTTGGCTGAGAGTTTTACAAGGAGTCTTCTTAGATGAACGTCCTCGATCGGTTGTCGGCTACCACCCCCACGGGAGCCACCACCTCCGACGTCCCGGCCGACCCCAAGATGGTCGCCGAGCTTCGGAAGCACCTCGAGTCGGTCAAGAACAGTGCCCGCGAGTTCAGCGGAGGCATCGCCTTCCACGAGATCACGGGCGATGGCGAGACCTCGGCGCGCAAGCAGCGCCAGGATGTCCTCGAGAACACCCTCACGCACATGCAGACCAAGGGCGGCAGCGGCAGCAAGAAAGCCGTCAGCTACCTGGTCGAGCTCAACACCAAGGTCAAGGAAGACGGCTTCAGCACCATCCGGCCCAGCCTCGTGGAAGCCTGCAAGGGCAATCCCGAGACCGCCGAGATCGCCGCGTACGCCCTGATCAACGGCAACGGCAGTCGCGGTCGCAAGACGATCAACGCCTTCCTGGTGGACTGCGGCGTCAAGGAGGCGCCCAAGGAGCGCTCCGCTGATGGCACCGAGGGTAACCTCGAAGTCCAGCGCGAGCGCCTCGAGCGCACCTACGGCCAAGTCGGCAGCGGTGCGGACATGAGCATCACGATCCACAACGTCAACCCGGCGTTCGTCGTCGATCTCATGAGCAAGCACTTCAGCAGCGACCAGATCGCGGCCAGCACGACGGGCCAGGCCCCCAAGCAGGCCGCCGCCAAGCCGCGCAAGGCCGCCGCGGGTACGGACACCCGCCAGCCCGCCCTCGCCGGCAAGTAAGTCGGCCCCGCCCATCTCAGCTGATAAAGCTGTTACTGGGCCACCCCTCGGTTCTGCGGAACCGGGGGGTAGTTTTTTAATCAAGCAGCTGGTGTGAGAGCCCCCCTTCCTTTTATTTTCAATCTTTTGTAGCATGAAGGAATATGAAAACCTACACCATCACAACCCCCATTTATTACATCAATGACAAGCCGCATATCGGGCATACATACTCGACCGTCATTGCCGATACGTTTGCGCGCTATCACCGCCTCAAGGGCGAGGACACCTTCTTTTTGACGGGAACGGATGAGAATAGTCTCAAGAACGTAGAGGCGGCGAAAAAGGCAGGGTATAAAGACATCCAGGCGTATCTGGATATGCAGTCAGCCGTGTGGCAGCACACGTGGGAGTCGCTTGGCATGAGCCATAACGATTTTATCCGCACCACTGAAGAGCGGCACAAAAAAGGTGTCGCTGCCTTTTTTGAGCGCGTCAATGCGCACGGGGACATCTACAAGGGAACGTATCAGGGGTTTTACTGCAAAGGATGCGAGGCGTTTGTCCGCCAGAGCGACCTGACCGAAGAAGGGACGTGCCCGTTCCATAAGACGAAACCGGAGACGATCGAGGAGGAAAATTACTTCTTTGCTGCCTCAAAGTACCGCGACGCGCTGCTTGCGCACATCGAATCGCATCCGGAGTTCGTGCAGCCCCAAAGCCGGCGCAATGAGATTGTGAATTACATTCGCGATCATTTTGAAGATGTCAGCATCACGCGCCAAAGCCTGGAGTGGGGAATACCGCTTCCGACCGATCCGTCGCAGGTGATTTACGTCTGGTTTGATGCGCTCATCAATTACCTGACTGGCATCGGCTTTGGGTGGGATGAGGAGATGTTTGCGCGCCACTGGCCTGCGCAGTGCCACATCATCGGCAAGGATATCATCAAATTTCATTGCGCGTTATGGCCGGCGATGCTTCTGTCTGCAGGTCTGCCGCTGCCCGAACGCGTTTTTGCGCATGGTTTTTTTACCATCGATGGGCAGCGAATCGGCAAGTCGTTGGGAAATGCCATCGATCCGGTGGAATTGGTTCAAAAATACGGCCGTGACGCATTGCGCTACTTCCTGCTCCGCGAGATTCCGTTCGGCGGCGATGGCGATTTTTCCTTCGAGCGTGTGGAGCAGCGGTACCAGTCCGATCTTGCTAAAGGATTGGGCAACTTCGTCAGCCGCACGCTTGCGATGGCTTCAAAGGCGGATGGCGTGACCGCCACAGAGCCAGCACACGCAGATGAAATAAAGCAAATGCTTGCTGTAGCAGCAGATCGGTGGCAGAAGGGGTTTGAGGAGTATGCACTCGATGAGGCCTTTGAGGCGATCTGGGATGTTATCCGTTGGGGCGATCGGTATATCGACCGAACGAAGCCATGGGTGCTGGCAAAGGAAAATCCGGTCGAATGCGCGGCGGTGCTTTCCGGACTCCTGGAGTGCGTGCGGCAGGTAAGTGTGCTGATAGCCCCCATCCTGCCGGATACGGCAGAAAAAATTTGGTCGTCGCTCGGAATGCCGAGCGAAGAACATGCGGCAAATCTTGATGAAGCCTTGAAATGGCGCGGAATCCCGATCCGAGGTATCATGAAAGGAGAACCGCTGTTTCCACCCCTCAGTTAGCCTCTCGAAGCTATGCAAGGCATTGATATTGCTATTATTGTTATTCTCGGCGTATTTTTTCTGCTGGGCCTGGTCCGCGGACTCGTGCTCCAGATCGGGTCGTTCGTCTCCTTTTTTCTCGCCTTGCTGATTGCAAAAACGTTCGGATCGCAGGCGGCCGTTTTTTTGAAGCCGTCGTTTGCCCAGTGGCCGGTCGTACAGGAAACGCTTGCGACGGTCTTCGGATTCGTGATCGTATTCTTTGCGAGCAGCTTCATTTTAGGGATCATCGTCAAGCTTATCGACATCCTCATTCGGCGAATGACAGTCGTGCCGTTTTTGAATATGGCAAACCGCCTGGGCGGCGCGGCTATCGGTCTGGCGGAAGGAGTCTTTTTCATTGGGGTTGCGGCGCTTGTTATCGCCGCTTTTCCCTTGAATCCCGAATGGGACCGCGCAATGAAAAAGTCCTTCTTGCTGCCCCTTGCGCGCTCCGCAACCAAGGTTGTGACGCCACTCATTCCTGATTTTTCAAGCTATCTGCCGAAGTCCTTCGATGAGGGACTGAAGAGTCTCGAGGGCATCAAGAATATGAATATTCAAAATCTTGACGCGAGCTCGTTTTCCGAGGAGGAGCTGGAAGCATACCGGAAGCTTTTTGAGGAGTATCAAAAACGATAGGTAGAAGAGGATTTATGCGCCTGATCGATACGCACTGCCATATCCAGTTCAACAATTACGATGACGATCGTGAGGAGGTGATTAGAAATGCGCGAGAGAACGAAGTCGGCATGATTGTCGTTGGCTGCGACTATGAGAGCAGTGGGGCTGCCGTGGAGCTGATCGGAAGTGCATCAGACATGTGGGCGGCCGTGGGACAGCATCCGACCGATACCGCAGACCCCTTTGTTGCAAAGAAGTTCGCCGAACTCGCGTCCTCATCTCGTCGCGTTGTCGCGATCGGCGAGTGCGGACTTGATTACTACCATCTGTCAAAAGACGAGCGGGAGGCTGCACAGCAAAAAGAACTCCAGAAAGACGTCTTCTATCAACACCTCAATTTAGCGCACGAGTGTCGTCTGCCGCTCATTATCCACTGCCGCGACGCGCATGATGATCTTATTACAATCCTGGAGGATCGCTACTCGACCGGCGGATTGCACGCTATTCCACAGGATCGGGAGCATGGGGTCCTGCACTGTTTCACAGGAACGGTCGGCGATGCCGAGCGGTATCTTGCGCTCGGTTTTCTGATTTCGTTTACTGGCATCGTCACATTCGCCGACCAGTATGACGATGTTGTTCGCACGGTTCCGCTCGAAAAGATCCTGATCGAGACCGATGCGCCCTTTCTGTCTCCCGTCCCGCATCGCGGAAAAAAGAACGAACCGGCAAACGTTGCGCATGTTGCACAGCGCATTGCAGACATCAAGGGAATCTCCGCCGAAGACGTCGCAGCGGCAACAACGGCAAACGCCCGGCGACTTTTTCGCCTCTCTGGCTCCTGAAACCTTTTTCTGTTCCGGGTGTTGTATGTGTCGGGCCGAGGGAAAACTCAGTACCGTGCAGCGATCCTGCGGGATCGAATATTTTTTACGCATGGGAACGTTTTCCAAAGTAGGTCCTCTTCCTGAATGGAGTCGTGGTTCTTGCCTCTAGGACTCCTACTGGGAGGTAGGGGGTATAACCCCGGGGATAGGCCGCCGCTGACGCGGCCTTTTCCATTACAAAAGCGTCATTTTCTCTAAATTATCCACAAAAATCCCCTTGACCGATTCACGGACGCGTGTATACTACTTGCGTTCCTTGCGGCGCTCATCCGAAGGGGATTTTTCTTTTTCTCCTATGATGAATAAGAAAAATGACTTTTCCGTCTGGCGCATCGTCGGCATTGCCTGGAATCTCGGCTGGCTGATCGCGCTGCCGCTCGTCGGGTTCGCGATTGCGGGCCGTTTTTTCGACAAATGGCTGAAAACATCGCCGCTTTTTTTCCTCATCGGCGTCATCCTCGCAATTATCTGTTCCTCCATTCTGGTGTTCCGAAAGACGACAGAACTGCTGCGCGAGGCGGAGGGCAATGAAAAAAACAACCGCGAGAACAAGACCGATTAATGACTCCAAAAGGGTCGGATAGATTGCCTACCGCATGCACGTATCCATTTACGCAGAAACGCTTTTTTACCTCTTTGGCTTTCCTGTGACAAACAGTATGATCGTCGCGTGGGCCGTTTCTGCGCTCCTCATCATCATGGGATTGCTTGCGACGCGGCAGTTGCGGCAAGTGCCAAGCGGTCTTCAGAACTTTTTTGAGGCGCTTTTCGATGCGATCTTGGGGGTTATCGACAGCGTAACGCGCGATCGGCAGAAATCCATTCGGTTTTTCCCGTTGATCACGACCATCTTCATCTTTGTTCTCAGTGTCAACTGGGCGGGACTCTTGCCGGGTGTCGGCGCAATCGGCATCGTTGAGACGCATGATGGAAAGGAGTCGATCATTCCGTTATTCCGCGCAACATCCGCCGACCTGAATTTTACCTTGATGCTTGCGCTTCTCTCGATGATCATTGTCCAGATCGTCGGCGTCGCAAGCATTGGGTTTGGGAAATACGCCGCGAAATTTCTGAACTTTTCAAGCCCGATCAACTTTTTCGTTGGCATCCTCGAGCTGGTCTCCGAGTTTGCGAAGGTCATCTCCTTCACCTTCCGCCTTTTTGGGAATATCTTTGCGGGAGAGGTGCTGTTGGCAGTCATGCTGTTTTTGGTTCCGTACTTCATTCCGCTGCCATTCATGGCCTTGGAGGTTTTTGTGGGATTCATTCAGGCGCTTGTCTTTGCCATGCTGACGCTTGTCTTTATGCAAATGGCAAGCGAGGAGGCGCATCATTGAGGATGCGCTGGGCTTGTGACTCCTCGTTTTCAGACGCTTTTTTGGCAGCTGGAAGCGAGAAGTTAAGAGCTGCTAATCAATAAAACCATAACGAAAAACGTATGGAAGAGAATTTGGAGCTTATTAAGGCGTCGGCGCTGTGGGCGCAGCACCTGGGGCCTGCTATCGCGATGGGATTCGGCGCGCTGGGACCGGGTATCGGCATCGGGATTCTTGTCGGCAAGGCGCTTGAGGCGATCGGTCGCAATCCGGAGGCCGCCGGCAAGGTTCAGACGGCAATGATTTTGGGTATCGCATTCACCGAGGCGATCGCCATTTACGCGCTCGTCATCGCACTCCTCATTAAGTTCGTATAAACAGAGAGGAAGTCTCTTCCTTGCAGACGAACATGGAAATTCTTCAGACACTCGGCGTTGATTGGAAACTTTTCATAGCGCAGCTCGTGAATTTCGCGATCCTGCTTTTTCTGCTGTATCGTTTTTTGTACCGTCCGCTCCTGGGCGTGATGGAGAAGCGGCAGCAGGCCATTGAGAAGAGTCTTGCCGATGCGCGCGCGATCGAGGAGCGACTCGTGCAGACCGACATAGAACGCGCGGCGATCATCGAAGAGGCAAAGAAAGAGGCTGCGCGACTTCTCGAGACGGCGAACGAGCTCGGTCAGAAGAAGCGCGACGATATGCTTGAGAAAACCAAGAGCGAGGTGGCGGGGGTTATCGCGGATGCGAAGCGCGCGATTGCTCAGGAAAAGGAACAGATGCTTGAGGACGCGAAGCGCCATCTGTCCGATCTGGTTGTGGATGCCGCAAAGCGTGCATTGCAGGAAGGGATGGAAACGTCGGTTCCTTCCGCGGTGCTCGAAAAAGCCGTCCAAAAAGCCAATAACCTATGAAGTTTACCCCGACCCGCTATGCCGCCGCACTCGTAGAGTTGGCCGACGGCAAGCAGAAAAAAGAGATCGATGAGCTCTCGCGCCGCTTCATCGAACACCTTGGACGGCGGGGGAAGCTTCGACTCGCCGCCGCCGCCATAACGGCAGTCGAACGCGAAGTCAGACGGAAGTCGGGACGCGTTGGGGTTCGTGCGACAGTGGCGCACGAGGATCCCGCACTTGAAAAAAAGCTGTCTGCCGCACTCGACGATGCCTTCGGAAAGGGGAGCTACGATCTGAGTGTCGAGATCGATGCGTCGCTTATCGGCGGCGTAAAAATAATCGCAGACGATGTAATGATCGACGCAAGCATCCGGCGGCGCCTTGAAAAAATCAGACACATCCTTCGGGCATAGTGCGCCATAAGCGAGGAATTTTGAATCTATTGTATGTCCAATTACCTCATCGAATCACTGCAGAAAAACCTCGAAGCCTACAAGGCGGATATCGAAAAAAGCGATGTCGGCCATGTTATCGAGGTTGGCGACGGCATCGCAAAAGTTGCGGGACTGTCCCGTGTGCGACAATCGGAAATGCTTGACTTTGGCGAACATGACGGCGAGACCGTTTTTGGCGTTGTCTTGAACCTTGAAGAAGACGCAGTCGGCGCGATGATTCTGGGAGATTTCGAAAAAATCAAAGAAGGAGATCTGGTGAAAGGAACAGGGCGCATCTTGGAAGTGCCAGTCGGCGATGGGCTCATCGGCCGCGTAGTAGATCCGCTGGGAAAACCGCTTGACGGCGGAGCGCAGATAAAAGCAGCGGCATTCTATCCGGTTGAAAAAATCGCGCCGGGCGTTATTACGCGCCAGTCCGTCCACCAGCCGCTGCAGACCGGAATCAAGGCGATCGATGCGATGATCCCGATCGGCCGCGGACAGCGTGAGTTGGTTATCGGTGACCGCCAGACCGGAAAGACCGCTGTTGCCATCGATGCGATATTGAATCAGCGGCAGTTTAAGGGAACGGACAAAGAGGTTATCTGCATCTACGTTGCCGTCGGACAGAAAGAATCCAAGGTCGCAAAAATCGTCTCGCGATTACACCAGGAGGGAGCGATGGAGTATACGATCGTCGTTTTGGCTGGCGCGTCGGATCCCGCATCCCTTTCCTATCTGGCGCCGTTTGCCGGCTGCGCGATAGGCGAGTACTTCATGGATCAGGGCAAGGACGTGCTGATCGTCTACGACGACCTCTCCAAACACGCGGTCGCGTACCGACAGATCTCGCTCTTGCTGCGCCGCCCGCCGGGCCGCGAGGCGTATCCGGGCGACATTTTTTACCTGCACTCGCGCCTTTTGGAGCGCGCGGCAAAACTAAGCAAGGATTTCGGCGGCGGATCGCTGACTGCGCTGCCGATTATCGAGACGCAGGCCGGCGATGTCTCTGCTTATATTCCGACAAACGTCATCTCGATTACTGACGGACAAATTTATCTTGAGACAGACCTGTTTTACCAGGGCATCCGCCCGGCGCTCAACGTCGGCTTGTCGGTTTCCCGCGTGGGATCGGCAGCTCAGACAAAGGCAATGAAAAAAGTCGCCGGCAAGCTTCGCTTGGATCTTGCGCAGTATCGCGAACTCGCCGCCTTTGCGCAGTTCGGTTCCGATCTTGACGAGGCGACCCAGAAGCAGATCAATCGCGGTGCGCGCCTGACAGAGATCTTGAAGCAGGGCCAGTACCAGCCAGTGCCGGTTGCCCAACAGGTCGCCGTGCTCTATGCTGGCGTGAACGGACATCTGGATGACATTCCGCTTGATCGCATTAAGGCATTCGAAGACGGATTTCTTGACTACCTTCGCTCTCAAGTATCTGGGGTCCTTGAAGGCATCGCAAGCGGAGACATGAGCGAAGAGACGGAAAACGGGTTGAAAACAGCGATCGCAGAATACAAAAAACTCTTTAGCTAAAACGACAAGCTAATCAGCTAGGAAACTCGAACATGGCAAAGGGCGCGCTGACAATCCGCCGACAAATCAAGTCCATCTCCAACACCAAAAAAATGACAAAGGCGATGGAGCTTGTTTCTGCTGCAAAAATGCGGAGGAGTGTTGCAGCGGCAGCGGCCTCGCGTCCGTATGCCGTATCGGCAGAGGAGGTCGTATCGTACCTGATGCCGCGGATCGAGAAGAATATGCATCCGCTCCTTGCCGAACGGCCTGTGCGTCGCGTCGGTATTATTGCAATTGGCACAAATCGGGGATTGTGCGGCGGCTTCAACGCCAACCTCGCCGCCGCTGCGCACGGTCAGATCGCGCGTCTGAAGAGCGAGGGGGTTCATATCGAACTCTATACGCTCGGGCGCCGGATCCGCGATTATTGCATGCGGTACGGGCACAGCATTACGGCCGACTTCCCGAAAGAAGACATCACGCGGTCTGTCACGGATATCCTGCCACTTGCATCCGTCATTATCCGCACATACTCCGAAGGCGCGCTTGATCGCGTATTCCTGGTTTTTACCGAGTTCCTCTCGACCGTGAGACAGCAGGCGACCGTGAGACAGCTGTTGCCGTTCGGTGCGTTCCGTCCTCTTTCCGAAGAAAAGGAGGAGTTGCTCTCGCAGGTCGTATTCGAGCCGTCGCCGTCAGATGTGGTCTCGCACATGTTGCCGCGAATTCTTGAAACTCATCTGTACCAGGCTGTTTTGGATTCGGAAGCGTCCGAGCATAGCGCGCGCATGCTTGCTATGCACAACGCCTCCGAGGCCGCAACAGACATGCTGTCCGACTTGCGCCTCACATACAACCAGGCACGCCAAGCCGCAATCACGCAAGAAATTGCGGAGATCTCTTCTGGCAAGGCGGCACTGGAATAGGTTGTTCTTCAAAAAGAAGCGCCGATACGGGCAGGCCGTACCGGCGAAAAAGGGAATGCATGCGATCCGGGTCCCTACGACGAAACCGAGCGGTAGATCACCGTGTAGTCGGGAACCATGAGGAACTGCATGAGTCTGCGCGCGCGCAATGGGGGCTCCAGCGTATCGATCGCGATCGGCACCGTAAGGAATCCGTTCAAGGGACTCCCGAAGTCGGTTATCCGCCGGAGCGTTCGCCGATGCATGGCGTTCATCCATTGCGGTACGGCACCCGGCTCCTTTACAGGAAGGATCACCTCCAGCCGCGGCGCCGACTCGTTGGACGTTCCCGGAACGCGGGAGCGGATCCACCGGACTGGCACGTGAATCGCGAACGGGCTGCCGTAGCTGACCGAAATGGCCGCGTGCGGGCTCTTATCCACAACCTCGATGAGTCGAAGGACTAGTTGTTCGAGGTACTCTTCGCCGACCACGTCTGGAATGCTGCCGATGTAGCAGTGCGTGAGCCGCTGGGTATTGTTCCCGTACAGTCGCGCATTTCGATCCTGCTGAGTTATCCAGATACTCGCATCCGGCCCGAGATCGGTGCCAAGATACGACAGTGACGGCATTTCCTGTTGAAGGCCTCTCGCCATGCTTCTCGACTCCTCCTCGAAAATGGCTGCGGATTAGGACGAAAAGGTACGATAGCAGAACCGTTAAATTTGTCTAGAGGATCATGGACATTTATTATCAAAAACAAATGTGAATAATTCTCAATCACATCTATGAATACAGGAAAAGTAAAACAGGTGATCGGTCCGGTTATCGATGTTTTTTTTGAAAAAGAACTGCCGGCTATCTATAATGCGCTCGAGATCGAGCGGGAAGGCGGCAAACTGGTTTTAGAGGTGCAGCAGCATATCGGAGCGCAGATGGTCCGCACGGTTGCGTTGGGCGCCACGGAAGGGTTGGTCCGCGAAACAGACGTGAGAGATACCGGCGAGCCGATCTCCGTTCCGGTCGGAAAGGCGACAATGGGGCGCATGTTTAATGTCTTCGGCGAACCGATCGACGGACAACCTGCAGCAAAGAAAGAAAAAACGTATCCCATTCACCGCGCAGCTCCGGCATTCAAGGATCAGTCGACAAAAGTCGAGGTGCTTGAGACCGGCATCAAGGTCATCGACCTGATCTGCCCCTTCATGAAGGGCGGCAAGGTGGGCCTGTTCGGCGGCGCGGGCGTCGGCAAGACGGTCGTCATCACCGAACTGATTCGCAATATCGCAACCGAGCATGGCGGCGCGTCCGTCTTCGCCGGCGTCGGCGAGCGCACGCGCGAAGGAAACGACCTGTATCACGAGATGAAAGAGTCTGGCGTTTTAGACAAGACGACACTCGTGTTCGGGCAGATGAACGAGCCGCCGGGATCCCGCCTGCGCGTCGCCTTGAGCGCTTTGGCCATGGCCGAGTACTTCCGCGATGAGGAGGGGCAGGACGTGCTGCTTTTCATCGACAACATCTTCCGATTTACCCAAGCCGGATCCGAAGTGTCGGCGCTGTTGGGCCGCATCCCGTCGGCTGTCGGCTACCAGCCGACCCTTGCGACCGAGATGGGCCAGCTCCAGGAACGGATCACTTCGACATCAAAAGGGTCGATCACGTCTCTGCAGGCAGTCTACGTGCCGGCCGACGACCCGACAGATCCTGCGCCGGCAACCACGTTCGGACATCTTGACTCGACGGTTCTTCTGGCGCGCAGTCTTGCGGAGCTTGGCATTTATCCGGCCGTCGATCCGCTCGACTCGACCTCGACGATTCTCGATCCTCAGATTCTCGGCGAAGAACATTACACAACCGCCCGCGAGGTGCAGCGCGTTTTGCAGCGGTACAAGGACTTGCAGGATATTATCGCCATTTTGGGCATGGACGAGCTTTCAGCCGATGACAAGGCGATCGTTGCACGCGCGCGCAAGATCCAACGCTTCTTGTCCCAGCCGTTCTTCGTGGCAGAGACCTTCACCGGCGTTCCGGGAAAATACGTGCCGCTATCTGAAACGATCCGAGGATTCCGCGAGATCCTGGAAGGAAAGCATGACGACAAGCCCGAGCAGGCATTTTATATGAAGGGAAGCATCGACGAGGTACGCGCCGAGTAGTTGATCCGTATTTGAATTATTTATGCCGATGAATCTCAAGATCATCACGCCCGAGCGAGAGGTGGTGTCCCAAGAGGTGGATCAGGTCACCGTGCCCACGGCAGATGGCGAGATTACGGTTTTGCCCCACCACGTGCCGCTCGTCGGCATTTTGAAGGCTGGTGAAATTCGGGCCAAGAAGGACGGTGCCGAGATTCCCTTGGCCGTTTCCGGCGGATGGGTGCAGGTGCGCACAGGCGGCGTCACGATCCTTGCCGATACTGCCGAGCGCGTCGAGGAGATCATCCTCGAACGGGCAGAAGAGGCGCACGCCCGAGCGCAGGAACTGTTGAGCGAAAAGCACATGGATCAGGAAGAGTACGCCCTGATTGCGGCAAAGATGGAAAAAGAGCTTGCGCGCATCAAGGCAGCAAGAAAATATCGCCACCGCGCGCAGTAAGCGCTCTAATGCATTTTTGATACAATAAAGGAGTGTCATCTGACACTTCTTTATTGTATTTCGTGTGATCGGCGTTTTTCTTGTTATCATTTCAACTTTTTTTGCCGAACTCTCCACTTCTAGTGCTAAGGAATCTATTCAGAAGCATCTGGAGAGCGTGTCAACTCGCGCATTTCTGACCGGATTATGGGGGATGTTTTTTCTTGCAGTCAGCGTGGTTGCCGGCGCTACGTGGCACTTTTCGCTCGCGTCGCTGCCGATCTTTCTGTCGCGCGTCATCATCGAGATTATTCTCACCCATATCACGATCACGGCGATCGTTCGCGCAGATCGGAGTACGTTTTCATTCATGCGCGTTATGACGATTCCGCTGGTGCTTGGGATTGATGTAGTACTGGGTCAGCATTTTTCCACGTGGCAGCTGATCGGAATCGTGACGATCATGTTTGCGCTGACTATTCTGACGGCGCGCGGGTCGCTTACGCGTAAGGGTCTCGGATTTGCCCTTGCATCGACAGTCATCTCTGCAGTTACTATATCGCTGTACAAGTATGACATCACTCACTATAACTCGGTCGCTGCAGAGCAATTGTTGGCGCATGCGCTTATATTGCCGTATTTTTTCTGGCACGCCGTTTCAAAAATGAAGGAAAACCCGTTACGACTGCTTCGCTCCCGGCGTATTATGGGAGAGGCGGCTGCCTGCGGTCTTGGAACGCTAATCGGCAGTTTTGCGTATCTGTTTGCTCCCGCATCGGTACTGGTCGCTGTGCAGCGCGCATCATCGTTGGGATGGAGTATTATCGCCGGCGCAGCGCATTTTCATGAGCGCCACATCGGCGAGAAGGCGATTTTTTTCGGATTGACGGCCCTTGGCATCTCGCTGCTGGCGCGATAGATGAGATTCGCAGAGAGACGGTTGCGCGGTGCCGATCTTTGTGATAGCTTCATTCTTCAAAGAATAAAGAAATATGAAGCTTTTCTTGGCAATACTGCTAACGCTCATCGGGTTTGCGACCGGAGCAGCGATTGCGATCGTCTACGGAATCTACCCGCGGACGTCTCCGTTTCGCGATGCGCCGTTTGCCGTTGAGCAACCTTCAGAATCGGATGAAAAATCCGAGAAAACTGTTGGAGATAGCGATAAAGGCAAGAGTCGCGACGGGGAGGAGGTGCCAGTTTCTGTCCCCGAAATGCCGCAAAAACCCAGACTCATTGATATTGCCGTGCCGTTTGTCGTGCAGGCGCCGTTTGGCAAGTGGAGCGAGCCGCGGTTTCAGGACGGGTGCGAGGAAGCCTCACTAATCATGGCACATCTGTGGCTTAGCGGGCGTTCCATGAGTCTGGCAGAGCAGGAGGCCGAACTGCGTAAACTCTCGGCATATCAGGAAAAGACGCGCGGGTACTATCAGGACACCTCAGCCGAGGATACGGCCGTGCTCATGCGTGAGTATTACAAACATGACCGCCTGTCGGTAAAAAAAGATATCGACGTGCAGGATATTATTGATGCGCTGGGCGAGGGGGCGATTGTGATCGTACCCCTCAATGGTCGCATCCTGAAAAACCCGAACTACACGCCGCCCGGACCTGAACGCCACATGCTTGTCGTACGCGGATACGATCCGGCAACACATGAGTTTATCACCAATGATCCGGGCACCCGCAAAGGGGAGGGGTATCGGTATGCAGCCGCTCTGCTCGAGCGCGCGCTCCACAACTATGAGTCCGGCATCCACCGTCCCTTGGGAAAACGTACAACCGCTATGATCGAAGTATATCGGAAGTAGTACTGATATGTCTCTGGGGCTCCCTCACAGAGCAGGCAGATCAATTTGCATCGAAATACATTGACAAAAAAAGATTATATTTACATACTCTTGCGTGTTTTTTTGTTCGTGTTACCATGTTCACTATTGACGAAATTGAGGTCAGAGTAAGCCAGTTGGTCTTCTGGTATGTATACAAAAATTCTTTCTACGCATGTGCAGCGCGCGGTACCCGACGCGCAGGCGCATGTTGTTGAACTCGGTCCAAAAATTCAGAAAAAAATAAAAAAACTTTTTAATGGTTCGCTTGCAATACGCGTCGTAACGGCAGGTTCGACGAACGCATGCGAGCAGGAGCTCGTCGCACTCGGCAATCCATACTATGATGTGGAGCGTTTTGGCATACACTTTGTCGCCTCGCCGCGGCACGCGGATATGGTCATCGTCACCGGCCCGGTAAGCCGCAATATGGCAGAAGCACTCAGAAGAACGGTCGATGCAACACCAGAGCCAAAAATCGTAGTTGCGCTTGGCGACGATGCGATTGACGGTGGGATTTTTAAGGGATCATATGCGGTAATGGATGGCGCAGCTGCTGTTGTTCCCGTACAATACGGCATTCCGGGAGATCCGCCGACGCCCTCGCAAATCATAAGCGCTCTCTATCAGATTTTGGGTGATATTGAGACAAGGCAGAAGCGCTCCTAAGTATATGTTTGACGCGTTTGTCTCATCGCAGAGCTATTTTACCCTCCTCGGTATTTTTGTGATTGGCGCCCTTGGGTCGCTCCTTTTTCAGAAGGACGACGCCGCAGCGCGGTTTTGAGGTAGCGCGATTGCCATTCTCGGCTCGTGTTATGGCATTGTTTTCTCGGCCCTGCTCCTTTTCACTGGTTCGGCAGTAGCTGTCAATCTGCCGTCAACACTGCCGCTTCTTTCTTACAGCATTCACGTCGATGCATTATCGTCGTTTTTTGTTTTTCTTATTTCGCTCATTGCCTTGCCGTGTTCAATCTATGCTTTTGGGTACGCACAACACTATTTTGGAAAAGCAAATATCGGTGTCCTCAATTTCTTCTATCACCTTTTTATCGCAAGCATGATTTTGGTTGTTACTGCCCATCATGCGCTTTTCTTCTTGATTGTCTGGGAGCTCATGTCGCTCGCGTCGTACTTTTTGGTTGTCTATGAAAGTCGCGAAGAAGAAAACGTAAAAGCGGGCACGTTGTACTTCATCATGACACATATCGGAACCGCATTTATCGTCGCAGCTTTTTTGCTCATATATCGCGCAACGGGTTCATTTGACTTTGACACGATACAAGCATCGCTTGGCACAGCGCCCCTCCTCACGCAGATTCTCATAGTTGCGTGCGTCCTGATCGGGTTCGGAACAAAGGCTGGCGTCATTCCGCTGCATATCTGGCTTCCAAGTGCTCATCCGGCTGCCCCATCACACGTCTCTGCGCTCATGTCCGGGGTGATGATCAAAACCGGGATTTACATGCTTGTACGCATTTTATTTGATTTTTTCCCTGCAACTCCTCAGTGGATCGGCGGTACCGTGCTTGTTCTTGGTTCGATTTCATCATTACTTGGCGTGCTGTATGCGCTTGC
Organism: uncultured Gammaproteobacteria bacterium; assembly: GCA_964621085.1. Lineage (GTDB taxonomy): Bacteria > Patescibacteriota > Patescibacteriia > JACQRZ01 > JACQRZ01 > CAZUKY01. The sequence goes on along the minus strand of CAZUKY010000004.1, from coordinate 6,500 downwards.
GGAACATGATATCAAAAGACTCCTTGCCTATCATAGTATTGAAAATATCGGCATTATCTTACTGGGCATGGGAAGTTCGTTGGTGTTTCTCTCGGCTGGCATGAATGAAGCTGCAACTATTGGCATCATCGCATGCCTTTTTCATACATTGAATCACGCGATCTTCAAGGCGCTTTTATTCCTCGGTGCAGGATCTGTCATCAATCAGACGCATACGCGGAATATTGAAGAGTACGGAGGATTAATTAAGGGAATGCCCCTTACGGCGTTTTTCTTTCTTGTTGGTTCAATGGCGATTTCAGCGCTTCCCCCGTTCAATGGTTTTGTGAGCGAATGGTTGACATTCCAATCGCTCTTTGCGGTGAATGAGACATTTTTTGTGGGAACAAAGATTGTCTTTATACTCGCGATAGGAGCATTGGCATTTACTGGCGGTTTGGCTGCCGCGTGCTTTGTAAAGGCATTTGGCGTTACGTTTTTGGCTCGTCCGCGGAGCGACGAAGCGCAGCACGCCCGCGAGTCCTCAGCATCGCAGGTCCTGAGTATGGCGTTTCTTGCAGCGCTTACGTTGATTGCGGGACTTTCCGCCGGTTCAATAACCCCATTCCTTCAACGGATCGCCCAATCGCTTCAGCAGTTTGTCCCCTTAAGGGCTGGCGTGACTGCATCTGCGTGGAATATTGATGCCGGCTTTGCAGCACTTTCAACGCCCGCCATTTTCATTGCACTGGTTGTTGCCCTTGGCGGCATCTATTATATGGTCCGCATTATTTCTTCCCAAAGCCGCATTCGATTTGGACGCACGTGGGATTGCGGCGTCGATCTTACGCCACGAATGGAAATTACAGCAACGGGCTTTTCACGCTCCTTGATCACGGTGTTTAAGCGTTTTCTGTTTCCCGTTGTCGTGCGACGAGTTGATTATTACGACGACGTGCGCCATTACTTTCCAAAGTTTACTGAAGTGAAGCTTGGCATGAAGGACGTCTATCAGTCGACGCTCGTCAAGGGATTGTATGAAATTATTGCCAACATGTCCGGCTTTGTGAAGAAAATACAAAGCGGCAGCGTCAATGCGTATATCTCGTACATGTTTGTAATCCTTTTGCTTCTTTTAGTGGCTCTTGCATTTGTGCTATGACAATGGCTCTTCCGTGGATTCTTCAAATACTTCTTGTGCCGGCAGTAGCCCCGCTACTTATTGGTATTACGAGAAAGGTAAAGGCATTTTTCCAAAATCGCCAAGGCGCATCAGTCATTCAGCCGTATCGCGATTTTTGGAAATTGTTCCAGAAAGATGAGGTCATGAGCACTGACGCATCATGGATTTTTCGTTGGGCGCCTTTTGTTATTTTCGCGACAACACTTGCCATTGCGGCAAGCGTTCCGCTTCTGACATACGCCACGCGTACCGCTCTTACTGGGGATTTTCTGACCGTCGTGTATCTCTTTGCCTTTGGAACGTTCTTTCTAGCGCTCGCAGGCATTGATAGTGGTTCAGGTTTTGGCGGTTTTGGCGCGAGTCGCGAAATGATGGTCGCATCATTAGCGGAGGGGGGACTCGTGCTCTCATTGTTTGTTCTCGCACTCGTAACAGGCACGACAAACCTTTCTCAGATCGCCCAAACGCTGGCCGCCATGCCGCTTGCGTACGCAGTGCCGGTCGTTCTTGCGGGCATGGGTTTTGGTATTGCACTCTTGGCAGAAACAAGCCGGTACCCATTCGATAACCCTGCAACACACCTTGAGTTAACGATGATTCACGAGGCGATGATCTTGGAATATTCAGGAAAACGTCTTGCGCTTATTGAGTGGGCGGCGGCGAATAAGTACGCACTTTTTTTGGGACTCGGCGTGCAGCTTTTTTTCCCATGGGGAATAGCGCATGACATCAATGTGCTTGGCATACTCAGTGCATTCGGCATTCTTCTTGGGAAGCTCGTTACCGGATGTTTCGTTGTGGCTTTGATCGAGTCCAGCATAGCAAAATTACGCATTTTTCAACTGCCCGACCTGTTATTTACCTCATGTGTTCTCAGTGTTGTCGCCCTCGGTTTTATTTTGTAGCTCGTATGACCGTTTTTCCATACTCACTTCTGTCACTGCTTGTTCCATTCGTATTTCTTACAGTTGTCGCACTTCATCTTGTAAAAAAGAGTTCGACGGCTATTTATGTCTACATGGTGCAGTCGATCGCAGTAGTGCTCGCCCTGATTCTTTCGTCGGTAGGCAGTTTTACAGCACTTCTTGTCATTGCCCTCGTGGCAAGTATTGGCGTTAAAGTTGTTGCTGCGCCGTATTTTTTCCTTGACTTGGTCAAGAAATACAACCTCACTTTTTTAGCGGAGACGGTATGCTCGCTGCCTTTAACACTCCTCATTCTTACGGGTTTGGTGGCATTTACGAGAATGACTATTTTTGGAGAACTTGCACTCCTGAGTCCCGCGAACGCCGACATGATTGTTCTGTCACTTGCAACGATTCTTATGTCGATCTTTCTCATTGTCAATCGCCGCGGCGCCGGTTCGCAGATGATCGGCATCCTCTCGCTTGAAAATACGATCGTACTCTTTGCGCTCCTTGCCGGCCTTGAGCAAAATTCAGCATTTCAGCTCGGCATCACAACGAACATATTCATATGGGTCATTATCGCATCCGTTCTCGCGACCATTATGATGCGTCACTTCCACTCGCTCGATACGGCTGCGATGAAGAAGCTCACTGATTAGATCTATGTCGCTTGCATATCTTCTTTCAACACCATTTCTAGCGGCACTGCTCTCGCTTCTCCCGCGGAAAGGAAACATTCGCGCGCTTGAGTATATCGCCGTATGTGCGTGCATCGTTGAAGGCGTTGCCGGCGTGTTTCTTGTCCGTGCTTTTTTGGAAAAGGAAAACACTCTTTCGTTCGGATATTTTGCTCTCGATTCGCTGGGCATTATCGTGCTCTCGATCATCGGCGCCATTGGGTGTGCTGCCTCGCTGTACTCGATCGGCTATCTGCGAGAAGAGGTGCGCAAGGAAATTATTGGATTTCGGCGCGTGCGCGAATACTTTGTACTCTTGCACATTTTTATCGGTGCAATGCTTGTGAGCGTGTCGTCGGCCAGTCCGGTGATTATGTGGATTGCGCTTGAAGCAACAACCATTTCAACATTGTTCCTTGTGAGCTTTTACAATAAACCGTCTGCAACCGAGGCTGCATGGAAGTATTTACTCATTAACTCGATCGGCCTTCTCCTGGGATACTTTGGCATGCTGCTCTTTTTTGCAGCGCCGTCACTCATGCATAGCCAGACTTTTGTTACATGGGACTCATTGGCCGCTGTCGCTTCAACGCTCAATCCGCTTATGACACAAATCGGATTCATCTTTGTTCTTATAGGATTTGGCACAAAGATGGGTCTCGCGCCAATGCATACCTGGCTTCCCGATGCGCACAGCAAGGCGCCGTCGCCGGTAAGTGCGCTTCTTTCGGGAACGCTTCTGAATGTCGCATTTTTAGCTATAGTGCGATTTAAGGCGATTACGGATAGTGTCGTTGAACCATCATTCAGCCAGCATCTATTGTTACTATTCGGAACTATTTCACTGATCGTGTCGGCATTCATCATTTTTACACAAAAAAAATACAAGCGCCTTTTTGCCTACTCAAGCATTGAGCACATGGGTTTGCTCGCCATTGGATTTGGCATTGGCGGAGTCGGTGCGCTGGCAGCCGTGCTTCATATGATCTACCACTCTCTTACAAAAGCGCTGCTCTTTTTTACGGCAGGAAATGTTTTTCTGAAATATGGCACGACAAAAATTCAGCATATAAAGGGTCTTTTCTCCACACTGCCGATGACAAGCGTTCTCTTGTTTATCGGATTCTTGTCGATCACCGGCGTTCCGCCTTTTGGCATATTTCTGACAAAATTCATGATACTGGCGAGTGCATTTGAGTACTCCCCGTATCTTGCTGTCGCCATCCTTGCGTTGCTTGTTTTAGTCTTTACCGGCTTTTTCAGACACGTAACTGCTATGATGTTTGGAACGCCATCTGAAGAGGTGCGCACCGGCGAAATAAATCTATTCACCACCGTTCCGGCTGCGATTCTTGCTGTTGTATTGATTCTTTTAAGCATTCATATGCCGCTCGTAATGAAAGAGCTTCTTTTTGCGGCCGCGCTTTATCAGTAATATTATGCGCCAATCGAACGCGTACAGCACACTCTTTCCCTCAAATACAGCGCTCACACGCTACGGCACATGTGTTTTTGCTGAGGTCGATTGCCAGGACTATGTACAGACATGTCGTTCGTTTCACGAGGCAGGACATGAGTTGAAAATGATCACGGCGCTTGATGAACGCGAGGAGACAAAGCTGTTTCGTCTCTGCGCGATATTTGCTGTACCAGAAGAAAAAATCTTTGTCGCCATAAGCATTCAGACAGATGGTGAATTTCCATCACTGACGCCATGGATGCACCAGGCATCGATTTTCGAGCGCAAGATCGCGACGTTTTTTGGTCTTATTCCTGTGGGACATCCCGAACTTCGCTCGCTCATCCTTCATGAAAATTGGCCAAAAAATATATTTCCTTTGAGAAAAGACGTTGCATGGGATGCGCGGCCGCCGCAGGCAAAGGAAGTATTTGAATTTCATACGGTGACCGGAGAGGGGATCTATGAAATACCCGTTGGTCCCGTTCACGCCGGCATTATTGAGCCAGGACATTTCCGATTTAGTGTGGCGGGCGAAGAGATTATGTATCTTGAGCCGCGACTGGGATACTCGCATAAAGGGACAGAAAAATTGTTCGAAGTGCTTCCTCTTGAAGAAAAGGTTCGATTAGCAGAACGAATATCGGGGGATAGTTCGTTTGCCCATGCGCTTGCTTTTTGTCAGGCGATCGAAGAACTCAGCTCCACGTCTGTCGATGATCATGCGCAGTCGCTTCGCGTGGTGTTTTCAGAGCTTGAACGACTCGCAAATCATCTTGGAGATATCGGCGCGATCATGATCGACACGGGATATAATTTTGGCGGGAGCAATGGAGCGCGAATGCGCGAAGTCATTATGCGTCTTAATGAGAGTCTTACCGGCAGCCGGTTTTTGCGAGGCGTTGCCGTGATCGGAGGGTGCGCTGTAACGATAGACAGGGAGACTGCAAAAAAAGTATTCGCCCAACTCACGGCTCTCCGCAAAGATTTCGATGAAGTATTGGCAGTCGCAGAAAATTCAAATTCGCTAATGGGGCGCCTCCAGGGTACCGGCACGCTCGATTATGACTGTGCGCGAGACCACGGTGTTACTGGCATTGCAGGCAAGGCGGTTGGTTTTCATGCAGATGCGCGTATTCAGTACCCGTATGCTGCCTATGGCGATATTCATGTTCCGGTAGTAACGGAAAAGACAGGGGATGTTTTTGCGCGGTTCTTTGTTCGCGTGAAGGAAGTGCGTGCGTCACTCGATATTCTTGCGCAGGTGCTTACGCATCTTCCAGTGCCGCCTTCCAAAAAATTGCAGCGCGTGACATTGGCAAAGAATTCGTATGCTGTCAGTATTGTCGAGGGTTGGAGAGGGGATATTGTTACGTTTGTGGCAACCGATGCCAATGGCGACATACGAAGAGTCGATGTGCGCGATCCCTCATTTTTAAACTGGACAGCGCTCGGTCATGCAGGGCGCGGAAATATGGTGCCCGATTTCCCTCTGATCAATAAAAGTTTTAACCTATCGTATTCCGGAAACGACTTGTAGGGCGTACAAAAAATGACTGTAAGATTATTTTCCACCAGTCTCAAGCTGTCAAAAACATTCTTGACAAAAAGGCTCTTGAGAGCCTTTTTTATTTAAAGTAAAATGTATTGACTGTCTCGCTTTCAGGAGTATTATTGGTAATTGTCACTGGTTAGTCCTTTACGTTGCACACCCATTCACGACGGCGAAAGGAAGGCGATGTCGCTACAGGCACAGAATATCCAGCACGCAAGTGTTTCGACGCGAGTGATCCATCCCTCAGAACATCCGCTTATCATGCCGATCTCCTCCAAGCTCTCGCCTGAAGTAAGTCAGCTCCTTCCTGAGGTGGCACACTGGCAGCGGTTTCAGATCGATAACTACCTCAAGGCGCTGGCGAAGCTGAACAATATGCGTCTGCGGCCCCGACCGGATTTTCAGCGAGAGCTGATGATGCTGAATCTGGTCAGCTCTCACTACTTCTTCTCTCGCGATCGCCGCGTTGAAGAGATGGCATCTGAGGAGGTTCAAGCGGCCCTCTCGATCATGAAGGAGCTCTACGGCGGACAGATCCCTGATCTTTGGGACTGCATTGACGGCCGGCTTCTCGCCGTCCTCTTGTGCGGTCTCCTTGGAGGCAGGAGCCTTGTCGTCCGTACGCCGGCAGGCGATAGTGCCGACTTTCACCGATGGCAAGGGCAGTCTCGGCTTTTTCTTGACCGCAAAGCCGCCGTTACACTGCTTGCCCTCGCCGGTTGTCGCGTCAAAGCAGCCG
>CAZUKY010000003.1:0-87913 GCA_964621085.1 uncultured Gammaproteobacteria bacterium | reverse complement strand
GTTCATGAGCGATCCATTGAGCCGAAAAAGTCGCACAGACGGCACGCTCCCTCCCGCCGATCCTGCCACTAGCTCGCTGGTCCCATCTTTTCCCAAATCGATCGTCGCAAGCGGCGGAACCGCATCAGAAGAAAAGTGAAAACTGGCGTGCGTCTTGTCAGAATACGCGGCCCTGAATTCGACCTCGCTCGCGGTCGCCTCAAAGGGAATCAGAAGCAGGGCAAAAAAAACAAAGCACCCGCCAATCACGCGCGCAGCGCACATCATTCCTCGCACGTTCGCACTGAAAAAAGAATGTGATTTCATACCTTTTAGTATAGCATCAGTAGCGTATTCTTTCAGTCAAGAGAGGTCATTAGCGCGGATAGATATGCTGCGTCACCGAATAGATCGGCGTCACCGTCGCCAGAACGACAAAACCGACGAGAAGCCCCACAAACGAGAGAAGTGCAGGTTCGATGCACTGCGAAAACATGCGTACAGAACCCTCCATCTCCTCTTCTTGCAACGCGGCGACGTGCAGAAATGACGAGGCGAGATTTCCTGCGCGCTCGCCAACGGCAATCATCTGGACGGCGGCGGGAGGGAATGGCGCGCGAGACGTCTCGAACTGACCGGAAAGCTGCTTGCCGGATCTGACGCCGCGCTCGGCCTCAAGCATCATCTCCCGATATGCGCTATGCGAGAGCGCATGCGCCGTCTGGCGCACACTCGCATCAAGAGGCGCATGGGATGCCAAAAGCAGTCCCATGCTGCGCGCAATGAAATACGTATTGTACGCAATGACAAACGACCGTATCAGCGGAATCCGGAGAAGAAGACGATCGAGTCCGCGCCGGATATTTTCCCGCCGAACCGCACCTGCCGCAAGAGCAACGCCAAGGAAACAGCCGAGTGTGAGCGCGATGCCGTATGCGCGGAGAATATCGGAAATTCCAAGAATGATCCGCGTTGCAAGCGGAAGGTCGAGGTGGAGCGCAGCGGCGAGCGGAAGCACTTTCGGAAAAACGAACAGCACGATAAACGCCGTTACGGCCGCGGTCATCCCCATGACAAAAAGCGGATACGCGCTTGCGGCAGCGACTTTTTTTCGGAATGACTCGCGTTTTTCCAGTTCGGCTGCGATATGCATGACGCTTTCTTCGAGAGTGCCGCTCTTTTCCCCGACATCCACGAGCGCGATGGCAAGCCCGTCAAGCGACGGATCGGCGCGCAGAAGCGCGGTGTGCAGTTCGGCGCCGCGCATCACATCTTCGCGCAGGGCAGCGTAAAAAAGCCTCTCTCCTCTCCGCTTTGCATTGCGCTCAAGCGCATCGATGCACTCATTCACTGTCATGCCGGAACGGAGCAAAAAAGAAAGTCGTTTGAAAAATGATATCTGTTCGCGGCGCGTCAGGCGACCGTCGTGACGCCGGCATGCCGCCGTTATTCGCTCAATAATGGGAACGCTGCGAGCGGTCATACTGTTTCGCGGCTGATACGCGCGACTTCATCAAGCGTCGTGATGCCCCGGCGAACCTTGTCTATCCCGTCAGAAGCCAGGGTGCGCATCCCTTGAGCGCGCGCGGCAGATCGAAGCGCGACATCTGGAACGCGATCGAGGAGCGCTGCGCGAATGCCTTCGTCCACCGACAATACTTCGGACACGCCGATCCTGCCCGCATAGCCGGTACCTCTGCAGAAGGAACAGCCCTTCCCGCACATCAAACGATCGCTTTCGAACGGCTCGCCCCCCAATCGCTCCAGAAACGCGCGTTCGCGCTGACTCGGCGCATGTGCCGATACGCACTTCATGCAGATTCGCCGAACAAGCCGCTGCGCGATCACGGCATTGACTGTCGCGCCGATCAGATACGGCTCGATTCCCATCTCAAGAAAACGGACGAGCGCCGTGACAGCGTCTGTTGTATGCACGGTCGAGAGTAAGAGATGGCCGGTCAAGGCGCTATTGACGGCGAGCGCGGCCGTTTCCGGATCGCGAATCTCCCCTACCATCAGAATATCCGGGTCTTGGCGCACCATTGCGCGCAGTCCGTGTGCGAATGTCACGCCCGTGCGTTCGTTTACGGCGATCTGGCGCACGCCGTCGATCGCATACTCGATCGGATCCTCGATCGTCACGACCGAGACGCTCTCTTTGGCAAGAATGCGCAGCATCGCATACAGCGTCGTCGTCTTTCCCGAGCCGGTCGGACCGGTCGCGAGAATCATGCCGTATGGGGATGCAAGCGCGCTTCTGATCGCCGACGCATGAGCATTATCAAAACCGAGCGCCTCAAACGTCGCGTCTTCCAAACGCTCCATAAGAAGCCGAAGTACGGCATTCTCTCCGTAATATGTTGGAACGATTGAGACGCGAACATCCATCCGCCCCTCCCCGTCCGTGATCCGAAAACGACCGTCTTGAGGCCGATGATGCTCATCCGTTCGGAGTCCCGCAAGAACCTTGATGCGTGCGATGACCTCTCCGGCGGTATCCGTGCGCATGCAGGCGACGGCGTGAAGCATGCCGTCAATCCGCATACGCACCGCACTATCGCTCTCGCCTGGATCAATATGGATATCCGATGCGCGAGCAGCCCGCGCATAAGCAATAAGGCGGTCAAGCGCATCGACGGCTGAAACCCCGTTCTCATCGTCGAGACTGATATGAAATGCCTCGGAACTATCGAGCATCGCTTCGCTCATGAGGGCGACGGAAACGATTAACGATTGTCAGTATATCATGAAAGCTCATCCGTAGCTCTTTGGTGAAGCATCAAATCTTTTCTAATGCACGCATTTCGCGCGGAGCGAGAAACCGCCACTGACCCCGTTGCAAACGCCCGACACCAAGGCTTGCATATCGAATCCGATCAAGCGCTTCCACGCGATACCCGAGCGCGCGAAACATCCGATGGATCTGTCGATTTCTTCCCTCATGCAAGGTAATCTCAACGGTTTGGCGATCTCCCGGAAGTATACGCACCGTGCACGGCGCCGTCTGGCGCCCGTCGAGCATCATCCCGTCCTCAAACCGTTTTTTCGCGTCGCGAGTCAGCGGTGCGTTCACGTGCGCACGATAGATCTTGTCGATCCCATGACGCGGATGGGCAAGCCGATGCGCAAGTTCGCCGTCGTTGGTTAAAAGCAAGACGCCGGTCGTATCCTTGTCGAGACGCCCGACCGGAAAAATGCGGTCTGGCACGCGGACGACATCAAGTACCGTGCGCCGGCCATGCGTATCGCGGCTTGTTGTGATGCAATCCAAGGGCTTGTTGAGAAGAATACAGATGCGCTTCTGCTGCGCGTGGCCGATCGGCTTTCCGTCAATCGCGATCGTGTCTGCCCGCCCGACTTTCATACCGGGCATTGCGACGATGCCGTTCACTGATATGCGCCCTTTCGAAATCAGCTCATCGACTGCTCGCCGCGATGCAATGCCGCGCTCTGCCAAAAATTTATTGATCCGCACCTTTTCCTTTGCCCCGAATTCTCGCGTTGAGTGTGCTTCCATACCAATCCAGTATACCAAAAAGACGGCTGATGCCGTCTTCCAGTGGATCTAGTGCGCGTTGCGCGCGTATCTCTTTTTTGTCACGAATGTCATTCGAATGGGTTTCTTCGATCGCCCCATACCGCCTCCCTGCCTCCCTGCATTCCGCGGCGCATGTCGGAACGCATTCCGCGGCGCAGAGTTGGGAGTGCGCTGGTCTTCGATATTCGGGAAAGCGGCTCCGACAAGCCGCTCGATCCTGCGGCACAACTGTCGCTGATCCGGCTGAACGAACGAGACGGCGCACCCGGCGCGTCCGGCGCGTCCGGTACGCCCGATTCGGTGAACGTAGTCCTCAGGATTTTCCGGAAGGTCGTAATTAACAACCAGCGCCACGCCGGATACGTCGATCCCCCGCGCGGCGATATCTGTCGCAACGAGGACGCGCTGCTTACCGGCCTTGAATCCGTCAAGCGCGGCGCGGCGTTGAGCGAGCGATCGGTCGGAATGGATTTCGGCGGCGGCATGTCCGCTCTCTCGCAGGGCACGGCTCAGTTTTCGCGCGCCGAACTTTGTCCGCACAAACACGATTGCCGATCCGGCGCGCTCTTTGAGAAGCGCATCAAGGCACGCCTGTTTTTCGCCCTTTTGCGCAAGGCGCATTTCCTGCGCGATCCGCGCTGGCGCGCTTCCGGCCCGCGCGATATCGATGCGGATCGGGTCCTTCATATACCCGGCAACAATCTTTGCGATCGGCTCGGGCATCGTTGCGGAAAACAAAAGGGTCTGTCGCTCTCGCGGCACATCCTTCAGAATGCGGCCGATCTGCGGAGCGAATCCCATATCAAACATGAGGTCCGCCTCATCCAAAACAAGCATACGGATGGCATCAAGCGAAAGGCTCTTGCGGTCAAGCAGGTCGATAACACGCCCCGGCGTCGCGATAATAATGTGGGGATCGCGCTTCAGCATGCGAATCTGCTGCTGAATCGGCGCTCCGCCGATAACCGTTGCGCTCCGGAGCCCGATTTCTTTACCAATCGCCTCGGCAACAGCAGCGATCTGCAGGGCAAGCTCGCGCGTGGGGGCAAGCACTAGGCCTCGCCCTTTCGTCTCGGCAATTCTTTGAATCATCGGCACAATAAATGCGAGTGTCTTCCCGGTGCCCGTCTGGGCAATACCGACAAGATCTCTTCCTTCAATGGCGGGAGGAATAGCCGCGGCCTGAATGCCGGTCGGGGTCGAATACCCCAGCGCTGCAATCCGCGCAAGCAGCCGCGGACGAATCGGCAATGCGTAAAACGTCTGATCTGATGTGTTCTCTGTCATTTTCTCTTTCATCATAAAATAATATGGCCCGAGTCCTTCTGGGCCATATTATTCTACGGTTTCACAAGGTTTCGAGCGTATCGGCGGTGTGCCGATATGTAATTACCTATAAATATAGCATGTTTTCGAAAAAATGTCAATCGCTTACGGCGAGGGTGGAACACTTCGCGCCAATGCCCAAGCGATCAGGTATCCGATCAGCGAGTACGCGATCATGGCGATCACGACAGACAGCTCAATCACGAATCCGGGACGAATAACAAGATCCGGAAAAATGCCGGCAAACGGATAGAGGAAGGGGCCGCTTGCATCATACACCCAGGCGACGAACGGGGCGTTCGGATTTGCTCCGAACAGACGCAACACAAGGCGCAGCGCTAATAGCGCCTCAATGATGCCGATAACAAGCTGAACGGCAAAGGCAGCGAATCCCATATACCCCTATAACGCGCAGCCCAAAAACCTCGTTACTCCCCGGCAGTCGAAAAGGAATCGCTTACTCGTGGGATCCTTGCGTATTTAGCGCAGAAGGACGTATTGCAGGTACCAGACGACAAATCCGGCAACATACCCTGCCAGCACCGGAACTGTCGCGAGCTTCATGTAGGTGAAAAATGTCAGCTCTTTGACCATTCCCATTGCAACGACGCCGGCGGCAGACCCGATGACCAAGAGCGATCCGCCGGTGCCGACGGCAAACGCAAGCAAAGACCATATGGCCGGATCGGTCGTTTGCAGAATCTCGATAGCGGCGGCGGTCAGCGGGATGTTGTCCACGATCGCCGAAAAGACGCCGAGAACCGAGCTTCCCAGAACATACCGCGCAAGCGATGCGTCTTCTCCGAAAAGCGAATTGGAGACGGTTTCCAAGACGCCGATATGTTCAAGGGCGCCGACTGCCAGCAGTATGCCGGCAAAAAACAGCAGGCTTGCGAAATCGACTTTGACGAGCATGTTGGTGATATCGGCCGTCAGGTGGGTCTCGCGTTTGCTTACCATGCGCAATGCGGCTATCAAAATGCCGGTAATGCCAAGTCCGAAGAGGAGGCCGAAATACGGCTCGAGCCCGATCTGCTTAAAGATGACCGGAAATAGGAAGGACGAGAAAGCGGAAGTGATAATAACTTTTTCTGATCGGGAAAGCGTGACTTTTTCCTCTTTCACATCGCGGGTATCCGCAAAAATCTTCCGGCTCATCATCCAGACGCTGACCAAAAACAGCACGAGCGATGGAAGGAACGCATTGATGATGATCTCACTCGCCGTAAACTTCTTCGCAAGCCACAGCATGATCGTCGTCACGTCGCCGATCGGAGAAAACGCGCCTCCCGCATTCGCCGCCACGACGATGGCCGCGGCCGCAACGAGCAAGTTTTTTCCGGAGAAAAACCGCCGCGCGATCTGCACCATCACGATCGTCGTCGTGAGGTTATCGATGATTGCCGACAAAACAAACGCAAGAGCGCCGATCAGCCATAATTGCTTGTAATCATTCAACCCCAGAGAAAGCAGGCGCGCACGAATAAAGTCGAAAAAACGATAGTGAACGAGGATCTCGACAATCGTCATTGCCGCGAAAAGGAACATGATCAGCCCAAAGATTTCCGTGCCAAGCGCTTCGGTTGCGTGTTTTGCCGCCTCGCCTTCGCGAACGCCGATCAAAAGCCAGAGCGTTGCGCCCAAGGCGGCGGCAGTGATCGACTTGTGAATGTCCCACTTGTGTTCGAGCGTGATTGCCGCATACCCGAGAATAAAAATCGCAATGATTGCTGCCGTAAACATAACGAGCACTTATGAGAAAAAAAAGAAGCGCCTCATCCCCGATCGGGGCGAGTCACCTTTCTCTCATGATACTCCCCTTTTTATCCGGGTCAAGCGCACGACGGTGCATAAGTGGCGCGAGGCGGCTTTTCTTCACACGTCGAGTGTATTAGAGTGAAAAGATCAGTCCTCTCCCATGCCTATGCGAAAAAAAATAATCGCTGCGATCATAGCGCTGAGCGTTGCCTTTGCTGCAGCCTTTCTTATTGTCGGCTGGTTTTTTTCTCCGCGCCCCGTGGCGCTTGCCGACATACCATGGAGCCAGACACCGCCGCTTTTCGCCCTGTCAGACATCAGGCGCAACGCACACAAAGGCGTACTCTTCCTTCGTTTGAAAGATGCCAAAGAACAGTTTTTCCCCGGCGAGTGGAAGACGTTCCCTGGCGAAGTTGGAGATACGTTTCTATTTGGAACGCTGCCCCCAGGCGTGCCGGGAGCTGGCGAGCGGAGACTTTATATTTTTTCAGGCGATACCATTCGCGGTATAACACCCCCCGAAGACAACAAGATGGGCGTTTCGGACATTCGCGAAAATTCCAAAAAAACCCACTTCTTTATCCAATTACTGGGAGACGATGCCTCATTTTACTGCATTCTCCCAGTCGATATTTCAGGAAAACATCAATGCCAAAAGATCAATCTTAATAAAAAATCCGAGGCCCGGTGGCTCCCAGATCAAGACAAAGAAGATATCGCAGTACTCACAGAAAAGAAAGAGATGTTTTCCTACACCCTCAGCACCAATACATTTCGTTTTATCGATCCAAAAAAAGAAAGCGAGCTGCACGAGCGCATGCTTTCCCTCTTTCGTACAGAAAACGACGACGCCGAACAAAGACGCTTTTGGCGCCTTCTCAATCTTCTGATTATTCGAGACGCGCAAAAATGGAGCGCGTATCGCATTCCGTGGAACACTCGGACGGTTGATTTATTCTCCGACGGCGATCATTTGCTCATCCGTACACCCAAAGAACTCAAGATCCTTGAGCTTTCTTCACGTTTGATCGCGCCACTCATCAAGGATGACGCCCTTGACACTGCTTCTATTCTTGATACGGGAGTGCTTACGTCGCGGTGAAGGTAAGGGTACTGCTGCACGCGCCCCCCACACCGGTTGCCGGGATTTGGAGCATCAGATAGATATCTTTTGTCGACTGAGTTTCGCTGGTTTGTTTCGCTATGCTCAGATTATTGAGATCGGTATTGCTCCCCGTTACCGCCGTCCCAGCCGCGTACCCCTGTCCTCCGACGGTATTCCAGTGCACATTGCCAGCGCCAAAAGAGCCGGACGAACAGGTCCAGCCTGCAGCATCCTTTATGGTCGGGTCAAGGTCGTTGTCATTGCCGGTATTTCGGATGGTAACGGTTTTTTCGGCCGACTGCCCCCCGAGGCTCAAGGTGCCATAGGCGACAGTCGTGGTAACGGAAAGCGCTTTGAGCGTATTCATCTCAACCGTAGCGCTGCCGTTGGCGGAATTGCCGTCGTCATCGGTCACCTGGACATACGCCGTCCATGTGGTAGCGGCACGATCGGGGCTTGAGCCCGTATCAGTGGCGTCTGCGTAAAACTGGACCGGAATATCCATTTCATAAGAAAGGTCTGTGTCCTCGCCCTCGATGCAACCAGATAGATCGCTTGCCTCCTCCGTATCGTGGTAGCAGTTCGCATTATTGGCGCTGCAGTTGTGGCTGCCGGTGACGTCGGTGCGATAGAAGCTGACCGCCCAGACCGACGGCGAGGCGACACCGTCTATCTGGCTGCACCCGTCGGGATCACTGGCCGTACCGCGAATGTACACATTCGTACTCGTCGCCTCTGCGAGGTCGATCGCAGCCGCTGACTGTCCGCCGGATGCGGTGGCAATAACAACCGAGTCTACGGATGGCGGATTCCCAACACTATAGACAGTCGGCGCAGAAAGGCCGTCTACCAGCAACGCCAATCCAATACATGCGACGGCAGCGCCGATTGCGGAAAACAAGAAGTGGTATCTCTGTATAAGACACTGCATACTCGTTTAGTATATCATAAAAACCTCCCGAAGGAGGTTTTTATGATGTCTCTGTTTTGAATTTTTAGAGCGGAGTTAGTTTGCCGTAACGACCAGGGTATTTGTACACGTACCACTGACATCGTTTGCCGGAAGCTTGATTTTCGTATACACATCATCAGTGGAAGCCGCGCCTCCGTTCGGTGACTTCGTGATACTCAAACCTGTTGCCACATTGGCAGCAGTCATAGTCTGATCAGCCGTCCCGTACGTGAATCCAGAGCTCGTCGCCCAGTGGGTTCCTTCGCTAGCACTATCCGTGATGCCGCCGCCAGTACACGTCCAGCTCGTACTCGAAGCCTTAATGTAGGGGTTCAGGGCGTTATAATTTCCGGTATTCGTAATAGTGAGGGTCTGCTCCGTAGATGTTGCACCAAGCGCCAATGTGCCGTATGCCTGCGATGCTGTTGTGCTGACAGATTTGTTCGTACTAATCTCGAATGTCGTAGCAGTATCCGTGTCGCTTGATGACTGGTCATCGGTTACAGTGACAGATGCTACCCAGTTGTTGGCGCTGTAATCGGGGCTGGAGCCTGCATCAGTGGCGTCGGCATTAAACTTTATGTCGTAAATAAACTCATAACTCAAGGTAGTATCATCAGATCCGCAGGCATTCGTACCTCCGAGCGTTAGGTCGGTTGCTGGAGCTGCAACATAACAATTGAGGTCATTTGCCGAACAAGAGCTGCCTGCCGATGAATGATATACTTTTCCTGCCCAGTTGGCTGCAAGATTATCAATTTGTTGACATCCATTGGAGTCAGATGCCGTACCATGGACGAATATCCTGTTTTCGCCGGTCCCTCCATCTCCGCTCGCATCGCTCGAAACAAGGGTAAGCGCCGTGACTGCGGTACCACCCGTCGTATCCGCAACCGTAACCGAGTCAATTGTTGGCGCCACGTTTGTAATAGTTGTCGTCTGGGTCGTATCAGCTGTTCTTGATACAACAAGCGCAATGAGCGCAACAAGCGCAATGAGCGCAAACAGGCCGCCATACAAGAGAGGCAACTTGTCCTGCGACGCTGCTTGAGAAGATCCCTTATCCATACTATGATCCTAGGTTAATGAAACAAATTATTATTCTTTGACCTCCACTACCGCATCGACGGTTGCTGGCAGTTTTACGGTCTGAAGCACCGAACTTGGCTCTTTTTTAACGCTCTGCGTCGTATCGGACTTTACGACTCCCTTTTCGGTATCTTGCTTTGTATCAGATGAGCTGGTGAAGATGAGGGTCAGCAGAAGCGCCAACGCAGCGGCACCGCTGATGAAAGGAAAATATTTCAATCCCATATCTCTTTCATACATTTTAAAATTGAATTATTCACAGCTGTAGAAGAGTATACCATATTCCTTGAAAAATTATCATGGAAGGCTATGGCGTCGTTTGACTTATTGCGTAACTGCTTCACCAAAGGATTTCTTTTTTTTCTTTCGCATAAGCACGAGGGCAAGCGCTATGAGTATGGTCACGGCGCCGATTACGCCGCCAAGCAGCAAGGGTGAGAATCCCTTCACGGTCACGGTTGCCGTAATTTCCTCTGTCTCATTGATGCCGTACTTCGCCCTTCCCTTGACCGTATAGGCGCCCCCTTTTGTCAGACGAGTCGTGAGGGAAAAGTCGGCGCTGCGTCCTGCCGGCACAAATACTTGCTCGGAGGTCAAAAGATCAACTCGTTTCCCGTCGAGAGAAATGTCAACGAGAAGCGTTCCCTGCACTCCGACCTCGCCGGTATTCTTGAACGTGCCGCTGAATATAACAAGCTCGTTCTGCTCATACTCCTGTTTGTCTGGACCGAATGCTTCCAGACTCCCCTTTTGAGCGAGCGTCCCTGCAGGAAATACCTGAAGCGGATACTTTTCGCGAGTGAATATGGCTTCGTCTTTTTCATTGAAAAAGACAAACGAAGCCCAATACTTGCCTATCGGAAGCCTTGCCTTTGTCAATAACGAGCCCTCTTCGGTCGAAAAGGCCTTCACTGGCATCAAGGAGTCTCCAAGGAAGGTCTCATTATACGTAAACGAGGGATCTTTTTGATCGACGACAGAAATTGTTATTTTAGATGGGCGCGCATCAACATTTCCAGTGTTTTCGAGCAGGTACGTGAATCCCAACGGCTGTTCGACTTCGGTCGGATTAATGATGACCTGCTTGATGGCAAATTCTTGTTTTGTCTCATTGGTTACAATAAGACGCACCGTCGCCATAGCGGCCGTAACAATAGTAGAGCCCATTCCAACGTTACTATTCTTGTCCTTCTCTTCTTCAAAGAATCCCGTAACGGTCGCTTCATACCTTCCTGCGGCGAGCGTGCCCCCGTCCGCAGTCAATGGATAAGAAACATTGTTCACTCCTGCCGACACCTCTATTTCTTTCGGCCCAGACAGTGACGAAGCGGCCGGTCCTTCTATGGTCACGATAAGGCGTGCTGGTTTCTCTGCGCTGCTGCGCGAGAAGGTAACAGTTCGAGTCGTTTTGGTACCGGGACGCAAGCCCTCAATCTCAACTGTTCCCGGAGAAACGCCCGCAGCAAGTGAGACTGAAGGAATTACACTCGTGAGAAAAAAAACGGCAGTGAAAAATAATCCAGCTCTCAAAAGCAAATGTTTCATAAAAAAATTCTTCTAGTGTCTTGAAATATGAATTTGTAGAGAAATGATCTTCTTGGTCATTTCTCTACAGACTCAATATAGCACAGTTTGCTATCATCGAAAAAATCTCTTTCAAAGCATGGCTAGCGATGATAGGATGCAAGCAGTAACCAGATGCCATGAAACCATCAATTTTTTATCGAACCGGGATCGTCATTGCAGTAGCAATCTTTCTCTTATTATACCTTACGCCAAAACCAAGCATTGTTGATAGTCCGCGAGAAATTGTAAGCGCAAAAGTACAACAGACCGTCACAATCATCTCGCCGCTGCCCACGACTGCAAGTGGTGAGACCGATTACTCTACCATCAGCCTCTCGCCGGTCAAGGCGTATCCGCGTAACCTGCAAGAAGGCGCGGAAAGCATCTATGACATCGGGTTTTCTTCTCCGAAAGATGTCACATCCGGCAGTTCTATTGCCCTGGCATTCCCGTCAGGATTCAACTTCCTTGCTTCCTGCGCATCTGTTATGGATACGGCAGAGAATCGCGATATCAATGGGGTGGCTTCCAATAGCGTCGGCATCGCGTCAATCACGTGCGCATCCGATACTAAGAGTATTGCCATCACTACCAAGGGCGGATCCGTTGCCAAAGGAGACGTGGTACGTTTTTCTATCCAGGGAATCGTCAACCCAGTACTAATAAACGCATCCCAATCGAGTTCGTATTTCGTTTCCATCCAGATACCGGATGCGACCCCTCTTACCGCCCTCCCCTTCTCGCTCACGGCGGCAGGCACGCGGAAAATCTCCGGCGTGCTTTTCAATGATAACGGTGTGGGACTGGTTGGCTTTGCCCGTGATGGCATACAAAACGGCTCCGAACCCGGACTTTCCGGCATCCCGGTCTGCCTCACAGACCTGCAAGGATCACGGTGCACAGTGAGCGACGCCAACGGCTATTATCGGTTTGCCCAGCTTCTCGCTGGCACCTATGTCATATCAACACCACCGCTGACGAGCGGAAACGTTGTCGGGGGCCCATTCTCAACCGAGGTGAAGCTCTCCGAGTCGGCAGATAAAACGGGTATACACTTCGCCTATAGACCGGCGCAGCGGCAGCTCTCCGTACGAGTGACCAATATCCCCAATCAGACAGATGTGGAGGTCTACGCCTCAAGTAGTGCCGAAGGCGGCAGTTCAGTAGTCCGTACGATTCTCTGGAATGGCCAGAACGACCGCACACTCTCACTGCCGGTCGTTGACGGCATCTGGGCTGTTGGCGTCCGTCCGCTCGATCCAAATACAGCAGCATTTATATCACCGACGCCTCAAACGGCAGTTATTAACGGCACGATCACAACTGCCGTCACCTTTCCGCTTCAAGCGGCAACCGCAACCATCCGCGGCCGCGTTCTGGACGGCGCTGGCAACGGCCTCAAAAATGCTTTCGTGACAGCTTTTCCAAGCTCCCTGTCAGGCGGAAGGGAGTCTTCCACGCAGTCGCTGGCCAATGGGTTTTTTGAACTCAAGGTGAAGTCCGGACTGTATCGTATTGAGGCATCGCTCCCTGGCATGCCACCCGCGCCGAGCGTGAGTGCGTATGGCGGATCCGAGAACGTGCTCCTCTATATTCCTAAAAGCGAGTGGTCGGTTTCCGGGCGCGTATACGACGACCAAAGTCGGCCGATATCTGGCGCCTTTGTCGATGCCGAGGAGGTGAGTGAAACCGGTGACGCACTCGGCGCGCGAGCCAGCACGCAAACGGACGCATCTGGCCTCTTTACGCTCTTTGTCTCTGACGGCCAGTGGAAAATCCGCGCCGTGGCTTCCGGGTCTGACATACCGGAAAAAATCATATCAATATATGGAAAAAATCTCGTTGATCAGGATATGCGCGCGTCTAATGCGCAGCTCGGGAGCATCACGGGCACCATCACCCAAGACGGCGCAGCAGTTGTTGGAGCGCTGGTAAGCGCGTTCGGTCCGGCCGGAAAAGCGGATGCCACGACGGGTACCGATGGACGATATACCCTGCGCACCCGCGCCGGGAGCGGGTATACCATTGAGGCCTACCTTACCCAAGGCGGTCGCCTTCAACCGATCGAGGGCGTAACCGTCGGCGCCGGACAGACGATTGATAATACCGATTTCACTATCGATACCCCTGGCACGATCATCGTCACAATACCGGATGTGACTGATGCATATGTGGAAGCGCGAGACGCATCACACAATGGCGACGGCACCACCCTCAATACGACAGCGGGGATATACACCATCACAGTACCGCGCGGCACCTATACAGTTACTGCGAAAAATCCGCGATTTGGCATCCTCGGCGCACAAAGCAATGTGCGCGTCCAATCCGGAACGACAGCACGCCTTACGTTTGCGCAAAAGACCACATTTGCCGCCTCTGGGCGCATTACATCCGAAGATGCATCGTGCGTCGATGAGGCAACAGTCACCGCTATCGAAACGACGCATGGCCGCATGATTGACACAACAACCGACAATGGGGGCAGGTATTCCCTCGAGCTGCCGCCGGGGAGTTATAGCCTCTCAGCCGCACACATGGGCTGTATTGACGATACTGCGCTCACAACCTTTACCATTACCGACGTTCCTGTTAGCGTCGCAGAGCGGCAGCTCAAACCCGCCACCACGCAGCTGTCCGGCATCATCCAACTCTCCGGCAAAAATGCCTCTCTGGAAACGAAGGTCATCGCCGAGAGCACGACTGGAATCGTCCGTTCAACATCGGTCAATACGGCTCTCCGGCAGGGCGCCAATTATTCTCTCGGACTTACGCCGGGAACATGGAACATCTCCGCCCGCGCCGACGGCTACGAGTCGTCAAAACACACTATTACCATTGCGGGTGCGAGCAAAACGCTCAACCTGACTCTTGCCGCTCTTCCGGGACATGTTCCCACGCGCCGCGAAGTTGCCACCATTGCGCCAGCGCACGGCGGAGTCGTAAAAAATACCGACGCCGGAGCAAAATTCGCCGTGGTTATCCCGCCTGGCGTCCTGGGCAGCTCGTCAACAAAAGGGTCTGTCAGTACAAAAGTCACGTCGGCCGTGGTAACCAAAACTGCCACCGCGCAGGTCGTTGGCGGAAAAGGCATTGAAATCAGCATCAAAGACAGTGCCGGAAAGCCGCTTTCAAGCCTTACCTCTAGCGGCGCAAGCACCATGATCACGCTTCCCTACTCGCGCAGCGAGGTTGCCGCTCTCGGCCTGAACGAAACGTCGCTCATGCTCGCGGTTTGGTCGGAAGAAAAACAAAAATGGACGCCCTTTGCCACCACTGTCGATACGGTGAATGCCACCCTTTCTGGCGTACCCCCGCACTTTTCCGTCTTCGCCCCCATCGTGCCGGCACAGGCTCCAAGCGCATTCGCGCCCACGAGCACGACGGCGGCCCCGGCTGCAGTTCCCCTCCTGCCCCAAAATAACGAGACACCGCCGCAGGTCACCCCGCAGCCACATGAGATCCCGACTTCCGAATCCTCCCAGTCTCAACCCTTTCAACTGCCAGAACAACGGGAGTCCCAGCCCGTCTCCTTACCGGCAGAGCAGTCCCTGAAGCCGGAAACGCCGATCAAAAAAATTGCGTCACCATCACAATCACGCTTTTTCGTTCGGCGCGAAAGCGTCCCCTCCTCCCCTTCCTCGCCGCAGGCATTGCCCATCACGCCCGAAACATTCGAGCTTTCAATTGCTCTCGATACCACCTCGCGAAACGCCGTGCCCGGTCAGACGATTACCATTCTCGGGGAACTTATCAAAAGCGCTGCCTCCACCGAAAGTATCCCGATCCGGTTTTTCGTCCGCGACAGGGCCGGTCGCATTGTTCTGGAGCAATCCGAAACACTGGCCGCAGAGGGGAAAACGTCTTTTACCAAAACGCTCCGCCTCAACGAGAATCTTCCGGCCGGTACGTACTCGATAACCATGGAGGCGCAGTATCGCGAGAGTGTCATATCTTCGTCGGATCGATTTGAGGTGCGGGACGAAAATATGAAATCGCAACCTCAAACACAGAAGCAGTCGCCACCGGCATCGGCGCAAACACCGTCACAAACAACTCGACCGTGGCTCCGTACAAACGGAATCTCCATTGCCCTGCTCGCGATCCTTCTCGCAGGCTCCCTCGTATGGATATGGTATACTGCAATAAACACCCGCTCGAAGTCTCTGCGCAAAGCAAAATGAAAAAAGAGTATAAAAAAATTGTCGTTATTGAGCCGCAGGAAACGTTGCGGAACGCGTATGAGAAGTTGCTCAAAAAAAGAGGATATGAGGCTCTCTGCGCGACAAATGGCAAAGAAGGGTTGAGTCTCATTCGTCGCGAACTGCCGGCACTGGTCTTGTCGGAAGTACTCGTGCCGATAATGGATGGATTCCGACTGCTCGCCCATGTGCACTCAATGCCATCAACGCGAGGTATTCCCTTTGTTTTAGTAACAGAGCTTGGTCATCCTGACGATATGCAGCATGGCATTCGCCTTGGGGCGCATGATTATTTGATAAAGGGACATCATACGCCAGAACAAATTGTCGAAAAAATAAGTGCTGTACTCGCTTCCTAATCATATGAAAAATCATCGTTCACGTTCCGCCCTTTTTTTGTTGAGTCTTTTTCTTCTGACGGCACATCTCATCGCGTGGATGCCGTCCCATGTCTTTGCTGACGGGATAGGCGTTTCGCCTGGCCGCGTCGAAGTGACAGACCTTCTCGTCAATTCGCGTATCGTCCGACACGTCACCGTGTCGCGCACTCCGACAACCGCAGATACGACGTTTCATGTCGGCATATCCGGTCCGGCCGCTGCCGCCATTGCCGGACCGTCGGAAATTACGATCCCTCAGGGAGAGCAAACGGCCATGTATCGCTTTAGCATTGACACGCAAGGCATGTCACTGGGCACTCTTCATGAAGCGGTGCTCACCTTTTCCCCTTCTTCTCCGGGAGGCAAAAAGAACATGAGCGGATCCGAAACACTGCCGGCAATCATGGCCGACGTTGCCTTTACCGTCACCGACCAGACAAAGCGAAAACTCGAGATTCAACGTGCAATCGTACAGGAAATACAGGAAGGGCAACCACTCACCTTTTCGTATACGCTCACCAATCGCGGCAATGCCCCGGATAACCTTTCGCATATCATGATCACGGTTGCCGATCAGCTGCAGCCGAAAAATCCGCCGATCCAAAAAAAACTCTTACCATCCTCTGCGCCAATTGAGGGCTTCTCAGACAAAACCGAGCTTGTAAAAACAGACATCGACCTCCCCAAGGGCCGTTACCTCGTAACAATAGCGTTTTATGATACCGACAAACGCATTTACGAGAAAGAAAATTACCCGCTGCAAGTGAGCGGGGTAGACGGCACAATGCCGCCGCTTGTGTCTCATCCGGCGCGTCCGGCTTCCCGCGGAAGCCTTCCACTGATACTTGCCGCCCTCATTGGTGTGATGGCGCTCGCTGTTTTTGCTCTCCAAATGAAAGCGCGTGCGTCGCGTGCCTCATCACGCCCGAAACAGGGCCGCAAGAATCACGAGTAATACTGTCGTAAGGGCCAAATAGAACGCGATACGGACACGATTATGCTCTTTTTGAAGGGCGATATACGAATGCAGGAAAACGCCTCTTTCATCCCGTGGCGACATTTTTTGAAATAACTCTACGGTGTTATTTGTCACCATTAAAGGGATGGTGCGAGGGACATCGGCTACGATAATCAAATGAATGATCGTCGAAACAAGAAAACCAATTCCAAAACCCCACAGCAAGGGATGCTGCATCAATCCCAGAATCGTCAACGTCAGAGACGATCCCAGCGCCTGAACGCCGTAGACGAAATTATCCATACATCTCCTAGTATACCACACACCGCTTCACATGCGCGCCGATGGGCGTATCTTTCTGACTGCGAACGATACCTCGGCCGCATCGCGGGCATCGTCGCGCACGTCTTCCTGCTGATTTTTCTCATCCGCTTCTTGGTTGTTGAGCCCGGAATAACCGACGGCGTTTCCATGCTGCCCACGATCAAAGACAACACGTTTCTCCTGGTTGAAAAAATATCGCCGCTCCTGTTCGCGCCCCAACGAGGCGACATTGTCCAGCATATCGAGCCAAAGGAGCGGCAAAATATCTTTATCAAGCGCATCATCGGCCTCCCGGGAGAAACTGTCACGATCAAACAAAACGCTGTCTTTATTACCTCGCCCGGCGGCATAGAATACGCACTCACAGAGCTGTATCTCCAACCGAACATCGTCATTGCCGATCGAAGCGAAACGGTGCGAAGCATCGTTCTGAATAAGGATGAGTACTTTGTGCTTGGAGACAATCGCAGGCACAGCAATGACTCGCGAGATTACGGCCCTGTGCACCGACGCTTTATCACAGGGAAGGTGTATCAGTTCGGGGTGTTTTAAATTAACGTCACGAAGCTCGCGCCGATCCTTGACGGCCGCTCGCCGAGCCGCTACAGTATCTTTTGCGTCGCACACTGACGCAATCGTTCCTTTCCCGCACATTGTCGCACTGGAGGTAGCAGTTGGAAACCGTTCTCGCATCCCGCACCGACTCTCAACATCCCTATCGCCTGCCGATTCTCCTCGCCGCGGTAGTGATCATTCCCTTCCTCGCGTTTCACTTCCGGATTCCGGCCGAGTTCTGCCTCTTCGGATGCACGCTCCTGGGGATTGCGCTCTTTCACGAGAAGAATCTGGAGATCGCCCTTGGCGGACTTTTTCTTGTTGTCGCGTACGAAACGGTCTTCCTGAAGACCGATCTGCCGAGTCACGTTCTTCACGAGACGCCCATCCTTCTCAACCTCTTCGGCCTCCTGATCGCGTGCGAAATTCTCGGAAGATACGTCGAACGCTCGGGCCTCGCCGACATCCTGCCGAAATTCCTGTCGGATACCTGGCTGGGCGGATTTCAGCTTCTGGGCATCGTCGCCTTTTTCTCCACTTTCCTCGACAATATCGCCGCGGCGCTTATCGGGGCGATTATCGCCCGATTGATCTACGACGGACGAGTCTCGGTCGGCTTCCTTGCCGCCATCATTGCGGTGAGTAACGCCGGCGGGGCTCCCAGCGCCCTCGGGGACACCACCACGATGATGATGTGGATGGATAAAATCCCTTTCACCGCCTTCTTCAAAGCCGCAATCGGCTCGATCGTCGTACTCGCGATCGTCGGCGTGATCGCCTCAATTCAACAGCATCGCTACCAGCCGATCCGAAAGGATCCGCCCGAAAACGTCACGATCGAGTGGCACTACCTGGCGGCAGCCGCCTGCATTATCGGCGGAATTGTCGTCGGAAATCTCGCTGGCGGCGTTCCGGCACTCGGCGCATGGGCAGTCGTCATCGTTGCCGCGCTCCTTGGCGTGCGCATTCCCGCGCATGCCATTCCGAATGCGGCCAAGGGCGGGGTCTTTCTCTGCTCGCTCGTCCTTGTGGCAAGCATGATGCCCGTTGACTCGCTTCCCGCCCCCTCCTGGGAGATCGCCCTTATCCTGGGCTACGTCAGCTCGGTGTTCGACAACATCCCGCTGACGAAGCTCGCGCTCGATCAGGGCGGATATGACTGGGGCATCCTGGCCTTTACGGTCGGATTCGGCGGCAGCCAGACATGGTTTGGCAGCAGCGCGGGCGTGGCGGTCGCAAGCCAATTCCCCGAGATCAAGAACATGAAGACGTGGTTTGCGCAGAGCTGGCCCGTTTTGGTCAGCTACCCCGTCGCGTTCTTCGTGATGCTCGCCTTGGGCAAGTGGACGCCGTAAGAATACTGCAGCACAACCCAAACGCCCCGATCCAAGAAGGTCGGGGCGCTCTGTTTTATATATTTTGCTGCTGCAGCCCTCCAATGAGGAGATGCGCGAAATGAAAACAACCGATTGTTCGTCATTTCTCTATAGGCCAATTAAAGCCCTAACCTATACCTGAGATATGGACTACTTTGCACTCCTCCTTGAGGATCACAAAAAAGCGCGCGATCTGTTCAGGCAGCTGGAGGAAAGCACCGACGCCGAGTCGGTCGAATCGACCTTCGCAAAACTGAAAAAAGAACTCGAAAACCATACGGAACTGGAAGAAGGGCTCGTCTACCCGAAGTTTGCGCAGTACGAGGCACTGAAATCGCAGGTCGACGAGTCACACGCAGATCATGATGAGGCGAAAGAACTTTTGGACGACCTTTCGGAAATGCAGAAAGATACGCAGTGGTCAGAAAAGCTCGCCGAATTAAAAGCATCTATCGAAGAGCATATTCGCAAAGAGGAAGAATCAATCCTTCCGCGCGCAGCAGGAACCGTATCAGAAGACGACCTTCAGGAAATAAAAGCTGCGCTTGAAAAGGGGCACCGCGCGCTCGAGGAACAGGCGCAATCACTCCTCTAAGCTCTTCGGATCCCCAACCGCTCTCGACCGGATAACACCCCGGAGCAGCGTTACAGTTTTCTCAAGCTCTTTCACTTTTGATTGGGCTTCTTTGAGGCGCTTCTCGTTGACCGTATATCCCTTGAGGACATGATCGCGCAGGACGCCGGTTGCCCAAATACGAAACTGTGTGGCGCGCTTCGAGTTCACCCGATACCCGATGGCAATAATCATATCGAGGTTGTAGTACTCGATCGACCGACGGATGAGCCGTCCTCCTTCTCGCTGAACTGTTTCCCTTTTGGAAACAGTTGCTCGCTTACCCAGCTCTCCATCGGCGTAAATGTTTTTGACATGCTTTGAGACAGCGGCTTTCTTCACGACAAACAGATTGGCAATCTGCGCTTGCGACAGCCAAATCGTCTCATCGGCAAGCGTCACTTCAAAGTGTGCGCCGTCTTTTCGCTCATAAATGATGATTTCCCCCTTCTTCTGCTCTTCCTCCATATCTACTCATCTTTTGAGGGAAAAAGTTTTTGGTCAAATTGCTCGGTAGTCGCATCCAGATTGATATCTTCGCGAAGACTATAGGTGCCTTTTGCGATATTTGCCAAAAATTGTCCGGGCCCGATCAGGCCTTTTTCCTTTCTTGCGCGCGCCGGTTCGCCGGGTTTTGGCCGCGGAAAGTACCGAACCTCCATGCCGGGAATATCAGAAGTTGTTTCGACTTTCTTCCACGTCTTCTTGTCGTATGATGTGCGAGTCCGCGAAGCCTTGCCAAACCCGATGCAGTAGATGACCCTGTCATTTGCTGCATCATACAAAACCGTGCCGATATATGGTTTAAGCGGTTGCAGTTTTTCCTCTTCTTCGCGCTGCTTGACCTGCTCTTTATACGCTTCTTTTTCTGCCGTGCTCATCTTTCGGGTATCTCCCCCTCCATCCGCGTCGCCTTGATATCTTCCTCCGTTATGTCAAGGTTCTGCCTCGCCGCAGGCGTAAATGCGTCGGGATTGCGCAGCATGCGCGGGCGCATCAGACTTCGCGCTTTTTCGAGATCCCGATCTTTGAGAGCCTGATAGACGGATTGGCGAAACTCCGATACATCCCCTTGGGTGAATTTAGAACTTCTCAAGTACTGAACCGCGCGCCACAATTCCATCATGGCATCGCTATCGTCCTTGTAGAGGCTTTTTGCCCGCTCCTCCACCATACCCGAGAGACGCTCTTCGAGGCCCTTGAGATACGCGAGCTTGAAACCTTTCGGCTCTATTTTTGTTCCTAATTTTTTTACATAATTTTCCTTCGCCTGAGTTGATGAGAGAAAGTCGGTCACGGTGAACGGATCAAGGCTCTGGTTTTCTCTCAGCCACTCACGAATATACAATCTCGCCTCATGCGCAAGCAGATCCAAAGTAAGGAGCGCACGGATGCCATCCGGTACGCCGGCCTCGCTCATGTCTTTCTCCCGCAAAGCCCATTGCGTCATTCCCCCATGGTCGAGGTTTCGCACCAAACTGCGCACGAGACGAATATCGATCGCTTCGGGATCAAAATGCACGTTGAGAAGATCGCGGCATTGATTGACGTAATTGTCATCGTAGTCTTTTTCCGGATGCAGAAGCGCGAGCACTTCAGGTGAAAGCGTGCTTGGCTCCTCATCCGGGCGATACGCTCCCTTTGATCTCAAATCGCCCTTCTTCCCCTCGAAGTACAGTGCGCTTATTTCCCTGTCTGACCACGCGTCTTTATATGCCTGCACAAGAATTTCATCCTCATTTCTGAGCTTCCTTCGCCTGTCGCCGAGTTGCGCCGGAAGCACAAAAGAGCTCTCAAAGAGTTCGTGCATGGGAACACCCGTACGATTCCCCCTCTCGCGAAGATCCGCGATCTGTCGTGCGATATTCTGCATTTCAAGGTCGGAATACGCCGTCTCTATTGTTCGGGGTGTATCCATTCGTCCGCGTGCCATATTTTGGAAATATATCTGTTACTAAAAACAGTGTATGAGATACTGCCAAACAGTGCAATATAGGAAATTACGCACCATCACACCGATGTACGCACGGCCTCGTATCCGAGATCTCTCACTCGATGGACGGCTTTTTCGAGAAAATACAGCCAGTGGTCAACGTCGCCGTCTTTATTTCGAGATCTCCATTGGACAAACAACTCCTCAGCGCTCACCCACGCAAGCGAAAATTGCTCGTGCGCTTCCAGCTTCGTCTCTTTAAGATCCCTGCTTTCCAGAATGATCAGAAAACAGGTGCACTTCGTTACGCGATTGACATTTCGAAGACTATTGTAGTAGTGCGCGAACGCCTCGCCGATTTTTTCGATGTGCGAAAAATCATACAGTCCGCTCTCCTCGGTTACCTCGCGGAGTGTGCCTTCTTGAGTATCCTCACTTGGATCGACGCCGCCTGAAAACAAACGATAAAAGCCGTCAGTAGTGTGCCTGCCGACAGCATACAGCCCTGTCTGCGGATCGAACACGATGCCGATTCCGCCATCGCGCCGCTCCTCATTCTCCCGTTTGATGCCGAATTCCGGTATGTGATGCATGTATTCCGGTGATAATTTTTCCTCTGGCGTTTATACGTACGCCCTCGCGGCGTAAAAGTTCTGTTTTCATTCCGCGAAGACCGTTGTACTCCCCTGCTCTTCCATCTGACCGAACGACCCGATGACATGGAATGGCCGGATCTGCATTCCTTTTCAAAATACTCCCGACGGCGCGGCACGCGCGCGGACGTCCTGCTGCGGCCGCCACTCCCGCATACGTCATAATACTGCCTTTTGGAATCCGCCGGACTACATCAAGAACCTTCGCCTGAAATAACATTGCTTTTTTTGACACATGCGACAGTTACATGAGGCCTCGCTCCTGCCTCCCTATTCTTCTAACGCCTCATTATACTTTTTTTGAAACTCCGCCATCATGGCCATTTGCTCTTGGGGCGAAGCGCTTTTCATTTTCTCAACCGCTTGCCGGTGAGCTTCATCGCCGCGCGCGATTTGCTCCATGACATGGTCATGGCTCCTTCCGCCGATTTCCTCAAAGCTATTTCCGGTGAGCTCCGCATCGCACGGACCGCCGAGGTCTTTGCATGTGAGTTTTTTCATAGTTCAGTGAGATTAGTATATTTCTATGCTTCGCTCTGCTTTGTTTCGAGCATCGCTGGTGGTGATGAAAGTGACGGAGCAGGCACAAGAGCGTTCATTGTTCGCTTAAGCCAGAAGAAACCAACCACTGACGCGACAATGTATCCGACCATAACCGCAGCCCACAACACAAGAATCGATGAGCTGAATTGGAAGGACGTAAGAGCAAGCACTGCCACCACAACGATACGAAGTGCCGTCAACCAGAATCCTGGCCAGGATTTTCCAATCCCCTGGAAAGATGTCGCCTCAATGAGCGCCGCTGCGAGAAACCCATAACTGAGCGGCACCATCCATATGTACGTGCGGGCGTACTGCGTGACAACGGCATCTGAAGTGAACAGGGCAACAATCGGAACAGCAAACAGAGCGATAATGAGCCCAAACACAGCGGCAATCCCCGATCCCATGGCAAGAGCTGTGCGATACGCTTGTCGCGCCCGATCGATTTTTTGTGCGCCGATATTCTGTCCAAGAAATGCCATGGAACCGAACCCAAAACCGATTGCCGGGAGAAACGCAAAGAACTCAACGCGAAATCCGATTGAGACGGCAATCGCGCCTGCCTCCTTGAAATACAGGGAGGCAAGCAGCGTCGTCAATGCAATACCAATGGGACCCAACACATTCGTAATGGCGGCAGGAAAGCCGATATTCAAGACTTGTTTCACTGAGCGCCAACTGAATGATAGGTTGGAAAAATGAAATGGCACAAGCATGTCCGGACGCGATATCTTAACCATTGCGATAGCAATAAATACCGCCTGAGAGATCAGTGTTGCAATAGCCGCACCGGAAATACCAAAAGCGGGTGCGCCAAACCAACCAAAGATAAGGATCGGGTCCAAGATCGTATTGACCGCTGTGGAGATTGCGAAGAGCCAGGTTCCTGTTTTGTTATCGCCTTGCGCATTGAGCGCGAAAACGATAGCAAACATAATAAATATCAAGATCGAGCCGCCAGCGACAATATTGAAATACTCGATAGCGGGTGCCATAATCGCTCCGGTCGCACCCGATACGATCAGGAGTGGATTTCTGAACACGAGCGCAAGTATGGTCGCAATAACACCGGCAATGGCAGAGAGGACAAACGACTGCCCCAGAATCTTTCCGGCGCGCTTCATTTCTTTCGCGCCGATATGCATTCCCATTACAACACCTGAACCTGCCGTAATCCCCATACTCAATGCGCCCATCATGAAAAGTGCGATCTGCGAAATCGAGACAGCAGCGATGGCTTCTGGCGAAAGCTTGCTTACCCAGAACGCATCGACCGTGTTGTAAAGCGTATGGAAAAAAACCGACAACATCATCGGCCATGCGAGCACCCACAGTTGTTTTCGGATATTTCCCTCTGTCAGTACGCTCCCGTGCATATGCAATCAATGACCTCCAGTATCATTTATTTCTTCTCCTTTTGATAGTTGAGCATCCACTCAACGCCGTATTTGTCAGTAACCATGCCAAAGAGAGCACCCCAAAACGCATCCTCGAGCGGACAAAAAACTTCCCCGCCTTCCGAAAGCTTCGTAAAAAGCGACCGGATCTCCTCTTCACTGGTGCAATTGAGCGTGACACCGACATTATCTCCAACAACGGCAACATCCCGCATCATATCCGACCCAGAAAAAAATATATCGCCGCTCTTGAGCTCCGAGTGCATGATATAGCCTTGTTTTTCCGGCGGCACCTGGTCTGCCATCGGACTCTCGCCGATTGGCATAAACGTCACCTCTCCCCCGAAGCACTCCTTATAAAAATTCATCGCCTCGCGGCATTTGCCGTCGTTGAATCGCAAGAAAGGATTGAGCTTTGCCATAAAATCGCAGGTTAGTAAGTAATCATTCTTGGTCAGGCACCGACATTAACCGCGAAGCCGCCGTACGACATGCGCTTCATGTCGAACGGCATTGGTTTGTCCATATGCTTCGCCATTTCTTTATCCATCTCTGCCATCACCTTTTTATTAACAGTGTCACGGTGTTTTTTGGACTTGAAAACAATGAACGAGAACCACACTTCTTCATTCTTTTTCGCGTTCACGAGCTTTGGGAATGTCAGCATTGGCATTCCCTGCATGTGTGGATTCATATCTTCGCCCACGCATTCTTTATAATCAAGGGCGCCGTGCTTCAGCCACATCTTTTTGCCGATCAGTGCCAACGTTCGATACTCCGCACGCTTCTTCTTTGGCACAACAAGCAGAAAGCCGTCTACATACTTCCCCTTTGTCATATATTCGATGATTTAATAATGAATCACTTCATACTATCGGTCATCCATGCGCTCAACCCGATATGTGGCCAGCGATCTCAGTTTCGTCCTTTTGGACTCGTCAGCAAGAACACGCATTCTTGAACTGAGACTCCATTGTATGGTTGGAGCCGGACCGATTGCACCGCTTTCGCATAGCTCAAGTGCTGGAACACTCTCACGCTGCAGTCAGCTTGGGGCTCTTTTCAGCGCCTGCGTCAAATACTCCGATGAGATGTAGTTGATCATGTCGTCGCTGAGGATCGCAAGCAGCGTCCTCCCCGTTCCCCGCGCCATATCGCAGACGAAGCGCCGCTGGTCCTCCGCTCTGTTCTCAAAGATGGCCTTGAACTCAATCGCCATCTCCTGAACCTCTCCAACGGATGCGAGCAGACCGTTCAGATCCGGATTGTCGATCTCTTCGAGAAGATCTCTCAGCGACTGAAGGAGTCGCACAACATCCGCAGCCCCGACCCGAATGTCGACTTGCGGCGTGTACTCTATTCCACTCAGCCGCTCCATCTCCACAAGATTGAGCTCTGCCACGATCAACGCAACAGCCCCAACCACAGAGTGGAAGAGATGCTGAATGTTCTCGATATAAATCGCTGCGCTCCGAATGAGATCGAACTGGAGCGGGTTTGTTCCAGGCGCAAACGCAATCCGCTTTGTCGCAGACGCGCGCCGGCCATTTCCGGATTGCCTGCTGGCAATGTCTGTCGTCTCGCCCACGATCAGGAGCTCCTCTCATGCCAAAGGGTGCCTGAAGACAGTATCGGATATTGCGCAGCAATGTCAATATTGGTACCGGGTCCTATGAAAGCAGGAATTTCCTACACTAGTACCGCAGACTCGATGATGGATATCGGTTCTGGAAAAGATTCCATACCCTGTTTTGGGCGTCGTTCTGAATACTGCGCTGTATCGCGTCATTGATCTGCTTGGTATTCTGATTGATCTGCTTTGTATCTATCGCAGGCTTCTTTTCATCATCTTTTTTCTCCACTGTTTCTTTCGATTCTTCGGATGCAAGATCCTGCGGGCGCTCCGGGTCGTCGAGCTTCTCGTTTACGGGAATCTTGCCGGCATCTGCATTGGATACGCCAAGTCCAAGTTTGCGCATGAGC
Organism: uncultured Gammaproteobacteria bacterium; assembly: GCA_964621085.1. Taxonomy (GTDB): domain Bacteria; phylum Patescibacteriota; class Patescibacteriia; order JACQRZ01; family JACQRZ01; genus CAZUKY01. The sequence goes on along the minus strand of CAZUKY010000003.1, from coordinate 61,683 downwards.
TCAAAAGCATCCGAGGGCCTATTCAGAAAATAGCGCTTGCAATTCATGGGGTGCACATACCACGCCTCTCCTTTTGACTCAACCTGGAGAAAGATTTTTCCTATGTGTTTGCAGCCATAGGTCACATCCCCTTCTTCAGTACTTTCCGGGATGCGAAGCAAATCCTTGTTTGTAATGCCGATCCCCGCTGAGCGCATAACCTTAAATGCATCGGCTGGTCGGCCTAAATAGGCGCGCTCTTGTGTTTTGGGGTTAACATACCATGCCTTTCCGCGATCTTCGGGAAGAATAATAATCGCGCTCTTTTTTAAGACATTTGAAAGAATCTTTTTCGCTTTACCATCCATGACGATTGCTTTTTGGGCTGGGGTTACTTCTTTGCTATGTGACTCGACTGTATCAGGTGATGTTTTCGTATCGGATGACGGTGTCCACGACGGACCTTCCGGAAGGGTAAATGGCGTTATCTCGGTCGGCGGAGTATACGGAGTTGTTTCAGTGGGTGCGGTATAGGGAGTAGTTTCAGTAGTCGGGGTGTAGGGGGTCGTTTCGGATGGGGGTGTGTACGGCGTTGTTGCGGTTGGCGGTGTATACGATGAGGTTGTTTGCCCCGGTTCCGTGCAGCCTGGTTGAGAATACGAAGGAACGTTGGGATTACACACTTCTGCCACGGCAGGAGTCAAATACGCGAGTCCGCAAAGCAAAACGGCCCAGCCCCCAAGAAGAGCGGCACGATTGTGATGAATCATATGGGAGAATACACATTATTTTTTTATTTTACCACGAACTCGTTATAAAAAGGGTGGAAAATAAAATCTCGATTTCTATCAAAAGAAAAGTCGTATTTACAAGCCGGCTTTAATAAAGGATCCAATTGCTCCGCCAATCGCCATTGCCCCTCCGCCAATGATCAGCATGCGGACTCCGACCTTCACGGGATTCACGCGGGACTCTCTTCCGCTGACAAAGCCAAGCGCAAAAAGCGCGGCAAGCGAACAGATGATCGATGTCCAGAATGCGCTCGCTCCCGCAAGGAGAAGATATGGGCTTAATGGAATCGACCCGGCAAAAAGGTACGATACAAACATTGTGAATCCGGCGTGAAGAGAGGTTCCGAGCGGGACCACCCTTTTCTGTTCGAACTCTTCGGATGTCTTTTCCGAAAGAAAACTTCCCACGCCCATCGAGAACGCTTCGACAAATATAAGCACCAATCCTGAGAGGATAATCCAGCGCTGCTCAAAGCCCCCGATCGAGACGCCGGCAAGAAACCCAAGCGTGGAGACCAGACTGTCTTCCACGCCAAAAACGATATTTCTGATGGTAAGAGACTGCATACGAGTAGTATGCCATAAAACGACGAGTTCGTGAGGCCGAGTGTCGACCTTTTCTGTTGTATTCTGCTATGGTAGCATGGTGCCATGAAAACGATTGTATTCAAATCAACAGACATACCAAAAGCCGCACAGCTGATCGCGCGGGGAAAGCTTGTGGCATTCCCAACTGAAACTGTCTATGGGCTTGGCGCGAATGCCTTCGATGAACGTGCCGTCCAGAATATTTTCAAAGCAAAGGGGCGCCCATTCGCCGACCCGATCATCGTGCACTGCGCAAACATCACAATGGCAGAATCTGTTGCGGAAATGACGCCGCACGCGTACGCGCTCGCCCGCGCATTCTGGCCCGGGCCACTGACGCTGATTCTTCAAAAAAAATCGAATATTCCAAATATTGTAACGGGCGGCAAAAAAACGGTCGGCATCCGTATTCCTGCGCATCCACTCGCCGTACGACTCATCGCCGCAGCCGGCGTTCCGATAGCCGCGCCGAGTGCGAACATGTTTTCCCACACCAGTCCGACAACCACTGAACACGTCCTAGAAGACCTCGGCGGAAAAATCGCTGGGGTGATCAAGGCCGGACGGTCCCGTATCGGCATCGAGTCCACCGTCGTCGACCTCACCTCACAACCGCCGCGCATCTTGCGCCCGGGCGGCATCACGTTTCAACAACTCAAAAAAGTTCTCCCCGCAATTCAAGACTACCCAGGAGTCGCGTCTCGAAAATCACCGGGACAGTACAAACGCCACTACAGTCCGAGAGCGCGAGTACTTCCCGTACGCACACTTCAAGATATTGTACGCTATACGCGCCAGAACCCAGACGCAAAGATAGGCTGTATGTGTTATACCGAATGGAAGCCTGCCGTCATGAAACTCGGTTTTGTGTCATACGACTGGGGCTCGAGGAAAAACGAAGAACAGCTTGCGCGGCGCATCTATAGTGGATTCCGTTATTTAGATGCCAAAAAAGTAGATATCATCGCGATACCCATTCCGAAAAAAAGTGGCTTAGGACAGGCGATCGCGGATCGGATCAGAAAAGCAAGCGCCGCCTGAGCGACTTACTTTCGAAAATATTTCTTATCGCGGCGAATCAGCCAGGCGAGTCCCGCCAGACCTGCGAGAATAGCGGTCATTCCGATTGCATATCGCATCTTTTTAATGGAGTGGGCATTACTCTCAAGGTCATAGGTGTTCCACATGATGAGGAGATGACCATTCGGAATGCCTAGCGTCCTCGTGCGTACATCGCCAATCTCAAGCGCCAACACTCCCGGCAGCAGACCTTGTTCAACCGTCATCACGTGAATCGGGACACCGTCGGCAACCAATGTGCCGTCAATGGTGACGCTTCCTAGTGAAAACAACGCAAGTTCCGAATGAATGGGCGGCAATCCCGGCGCGCCGATGCCGCTCTTGCCATGATGCCACACGTCGAATCCCACGCCCTTCTTGCCTTCTCGCTACTGTTCTCAAAAAATTTCGTCACAGCTTGCTGAGATCGATAGTCGTATCGATCCGGATCTGCGAGACGAAATCGGGTATGTGGCTTACCATGATCAGGGCTCCCTCGTAGGAATCAAGTGCTTGGGCGATCACTGGCAAATGGCGAAAATTGATGTGGTTGGTCGGCTCATCAAGAATAAGGAGTCCGGGCTGCATCAATGTCAATCGCGCAAACGACAAGAGGCCCTTCTGCCCTTCGGACAAATATTTGATCTGACTCGCAAGAACTTTACCGTCAAGTAAAAAACCTGCAGCAGTGGAGCGGAGCCGATGCTCATCCTTCTCTTCCATGACCTCATCAAGGCAGTCGTACGCCCTCTGTTCGAAATTCAGGACGGAAAAATCCTGACTGTAATAGCCGACACGGACTCCCTCCCCGACCGTAACACCATCGGCTTGACCGGCGACTATTTTTTTAAGAAGCGTGCTTTTGCCGATGCCATTGGGACCTGCGAGCAACAGATGGGAAGAGCGACGGAGCACCATGTCGAGATCTTTTGTGACCGGTTCGCCGTGCTTCAGGATACTGACCTCGCGCATCTCGACGATTTTTCCGGAAAACTCGAATGAGAATTCCTGCACTGGTATTTCAAATGTGCGGATGGTCTTGTCCTCGCGGCGTACGTCCACCATATTCTCCTCCATATCTTCCGCGTATTCGCGCATGCGCTTTGCCACTGAGCGCAGCTTGCCCCCTTTGTGCGCAAAGACTTCCGCCTGCTCCTTCTTTTTGCGAATCGCCGTTTCGGCACGCGCGTTGGCCATCCGTTCCCGCTCGATCCGCTCGGCAATCTCCTCGACGACATCCGAGTAGTTCCCGACGTATTGCTCAATCTTATGCGTATGCACATCAAGGTAGAGGACGGCGTCGGTAAACGCATTCAAAAAATCAGCATCATGCGAAATCACCAACACGGTCGTGTCATGGGCCATGAGAAAACCGGTGAGATGGTCAATGCCGTCCTGATCAAGATTATTCGTCGGCTCGTCAAGGAGCAAGATGTCCGGGTCCTGGATCAATGCATACGCAAGCAAGAGGCGGGCTTGCTGGCCGCCGGAGTGCTCACGCACTTTTTTCGTGCAATCGGTCTGCAGATTCACCGCATCAAGGACATCGGCAATCAGCTTGTCGAGGTTGTACGGCGCCGTTTCAAACGTACTCGCGAACCAATCGCGAACAGTCATGTCCATCTGCTCGAGCGGGATCACCTGCTTCGCGATGCCTACCTTAGCGTCTTTTGGCGTCAGAGAAATGACGCCTTCCTTTCGTTTAAGCTCGCCAAGGATTAATTTGAAGAGCGACGTCTTTCCGGCCCCGTTTTGCCCCATGAGCGCGACTTTTGAACCCCTGCGAATGGAAAAACTCGCCTCATCGAGGATGTGCTTTGTTTCATTATATTCGAAGGTCACTTCGCTGAAGCGAAGGACGACAGTTTCTTGCGCCATAATCGGAATAGCATACCTGATTTCTGTCCAAATGGCAAGGGACTATTCCGCCGGCGAAGCTGATAATCTCGATGAGGGCGATAGAGTACATTTGAAGTCGAAGACTCTCCACTGGAATTGAAAAAAGACCGTCTCAGTTCGAAACGATCTCTTCTCTTTTCCTCTTAAAAAATTTTTCACTTACCGTCCTTTCTCCTTGTCCTTCTTCGGCTTCTTTTTCTCCTTTCGCTGGCTGCTGTTCCCTTTTGCCATATCTGCATGGATTAGAGTTTAAGATGTCTATTATTTTAGAGATTTTACCTCATAAACGCCATCGGGATGGAGTTGGCAATTCAGCGCGCGGCTTTTTCGAAAACCGCGAGCTCTCCTGTCGTGCAGGCAGCAATAACTCACCTACTCCGAGGCAATATGTGGCGACAATCTGCTGACCTGATTATACAAATCGGACAAATCATCGAATTCCAGCGTAGTATCAACTCGGTTGTGTTGAAAACGAGGACCTGTTTCTTAATTTGAGGCGGCACTCTTGACTTTTCGAATAATTTTGCGTATGCTTTAGCTTGCATTTTCGCAGACAGAAGGTTTCACTCAAAGGAAGTGAGTGCATCTTCTGTCGTATTGACAGGAGGTGTATTCATGACCGCGCGCAACGAGGAGGTGTCTGGAAAGAGGATTCGGAAGGTGGACTTCTTGGATGCAATCGACCTTCTCTCCCGAATGGAAAAACGGTTGTCCGGCCTGGAGTTCGGCAAGCCGCTTGGTAGCGAGCCTGGCGATCTCCGCCTTGGAGCCGGGCGCATCGGCGATTTCGCTGCCGAGGCGGGCCTTGTCGTTCTGGAGCGTGGCCGTGGAGCAGCGCACCGTGCGCGCGATCACGACCATGGGAAGTCCGATTTGGAACATCGGCCTGATCACGGCAAGCCGCGACTCGTCCACTTTGGCCACCTGAAAACCTCCTTCTTTGCTGTGACTAGAATCCTGTCCTAGCCTTCTTTCGACCTAAAATTAAGCTTTATAGCCGAAAAAAAGCCAGGACTTCTTCGAAAGAACGTCAACCAAGCATACCATAAATTGCTGTGTTTGTCAATGGTAAAATAGCTAAAATGCTTATATTTTAAATAAAAAGAGAGAGTTTGTATTGATTTTTCTTCTGGAGCGTCTATACTAAGTATGGAATTGCTCTCGGACCGAATTGTGGTGTTTATCACCGCGTTCCAGTAATGGATAGGTTCGGGAGTATTTATTTTGGCCAAATTTGCACCCGGATTTCTCTATGACTGACTATTTTTCGGTATTCTTGGCTTCCCTTTCTCTTTTCCAGAACCGACCGATTGATAACGCCTGCAATATAGTCGGCAAGCTGGAGCAGGTTGTTACCAGACGAGCGTTGCATCTTCACAGTCTTGATAGCGATCTTTTTCTCGTCATTCATAACGCGTCTGAGATAGCTTCCCAGCTGCTTCTTGAAATCCAGACTACCACTTTCATCGATAACAACAATTGAATCTTTGAGCTGGTCCTTTGCATTTGAAAACAGGAGCCCGCATGCGTATTTGTAGAAAGACTTTTTATCGCGAAAACCCTCGCCCCAGAGCTTATTAAGATCTTTGTTTATTACTATCCCGTGGTAGAAAAAGTTGTACGGGGCAATGGCCTGAAGAAACGCACGACGCACCTTGTCTGAATTCTTTTTAAAGTGAAATTCATCATTTGGCTTCCAGCCAAGCTCGCGCTTGAGAAGCTCGATTCTTTGGTCGCACGCAAGTGCCTCTTCTTTATCGTCAAAGCAAACCAGAGCGATTGTGAAATACCTACTGGATCCTTCTTCGATTTTTAATCCCGAATCGCCTGATTCGTCGATAAAGAGGAGCATGGTCAACTAGATAACATGTTGAGATCAACATCTATTCCTGCGCATTTTATTTCTCTTGCTAATTTAAATTTCCATCCACCCGCATCATCTACTTTGACGTACACAATGCCATTTAGATCTGATGGGATTTCTACATCATCAAAAAGAAGAGCGCAAACATTTTTTCTTTTTAACAATCCAATAAAATAACCAAGTTCTAAGACAACATTTTGTCGGGCCCTTGGTTGGAGTATTCCGCCTTTTACACAACCAACATCATCTGGAGTGAGTATGATGACAGCAAATCCTACTTTCGAATAGTTTTCAAATTTTTCAATAAGAGTCCTGCCTTCATTTGGTTGCTCATGCAATATAATGGGATTGAGTTTAAGCTTCTCAATGAATCGAGCGACGGTTTGCTTCATGCCGTCATCAAGGCCATGAACAATAAAAATATTTCGACTAATTTCACTTTGCCCTTGATTGAATTCACTTATTTCTTTCATCACTTTGGGCTCAGGATATAAATCGAGGCGCTTTAATATTGAACGCAATTTATTTAGAGAATACTGTATATCAATATGAACATATTCTATCTTCTCACTAAATGTCGGCGACATGCTAAAAACACCGAATCCGGCTTGATTATATTCCCTACTTAATTGTTCACCATCAAATATGCGGCGCAGTAATTCGCAATTGTAATCAGACCATTCATTATATCGTAATCTTTTGTCTTCCAAATCATTTGAAGAGTTTATTGGATCCTTAAGTAGTTTTTCACCTTCTTCAATTCGAGCCTGGATTTTCTTATCTGCTTCATCCCTTGAAACAGTCAAGCTAATGCGTTTCTGATCCTGCTCAGAAGCGATTTTTATTTTTTTAGCCATACATATTTACACAGCTTCTTACAATTCCAACTGATTTTACAGCACATAAACTCATAAAGCAACTCTCAATTACTACCCCACTCACTCAAACTCGTCTGACTGATAGCGTAACTTTGATCGATCGGCTGCCAGCCGCGCCACAGGACGAAATGAAGATGTTAAGGACCTCTCTGATCCCGGTACCGAGTGGGACTCGAACCCAGAGCATGTATGCTCACAAAGTTATAAAATGTTGCCACTTGAGAATATTTTGCAATGCCTTTGAAAGTGAATTTTGTTTTATTTCCAAAACGAAAATAGGTCGGTACGTGAGTTCGTAACGACCTACTCTCCTCCGGGGGTGGGATTCGAACCCACGACCAATGGATTAACAGTCCACTGCTCTGCCGCTGAGCTACCCCGGAATATAAATATTTTGAATAACTCCGCTGTCTTTCTCATTATAGCGGAGCTCAGTAATCAATATTGCTCTGGCATAATACTACACCGATGCCATATGGTCAAGATGTTTCTTGCTTTTTTATTGCTCTTTAGCCCCTCTTTACCGACAATCGCTTTGGCTCTGCTGCGCCCGCCACTTTGGCAAATGTTGCGGTAAGGATTCCGTCTTTGCACGTGATCTCCGGATCGCGCGCCTGATCGATATCACCGGGCACGGTTACGCGGTAGGAATACGAGCGAGCGCTCTTGCGGAAATACTTCTTCTTTTTATCCTCTTCCGTTTCTTCTTCGCTGCCGCGAATGGAGAGAACGCCCTTGTCAAACGTCACCTCGATCTTGTCCGGATCAATGCCGGGAACGGGCGCTTCCACATAGACGCGCTCATCGTCTTCTGAAATAGTGATCTCGGGAGATTTTGGCAAAAGCCACTCCCTGCTCTCCTCCCAGTCAAACAACGACGGCCAGCGAGAAAAGAAGTCCCGCGGCGCAAGCTCTCGTGCCATAGAATGCGTATTATGATTCAGTATTTAGAATACAAAATCAGGACGCATTCATTACAGCGCTGCTTTACATGTAATCCTTCAAGCGCTCTACCCCGTACTGCTTTTTGATCTTCTCCAAGGCCTTTGCCTCGATCTGCCGGATGCGCTCGCGCGTGACGCCAAACTCCTTGCCGACTTCTTCAAGCGTATGCGAGACGCCATCCACGAGCCCAAAGCGCCACTCAAGAATCTTCTGTTCGCGGGGATGCAAGAGGTTTACGATCTCAAGCATTCGCTCGCGGAGGATCTGCAGGCCTGCAGCGCGGTCTGGTGTCATGGTGCGCTCGTCTTCCACGAAGTCGACCAGCGTGCTGTTTTCGTCATCGTCGCCGACCGAGGTATCGATCGAGATCGTATCCTGATTGATCTTGATGATGTGGCGCACCTTGTCGATGGTCTCGCCCATCTCTGACGCGATCTCTTCGGGCAGCGGCTCGCGGCCAAGGTCTTGAATCAGCTGGCGCTGAATCCCCTGAAATCGATTGATCGTCTCGACCATGTGCACCGGAATACGGATGGTGCGGGACTGATCGGCAAGCGCGCGCGTGATCGCCTGGCGAATCCACCACGTCGCATACGTAGAAAATTTGTACCCTTTGCGGTAATCGAATTTTTGGACCGCGCGAAACAGACCCATATTCCCCTCTTGGATCAGGTCCAACAGGGAAAGGCTCTTGTCCGCGAATTTTTTTGCAATGGAAACGACAAGGCGCAAGTTCGCCTCGATCAGCCGGCGTTCCGCCTCCTTGTCTCCTCGGTCCTTGCGTTTGGCAAGCGAGATCTCCTCTTCGCCGGTCAAGAGCGGAACTTTTCCGATCTCGCGCAGATACATCTGGATCGAGTCGGCGGAAATATCGGAAAGGTCGATATGGGCCGGTTCTGCCTTCTTGCCTTTTGCCGGGACCTCGGGTGCGGGCTGAGCAAGAAGACCACTGCGCCGCTCGATGATTTGCACGCTATGCAGGTCAAGCTCGTCAAGAAAATCCTCGTACTCTTCCCCGTAATCCTCGAGGTGCGGGAAGGCATGAAGGACCTCATCCTCCGTCAAAAAACCGCGCGAACGGCCGCGGGCGATCAGGGCAGTGAGAACATCGGGGCCAGGAAACGGCGCCTTTTCCCGCTTCACGCGCGGCGCGGGAGCAACCGGACGGGCGGCAACCTTCTTCGGTGCGGCGGCTTTTCGCGCCGGAGCCTTTTTGACGGCTGCTTTCGCCGGCTTCTTTGTCGCAGCCTTTTTGACGGGTGCAACCGACTTCTTCACAGGCGCAGCCTTTCGCGGGGGAGACTTTTTCGCCTTTGGTGCCGCAACAGCGCGCGCCGGCTTTTTTTTCTTCATCGGTATTTTTGCCATAATTAAAAAGATTTGGAGGAATAGAACCTTCAAATACGCATAGTCACCCCATTATAATAAAGAATCATATCAAAAAGGTCCGGAAATACAATGCATCTCGAAAATGAGGAAAGAAGTGCGCGAAAAATTCAGATGCATACTGCATTAATTACCCGGCTCTGCCTTTTGAAGCTCGGCAAACTCTTTGAGATACGAGGCAACGGCAGCCGCATCACCGCTTTCTTCCGCGTGCCGCACCAGACGCTGCAGCTCGCTCAGCCGTTGCTTGTGATACTCACGCTTCATGAGGATGACGCATTCGCGCGCGATAGCGTCCAGTTCGGCGCTCTCAGCGTTCGGGTACGCGTGCGATGCCAGAAGTTCAAGGCGAGCTGCCTCTGCCGCCAAGTCAGAAGGAATGCCAGACCCCTCGCGCACGGCGACAAAGATTGCACGATGATCCTCGCGCGCAAACGCAGCGGGTTCGAGGTCGGCTGCAAACGAACGGCGCTCCGGCGCAGAAAGGATGAGTGCCAGAACGATCTCGTCGCGACTCGGCGAGTGTCGCTTGCTCTCCGACTCCTCCGCGCTTTTGGATACCTGGCTCCCTGCGCGATCGCGCAATGCCGCCCCATCAAGCGCGCGCAACTCATCCCATAGAATCCGCTCGGAAAACCCGAATCGTGCTGCGACAAACTTTACCCAAATATCCCGTTCAAGGTTGTCAGGAATAAGCTGAATGACGCCCAGAACGCGCCGAGCTGCTGTCTTTTTCTTGAATGGATCAGCATGTGCGGCAAAGGGTGCGACCACGTCGCAATAGAATTCGACGAATGAGACGGCGTGTTCGACGGATTGCTGCCAGGCAGCCGGATCCTTTTTTATACACTCATCGGGATCCTTGTACAGCGCCGTACCGCGTTCGTCGGAGGGCAGGCGGATAATTTTGACATCAAGGCCCTCGCGCAACGCAAGCTCGATGCCGCGCAAGGCCGCCTGATTGCCGGCGGTATCGTTATCGAAACAAAGGTAGAGCGAGTGCGCAAAGCGCTTCAGCAACCCGATCTGCTCCACCGTCAATGCCGTACCCGAAGATGCGACGACGTTTTTCATGCCTCCGGACCATACGGCAAAAAAATCCATCGGTCCCTCAACAAGTATCGCGAAACCCTTGTGCCGGATCTCCTGCTTTGCCATATCCAGCCCGAAGAGAATCTTTCCCTTGTCGTAGAGAATGCTTTGCGGGGAGTTGATGTATTTTGCCGACTCGTCATTCGCATCGATGATGCGCCCGGAAAAGCCGACAACGGATCCATGCGCATTCCGAATCGGGATCATGAGCCGGTTGCGGAAACGGTCGAAAATGCCGTACCCGAACTCTTTCTTGATCGCAAGGCCGCCATTGATGATCTCGCCGGCAGTGAACTTGCGCGATAAGAGGAATTGCGAGAGCGACTCCCGCTCGGGCAATGCAAACCCGATCGTAAACTCGTCGATAAGGCCCTGGTCAAGACCGCGCGTCCGGATGTACTCGCGGGCGCGCTCGGCGGCAGCCGAGCGCAAAAGCGCTTGATGGTACCACTTCGCCGCGAGTTCGAGCATATCGACAAGACGGCTTTTCTCTCCGCGCGCAACAGAGGACGACTGGCGATCCGACAACGTCACGCCTGCCCGATCGGCCAAAAGACGCAAGGCCTCTCCGAACTCAAGACCCTCCTGCTTCATAATAAAGCCGAAAAGATCCCCGCCAGCCCCGCACCCGAAGCAGTGCCAAATCTGCTTGGATGGACTCACCATGAACGAACCCGTTTTTTCCTGATGGAACGGGCAGCGCGCCTTGTAGTTGGCGCCGGCAAGAACAAGCGGGGTATATCCCTTGATTACCTCAACGATATCGAGCCGTGCCTTGATTTCTTCGATCGGGTCCATGGAGGGTAACACTATGATCGCGGTATGGAGGAAAGCACCTCGGGAATATGGCCCGAGACCTTCACATTGCGCCACACGCCCTGAAGCGCGCCATTCGGATCGATAAGAAAGGTGCTGCGATCGATCGCGAGGTACTTCTTGCCGTAGAGCGTCTTTTCCTTCAAGACGCCGTAGGATGCGCATACCTTTTCATCGGGATCGGAAAGAAGGACAAACGGCAGGCCGTATTTTTTAATGAATTTCGTGTGCGCCTCGATCGCATCGCGACTTATGCCGAGAATCATCGCATTGCGGTCGGAAAATACATGCAACAGATCCCGAAACTCACAGGCCTCTTGCGTGCAGCCCGGTGTGTCATCCTTTGGATAGAAGTACAGCACGACCCATCCTCCTCGGAAATCAGAAAGCGAATACTCTTTTTGTTCGCCCCCCTGAATGCCGGTGAGCGTGAAGTTGGGAGCCGGTGCGCCGAGAGTAATCATATGCGTGCATTGTTATGAGTGAAATTCCTGCTCGGAAATGGTTCCTCCAAAGATCATATCGCGAATCTCCGGGTCAACCAGGTCGGGGCCCCAGAGCGGTTCCCATACGAGATTCACCACGACTTCGGCGACCTTTGGGACTTTTTCCATCTCTTCTTCGATGCGCTGAATGATCTCGGGACCGGCGGGGCACCCCATACTTGTGAGCGTCATCGTGATCGTCGCACGCCCCTTTTTGATCTGGGCCGCGTACACAAGACCAAGATCTACAATGCCAACACCCAACTCCGGATCTATGACTGCGTTCAGACGCTCCCAATGAACACCCGTGCGTTTTTCTTTGGGTGTTGGCGTGATCGCATGTTTCTTTGAGGGCATAGGTAAAGAGATTCAAAACATCGCACTATTCTTATGCGTGCGGAGCCGTTTGTATGGGGCAGTGTGTAGCATACGGCAGCGTCGCGCCTTTCCGCGGCCACTGTGCGATAAAAAACCATCCCACAATCACAAGCGACTGGGCGATGAAAAGAAGGAGAAGGCCATCGGGAATCTGATCAATGGATTGAAAAAAGCTCCTGCCCTGTTCGGTTGTGAAGAAGAGACTCATCGCGTTGTAGGAAAAATGAAGGAGCATCGGCACAAAGAGAGAGCGGGTACGAAGATACACCAGACACAGCGCAACGCCGATGAGTGTGGCGCCGATAAAGTCATCAAGATGCAAGAGGCCGAAAATGACCGATGAGACGACAATCCCCTGCCCGAGTCCCCATTTTACCGCAAGGCGCTGGAACAGCAAGCCCCGAAATAAAACCTCCTCAACAATCGGCGCCAGCACGATCCCGATCGCCAAAAGAAGGACGAGCTGATCCTCTGTCTCCCAAAAGTAAAACTCTTCAAGCGTCTCCGTATTGATGGGAAACAGCGACGCGATGATACCGAGAAAAAGAAGAGAAACAAGCTTGAGCGGCACGATCAGCGGCAGGTACAAGAGTGCGGAGACCTTCACGCCGCCGCCGAGAAGACATCGATGTTGCAGACCCGCCTTCCGGCGAAAATACGCGAGGATCCCGATCATGAAGACGAGTTCACCAAGACTCACGACAAAAAGGTTCATGTGAAGATCCATCGGCCAAAAAAGCGCGAGCGCAAAACTCAGTATGACCGTTCCCAAAAACCATCCGGAAAAAAGCCATCGAAGCCTCATCCGTTCGAATGGCAGTGGCTGTGGAGAGTTCTCGTTCATAGGAAGAGCCTTATTCGTTAGCGATTGCGCGGCGCACGGCGGCAAGCCCCATCAGTGCGCACGCGGTCCTGCCGGGACTCACGGTAATTCCCAGCAGATCAAATACGTCCTTCTCCGTAAGCGCGGCGATCTTTTTTTTGGACGCGCCTTTTACCTTTTCGGACAGCAACGACATGGCCGCCCTGCTCAACGCGCAGCCGTCCGACTCGAATGCGATATCGGTGCAGCGGCCGCGGGAAAATCGCACGTCAAGCGTCAGCTGGTCGCCGCACGACTGGTTGCGCTCCGCTATAGTCTTTGACGGATTGAGAAGACGGCCTGCATGCCGCGGCGCGTGGTAGTGCTCCAAAATGTGATCTGTGTAGAAATCCATCATTCCCCTCAGATTACGTTTTCTTGAAAATTTTAAGCGTTTTTTTCAGCGCACTATCTGCGCGGTCAATGTCTTTTTCGGTGTTATAGATGCCAAAACTCATGCGTGCGGTCGCCGGTACGCCCAGCGCATGCACCAGCGGCTCTGCGCAGTGCAGTCCCGATCGGATCGCGACCCCCTCGCTATTGAAGACAGTGGCAATGTCATGGGCATGAATGCCGTCGACAACAAACGAAAGGACGCCGATATGCGGCGAACGTGGCACTCCTGATGAGAAGAGACGGACTGCCGGATACCGTGAAAAACGCTCGTACGCGTACGCGAGCAGCTTCTGGTCATGATCCCGGACGGCTGTCATACCGACGTCTTCCAGAAAATCGAGTGAGGCGTGAAACGCGACAATGTCTGCGATATTGGGCGTGCCTGCCTCGAAACGGCCGGGACCGACACGATAGACCGCGGACTCAGGTTTTACGGAAATGACCATATCGCCGCCGAACTGATAGGGCGGGAGAGAAGCCATCACATCCTTTTTGACGAATAAGACCCCCACGCCGGTCGGGCCGTACATCTTATGCGCCGAAAACACGAAAAAATCACAGCCGAGCGAGGCGACATTCGTCGGACAATGCCCGACGCTCTGCGCGCCATCGACAAGCGTGCGCGCCCCCGCCTTCTTGCTGAGGCGCAACAAACGCGTGAGTGGCGGCATGACGCCAAGAACATTCGATGCCGCGGTGACGCACACCAGTTTGGTGCGCGGCGAGAGCAGCCGCGCAAACGCAGCCTCGTCGAACGTCAAATCAGGGCGAATGGTCACGATCCTGAGTCGTGCGCGTTTTCGGCGGGCAAGCTCCTGCCACGGCACCAGGTTTGCATGGTGCTCCAAAATCGTGACAAGGATCTCGTCCCCGCGTGCGATATTCTCCTCTCCCCAGGTGCTTGCAATGCAGTTGATCGACTCGGTCGCGTTTTTTGTAAAGATGATCTCGTCGGGCCGGGCTTTGATGAATGTGGCGATGCGGCGGCGCGTCTTTTCATAGAGTTCCGTCGACTCCTCGGAGAGTGTATGGATGCCGCGATGAATGTTTGCATTTGAGGTGCGATAGTATGACACAAGCGCATCAAGCATGCGCTTTGGTTTCTGCGTCGTCGAGGCATTATCAAGATACGAAAGCGGCATGCCGTTGATCTTTCGCGCGAGGATCGGGAACTGTTTTCTGATCTCTGGAGACATAGCGGAGTCGTTTATTCGATGCCTTCGAGAAAACGAGCGATGCGCGTCTCGGCCTCATCTCGCTGCTCCGGAGCGCTCCCTTCAAGCGCGCGTTCGGCAAACGCGCGGACCAGAAGGCGTATCGCCTCCTCTCGCGTCACACCCCGAGACATCAGGTACACGAGCGTTTCTTCGTCGCACCCGCCGATCGTTGCGGCATGATGCGCGGATGCATCATCGGTAAGGATTTCCAGCGACGGGACCGATGTGGTCGCCGCTGTTTTGGAGAGCACGAGCGCATCGTGGCGGAACGAGACGGCGGCATGATGCGCATTTTTCTTTGCACAACAGGTTCCCCGCACAGCAATGCGCGCGGCATCTCTGGCTACCGATGTCACCTGAATACGCACGTCTGTCTCGGGAGCGGCGCATACGCCCAGAAGATCTTGCTCGAGGGCTGTTTCGCCGCCGGCAAGAATGAGAACAGAGATCGCTCGGCGTTCTCCCTCCTTTGCGGCGCGTAGCGAAAGCGTATGCCGCCCGGAGGCGACGTCCGGACCGATGACAAGCAGCTGCGTGTTTTCTCTTTCCCTCATACTCCTGCCCTATCCGACCGATCCGGTCATCTCAAGAGCAAGCAGGCGATTCAACTCAACCGCGTACTCCATGGGCAGCTGCCGCACGATCGGGTTGGCAAATCCGTTTACCAACAGCGATGCGGCCGCGTCCTGATCGATGCCGCGACTCATCAGATAGAAGAGCTGCTCGTCGCTGATTCGCCCGACCGTTGCCTCGTGCGCAACAGCCGCGCTTGGCTCCCTGATATCCATCGTCGGATAGGTATCCGACCGCGAGCGGCCATCCAGCATCAGCGCATCGCAGACGACTTTTGTCTTCGCGCCCGCGGCTCCCTTGAGTACCTTGACCAACCCGCGATAGGAAGACCGTCCGCCATCTTTGCTGAGCGACTTGGAAATGATTTTGGAACTCGTATTCGGCGCGCAATGGATCATCTTCGCGCCCGCATCCTGGTGCTGCCCCTTCCCGGCGTAGGCCAATGACTGCACCTCGCCGCGCGCCCCCGCCTCCCGCAAGACGACGCAGGGGTATTTCATTGTGACCTTGGAGCCGAGATTGCAGTCGACCCAGATCATTTCGGCATTTTCATACGCGACGGCCCGCTTGGTGACGAGGTTGTAGACGTTATCAGACCAGTTTTGGATCGTCGTGTACTGCACGCGCGCATTTTTCTTTACGATCACCTCAACGACGGCCGAGTGCAGCGAGTGGCTGGAGTATGTCGGCGCGGTACAGCCCTCGACATAGTGCACGGAACTGCCCTCGTCCGCGATGATGAGCGTGCGTTCGAACTGACCCATGTTCGCGCGGTTGATGCGGAAGTACGCCTGCAGCGGCAACTCGACGGTTACTCCTTTTGGCACATAGATAAAAGAACCGCCCGACCACACGGCGGAGTTGAGCGCGGCAAACATGTTGTCCATTGGCGGAACAACGGTGCCGAAATGCTTCTTGAAAAGCTCAGGATATTTCTGCAGCGCGACATCGGTTGACTCGAAGATGACCCCCTTCTTTTGCAAGGACTCCTGAAGCGAGTGGTAGATCACCTCGGACTCGAACTGAGCGCCCGAGCCGGCAAGGAATTGGCGCTCTGCCTCTGGCACCCCGAGCTTTTCGAATGTTTCTTTAATTTCTGCTGGCACCTCGTCCCACGATCGGCGCGGCGCGTCTTGCGGCCGGACGTAGTAATGGATCGCATCAAAATCAATTTTCGAAAGATCCGCACCCCACGATGGCAGGCTCTTTTTTTTGAATGTCTCGTATGCGGCGAGCCGAAACGAACGCATCCACGCAGGCTCGTTCTTCTGCTCGGAAATCTGACGAATCACATGTGTATTCAAACCCTTTTCTGCAACAAAAACACTCCGCGTCTTCGTTCGAAAACCCGGCGCATAGGTATCCCGATGAAATGGCGTGCGAAGTGGTTTTGCCATACGCGTCATGACAGCATCTTTTCGTATCCGCGCTTCTGAATCTCGCGCGCCAGCTGCGCCGTTCCTGATGCGATGATTGCGCCTTTCGAGAAAACATGAACACGATCGGGCGTGATCGCGCGAAGCAGTGCGGGATTGTGCGTCACCAGAACGAGTGCCGTGCCGCGTTTCTTTTGCAGATCGCGCACGGCCTTCATGCACAGACGAATTCCGTCGACATCCAGGCCGGAGTCGATCTCGTCCAAAAATGCGATTGCAGGAGCGAGCGTAAGGAGTTGCACGATCTCTGCCTTCTTCTTCTCTCCGCCGGAAAAACCCTCATTGAGCGAACGGCCAAAAAACGACTCGTCCAGGCCCGTGCGCGGCAACAACGGACGGACTCTGCGCGCAAAGTCGGCAATGCTCTCGCGAGCGGCCGCTTCAGGTACTCGCGCGCACACGGCCTGCCGCAAAAAAGAACCGAATCCCAGACCCGGAATGGCGGGCGGATTTTGGAATGCCAGAAAGATACCGCCACGCGCGCGCTCGGTCGGCGAGAGTGATGCGATCGATTTCCCGTTCAAGTGAACGGAACCTCGAGTGACCGTACAGCGCGGATCGCCCATGATTGTTGACAAGAGCGTGCTCTTGCCCGAACCGTTCGGCCCCATGATGATATGCGTCTCGCCGGCACCAACATCAAGGGAAACGCTGTGCAGAATGCGCTTCCCCTGGATTGAGACGGAAAGATTTTTGATGGAGAGTAAACTCTTTTTCATGACTATCGCTTTCAGTATGTATTGTAGCATTCTACGCCAATACGAGCGTCATGTCAAGGATGCAGGAAGCAAGAAAGCTTTTATTTATAAGAAATACGCCGCACTCTGGCGACGATGAGTCAGCAGAAATTCGTGCGATACCCCTAAACCCGCAATCCGCGGACGAACTTCAGCAAGGTGGCAATCATCTCATCAATGACGTCAAAAATCGCTTCGTCGTAGATTTTTCCTTTTTTGAAACTATCCTTGTCCGTATGTACGATCGGCTGCACGCTCGTCACGCGGGCGTGGGCGGACAAGACGCGGATAAGATCGACCGATGCGTCGTAGGACTCCGGGCCGGTTGAGTGGCACATGATGCCGGCAGTTTTTCCCTGCATGGCACTCGCCGCAATATCGATGAGGTTTTTCAGGGCGCCGGAGAGCGTATACGAGTACACGGGCATCGCGAAAACAAACCCATTCGCACCTTCAAGCTCCCGATACGCGCCCTGTGTCGCTTCGGAATATTCCGCAAGGGGCCTGCCGTCATGGAAGTCGAGCTTTATCGCATTCAGATCGACAGTGCCAAAAGCAATGCCCTGCCGCTCCAGACGGGCTGCGGCCTCGGCAAGAAGCGTTGCGGTGGGCGAATTGTCGTTGAGACTCCCTTGAATAAGCGCGATGCGCGGTTCTTTTTTCTTTGCGCCAAAAAGCATATCATCGCCGACGTTGCCGTGCCGGAAATACGGCTATATCTTCCTCAAAAGGGTGAGGTAGGTTTTCATCTCCTCGAAAAATGCGCTTACCTTTTCCTCAAAACTCGGATCGGACAGCGCGCCACTCTCGGTGAAAAGCGTGTTTGCCGATGCGGCATACAGCGCAGTCGGAATGGGAACCATCTGCAGCTCGATCGATGCAGTCCGAAGCACCTCGACCATGCGCGCGCCCCCCAATCTCCCGGAGGAAACGCCGCAGATGCCGAGCGATTTTTTCTCATACTCGTCATAAAACTGGTCGAGGAAAAGTTTCAGCTCTCCAGGGTAGCCGTGATTGTATTCGGGCGCAACAATAACGATCCCGTCTGCGCGTGTCAGAATGCTGCCGGCGGCCATTTCCTTTTCCGCACTCATGGCATTCCCCGTGATTGGGCGCTCAACGTAATCCCCCACTCGGACCAGTTCCGTCTCCAAACCGCTCTTTTCCGCACACTCGGTCACATACCGCGCGACCCGCTCCGAACTGCTGTTTTCCCGGCCGGTGCCCAAAATCACCGGAACGAAATACCGCTTTTCCATAGTTTTATGCCTTATGTCTCCCTTATTTAATAGTACTTTGTTCCGCTCGTCCAGTACGGTCAGATGCGGTATAATAAAAGCATATGCGAAAAATATCTGTCGCACTTTTTGTCATCGCCATTCTGAGCGGATTTCTTGCGCCTTTCACGCCCGTGCGTTCTGATAGCAGGGAAGAATTGGAGAGCAGACTCACGGAAATCGAACGGCAAATCAAGCTCCTCTCCGGCCAGCTCTCGTCGACCGCAAGTCAGCGTGCGGCCTTGAATGCGCAGATCGCAAAACTGCGCCGGGAACGCCAAGAGCTCGAGAGTCAGATCAAAACAGTCACGGAACGCATCACCGATCTTGAAAGCGCCATCGGAGAAACGCACGAGAGCATTCAGAAACTGGAAAAGGAGCGCGAGGGAATGCAGACGCGTCTTGCCCTTCTTTTGCAAGAAGCACAGATCGTTTCAGACATGTCGCTGTTCGAGGCGTTCCTTGTCCATGGGAATCTTTCCGAATACCTCAACGAGCAGGAGCGCATCGCCCTTCTTTCGACGGCGCTTGCAACCGAGACGCGCCACACCCGAGAGCAGCGCATGAAATTGGAAGACTCGAAACTCGCACTTGAAGGGCAACAGGAAGAGTTGCGCAAGCTCCGAGATCAGAAAACGATCGAGAGTCAAGAACTCGGCCGCGTCGCTTCACAGCGCCAATCATCGCTTGCGCAGACCCGCGCGACGGAAAAGCGCCTGGCCCGCTCTATCGAGGAGTCGAAAAAAGAAGCGGCGCGCATCCGCAGCCGGATCTATCAGCTGCTCCATGCCAGCCGCCAGATCACCTTTGGCGAGGCGCTTGATATTGCGACGTGGGTTTCGCAACAGACGGGCGTTCGACCGGCATTTTTGCTTGCCATCCTCACGCAGGAATCCAATCTCGGTCGCAATGTCGGCACATGCAACCGTGCCGGCGATCCTCCGTCAAAAAGCTGGAAGGTCGTCATGAAGCCGTCACGCGACCATGCGCCCTTCCTCACCATCACCAAAGAACTTGGCCGCGATCCCGACACGACGCCAGTCTCTTGCCCTATGAAGGGGAAGGACGGATCGTTTGTCGGATGGGGCGGAGCAATGGGGCCGGCCCAATTCATTCCCTCGACATGGATCGGATACCGCGACAAGGTCAGCGCGATCACCGGAAAACCTGCCGATCCTTGGGATATCCGCGATGCATTTCTTGCGGCGGGCGTTCTGCTCCGCGCACTGGGAGCAAGCAACGAAGCGAACGAGTTCTCGGCAAGCCTGCGCTACTTCTCGGGCTCAACAAATCTCTCCTATCGGTTTTATGCCGACAGCGTTCTTGCGATAGCGGACCGCTATGAAAATGACATCGCAGCACTGCAATCAACGACTGCCGCAAGCGCTAAAAAATGACGGCTGATCGACAATTGATGTTCCCTGCCTAAAGAGGAGCCGCAAGAGAAACAAGCGATTGGTCGCTTGTTTTTTTATCACTCAGACCCTCAGTCGCTTTTGGTAACAGCGCCAAACGATTGCCCGTATTTTCCAGCGCAGTCCGGAGAAAGAGGCGAATGGCTAGAGCTCGTCTCAAAATTCTCTTCCAGGCTGTTTCCAGTGCCATTTCGAGCGAAAACGATGAAGCGTGAGGAGGTGAATACGTGCTATTCACCGACGAGCGCTGAATCGTTTGCAGCCGAAATGGCGCGGAAACGGGCCAGAAGAAGTCTCTGACGGAATTTTGAGACGAGCTCTACCTTCGCTTCTCGCGGTCGACTTCTCTCCGGAATGCAGATCACTTCGTCATGATTTCACCGTTATGAAAGCGCTTATTTCCATTACCGGTATCGCTGTCGCGGGCGCGATTGCGTTTGCTGCGGCAGGCGCATCGCTTGCGTTCGGCATCCCTGCCGGGCCGATCGGGGCCGGAGCGTGCGGTATTCCTGCCCTCTGCCCTGTTCCGGTACCCGCGCCCTATGCCGCGCCCGTTCCAACAGCCGTACCTGTTCCCACTCCGGTTCCGGTCGCGCAACCGTTCGGCGTACCGCAGCCATACGCGGTGCCGACGCCGGTGGCAACGCCCATTCCGACGCCGGTGCCAACGCCGGTTGAGGTGGGCGTACCCGCCCCATTTGCCGTGCCAGTGCCGATCCAGCGCCCGATCCCAACGCCGGTGGCAGCGCCCGTCGACGTTCCGGTCGCGGCTCCGTTCGGCGTTCCGGTGCCGATCCACCGTCCGGTTCCCACACCAGTGGCAGCGCCCGTGGACGTTCCCGTCCCTGTACCCCAGCCGGTAGCCGTACCAGTCCATCGCGCCGTGCCGACGCCGGTCGCCACGCCCGTGGACGTGCCAGTAGCCGCGCCTTTTGCTGTGCCGGTTCCTGTCCAGCGCGCGGTGCCGACACCTGTGCCGACGCCGGTCGAGGTCATCGTACCAGTTCCTGTTCCTCAGGCAGTGCCGGTAATCAAGCACGTTGGCGTTCCAGTGCCAACTCCGGTCGAAGTTATCGTGCCGGTCGGTATTCCTGCGCCGGTCCCGGTTCCGACGCCTGTTGGCGTGCCCGTACCGACGGCGGTGCCGACACCAGTCGGCGTTCCGGTTCCGACCCCAGTCCCGACGCCAGTAGGTGTTCCGATTCCCGCACCCGTACCTGCACCGTTCGGCGTTCCCATTCCAACGCCAACGCCGGTTCCGACGCCAGTCGGCGTGCCGGTACCTGCTCCGATTCCCGCGCCCTACGGCGTTCCGATTCCAACGCCTGCGCCGGCCGCGATTGCGTGCCCGCCGCTTGCCATCGCATGCACGCCTGACGGCGGAATACTGAATGCTGGCCGCGGCTTCTCGTACGACGCCGGCCTTTCCTTCGGTGCCGCGGACCCGTTCGCGCATGCAGGACTGTCGCTTGGCCTCGGATCTCCGGCAATCAATCAGACCTATCCGATCATCTGAAAACCAGATAGAGAAAATACGCCTCTGAAGGCGTATTTTCTATTGCGCTCGCACACGTCCGTTTCCTGCTGCGCGCTTATTTTTTTTCAGAAAAATGTCCGGACCGCACAATCTCCTCAAGCGAAAGTCCGGTAAGTCGGCGGATGCTTTGATACAGATAGAAAAAAATGCCCATCATCATGATCATGGAAGGAATAGCGATCATAGGGTAGCTCAGGAGCGTCAGCCGCCCAAGCTCTTCGTTGAATGCCGAACTGCCCGCATCGGAGACGACGATCCATTTCGCGAGAATGTAATTCATGCACGCAGAAAAGAAAAAGGTACCGCTCAAAAAATAATTCGCGCGCGCCAAATGCTTCTCAAACGCCTTCTGACCCGCGACGGCACTCAGCCGCTCTTGGATCTTTTCGACATTGAGAACAAGCGGGTTGTACAGCAGTGTTCGGACGAGTGGATAGCGCGTAAACCCCGAGATAAGCACGCCGATGCCGATGAGGCCGGGTACCGCCGCCTCCTTGACCGCCAACCACTTTGGATCCAATTGCAACAGCCCGATGCCGCCGGTCAAAACAACACTCACAACACCCAAAACGGCGATCCAGTTCTTCTTTTTGTATTTCACGAGCTCAAAAATTCCCCACCCGAGCGGAAACGCCAATGCAGCGACAAGACCTCCGGTCGCACCAAGCGCGCCATCACCGGAGAGCTTCATCAGGATAACCGATGGAATGATGATACTGATCAGCAGATCCGCCAGCGGACGTGGTTTGTGGGTTTTTGTGTGCATGAAAAAATACTAACAAATCACCTGTGTTTTTTCAAAATAATATTGATTGAACTCTGCAGCTCCTTGCCCTGCATCATCTCTTCACTCGCGACCGATAGGCGGCAAGCGCACCGAAGAGAACACAATCCAATACAAAGAATCCCAAAAACGCAGCGCCTGATATCCCCCAGTACGAAAGATTGGCAGCCCATGAATAAAGGAGAATAACCGCATCAATGACAATAAGCGCCTGAATGTATCCCGCAAACGCAGCCAGATCTCGTTGCGGAGCAGCGCGCCAATTCAGCCACGCCAAGGTAGCCGCTCCAACAATAGCAATCGCAGACAACCAAAGCGGCAGTGATATGCCGCCAATAATCACTTCTGATTGATACGCCAAACGCATTCCATGAAGCAGAGCAACCGCTGTAAATACGGCCGCATTGATGAGAGGTAACGGCATACGCAAAAGGAATAATGATTTATAAACCGCTATGAAAATTTTCTTACGCTTTACGAACCAGCAAACGGAGTTCCAAAGATACCAACCGCAAGTTCCGCCCAAATAAGCAGAAGCATAAGTACGATTGAGGCGATTGCAAGAACTCGATGTGTGCGATTGCCAATTTTTCGCGCAGCAAAATCGATGGCAAGACCAGTGCCAAAAAGAAGGATGCCCATCACGCCAAAATCACCCGGCATCCAGTCCCAGCCCCCGCCCTTACCTCCATAGATTTCCGCGTTCGGGTTCAATAACGTCAAAATCAAAGGTATCAGCAGTATGAGTCCAACAAAAATCGCAATGCGAATAAGATTTTTGTTTGGCATAATGATAGGCTGTTAGCAAACGATCTCAAGCGAAGCACTCTTCATTTATATTGGCGGAGAGGGGGGGATTCGAACCCCCGAGGGGCTCATCACCCCTACAGTCTTTCCAGGACTGCCGTTTAAACCGCTCACGCACCTCTCCCCTATGAAGCCAACCTTCTTTTCCGCTCAATTTTTGCCAGCGGGCAATTCTTCCGTCTCGCCCGACTCAGATAGTATATTCTGGCTTTTGATTTGGTCAATGACCTTGGTCAGCTGGCGCGACCGCGTGGTCGCAACCGCGTCGAACTGCTTTTTTGCCGACTCCAACCGATCGCCAAGCGTATCGATAGCGCCGCTGAACTTTTCATACTCAACCTCAAACTTCTGGATCAGCCCGATAACCTGGTGAAGATTTTCCTGATAGGAAAAGTTCGAATGCGCCTGCTTCACCATCCGGAGGATCGCCGTAAAGCTGAACGGTCCCGCGAGCATCACTTTTTTCGCCATCGCCTCTTCCCAGACCTCGTGAAGCTGATCATACACGAACGAAAAAATCATCTCGTTCGGAATGAAGAGGATCACGAAATCGACCGTCCGCTCTTCCGGGTTGATGTACCCCCGCGTCGTCACCTGCTTGATCTTTTGCTTCACGTCCGTTGCAAACTGCCGCTTGTGGCTCTCGCGCTCGGCCGTGTCTTCTGCAGAAGACATCTTCATGAGCGATGCAAACGGAAATTTCACATCCACATTGATCTTAGTTTTGTCCGGCAAAAAAATCGTGAAGTCAGGCCGCGTATCGGCACTCTCCTGCTCCCGGTTATAGACATAATCCGTCCCCGTCACAAAGCCCGCCATCTTGAGAAGATTTTCGGCAACCTGCTCCCCGAAGGCTCCCCGCAGCTGGTTGTTGGAGAGCACGCGTTTCAAGTCTTCCGTGCTGCCGCGGAGATCTTGCATCACGGTCCCCTGCTGTTCCAGCATCTGCTTGAGCGCGGCAAACGACGCGATGCGCTGCTCCTCGCTTTGGGAAAGCTTTTCCTTGCTCTGCGTCAGGTCGCGGCGCACCTCGGCAATCATCTGCGCGATCGAGTCGCGCCGACTCTCCAGTTCAGCGCGGGCAAGCTGCCCCTCCGAACTCAGCCGTTCTTTGGTGAGTGCGAGAAGCCGATCCTGTGCCTGAGAAAACGACCGCGAGACAAACAGCGCCATGCCGCCGAAAGCGGCAAGGATGATAGCGATAAAAACGAAGAAAAAAAGGATAGTATCCATGGCAAAAACCGTGAAGCAGCGATAGCATCCTACCATTAATTCACCTCGCCATCAACAAAGAAGCCGCCGGAAACGTCCCGGCGGCACCCTCAATCCTCATGTTTCCAGAGGAGAGGCAATGAACGTGATTTTCAACGGCACGAGGAGTTCTCGCTGATGCGGACCATACGTGGCCGTACCGGTAAGCTGTCTTTGCCTATCTTCTTCGTCTTATAGGCGAGCAAGACCTCTTCGCCGCGAACGAAAAAGCATACGACCGCGCTCAGGAGAACCTTCTCCGGTTCCGTACTACTTGAAGATGTCGGCATACAATGAGCGACGAGAGTGTGGATCGCCGTCAAACGTGTGGCGCGCGTTCCGAAACCGTAGCATGAACTCATTGAACAGGTCCTGCGGAACGGCTGGGAATTCGACACGATCCTTCTCAGGCAGCCCGTCAAGAAGTTGCTCTGCTTTCTCTCGTTCCTTTTCAGTGAGCATGACTGTTCCTCCTTCGAGGACATTTAAACACACTGATCAGAAACGTCAAAACCCGCCGGTTCAGCGGGTTTTGTTCATATAATGCTATTCTTACCAATCCAGCGTGCCGCCGACCGAGTACTCGGTAACGCGGGTCTCGAAAAAGTTCTTTTCCTTGTTCAGATCGATCGCCTCGGACATCCAGGGAAAGGGGTTCGTACTCCCGTACTGCTGCGGCAGTCCGATGCGCACGAGGCGGCGATCGGCGATGTACTCGATGTACTGGCGGAAGCCGTCAGCGTTCATGCCGAAAATGCCGTTCGGGAAGACGCTTTGCGCATAGGTGTACTCCAGCTCGGTGCCTGTTCGGATCAGCTTCACCATGCGCTCCTGAAACTCCGGCGTCCAGAGCTCGGGCTGCTCCTCCTTGATAGTGTTGATCATGTTAATACCAAAGTTCAGATGCTGGCTCTCGTCGCGCATGATGTACTGAATCTGCTCGGCAGACCCGATCATCTTGTTCTGGCGCTGGAACCCGAACATCACGGCGAACGAGCTATAAAAGAAAATGCCCTCCATGATAATCGAGAATACGATCATGTTTTCCAGAAACTTTTGATCTGCCTGAAGAGTACCCGTCTTAAAGTCCGGATTGAAGATACCTTCATTAAAGCTCAAGACAAACTCTTCCTTTTTGTAAATCGCCTCAACCTCACGGTACATGTTAAAAATCTCCCCCTCGTCCAAACCGAGACTTTCGACGATGTACTGGTACGCGTGCGTATGGATCGCCTCTTCGTATCCCTGGCGCAGCAGGTACATGCGGCACTCCGGCGAGGTGATGTGGCGGTAGAGCGCAATGACGATATTGTTCGCGGCGATCGAGTCGGCGGTCGTGAAAAATCCGAGGACCGTCTTGAAGGCATGGCGTTCGTCGTCGGTCAGAAAGGCCGGCGACTTCCATTGCTCGATGTCGTTTTGCATCGTGATCTCGGTCGGCAGCCAGTGGTTCGCGTTCCCGACGTTGTAGGCGGTCCAGGCAAAGCTGTGCTTCATCGGATAGAGCTGAATAACGTCCGCATCGGCGCCATTGATGATGCGGCGGTTGTTGATGTTCACGCGTTCATGTGTCTTTTGGATGGGCATAGGATAGTTTTTAGCCTTTAGCTTTTAGCCCTTAGCTAATGGCTAGCGACTCATAGCTAATGGCTCGGAACTCATTTATTCGCAGCTTTCGCAACTCGGATCGTCGATCTTGCACAGCTTCAGCGCCGCCGACGCGGCAGCACGCGCGGCTGGCGTGGCGCTTGAGGCCTCACTCCGCTGATCCGCAACAGCCGGTGCGGCTGCAGCGCCAACAGAAGCGACACGGCGACTATCGGCACTCACGTTCCCAATCGCCTCTTGCGCCGCTGCTGCGGCAGCACGCATCTCGACCTCTTCGACGGCCACGACCGTCTCTATCTGTTCGGCGCGCTCTATTTTCTGTGAAGTCACACCCGCCGAGACCTTCCGCGTATGCGTCGCGCCAAACTCGGTGGTATTCACGGTCGACTTCTCCACCTGGGACGCGGCCAGGGTGCGCAGGTAATACGTCGTCTTCAAGCCAAGCGACCATGCGGCGAAGTAGACATCTTGCAGCAGCTTGCCGGACGTTCCGCGGAAGAAGATATTGAACGACTGGCTCTGATCGATCCACTTGCCGCGATACGCCGCAACTTTGACCATGTGGACCGGATCGATCTCGAAAACTTCCTTGTACTTGTTCTTGAGGTTTTCAGGAATTTCCGGGATATCGGCAATGCTTCCGTCATGATACTTGATCTTTCCGGCCATCTCCGGGTTCCACATATTCAGCTTCTTCAAATCTTCCACCAGATACGGGTTGATGACGATAAAGTCGCCGCTCATGTTCGACTTCACGTAGATGTTTTTGTAGATCGGCTCGATAGTCGGAATGGCGCCGGAAATGTTTCCGATGGTGGCGGTCGGCGCCATGGCAAGACAGTTCGAGTTGCGCATGCCGTGCTGCTTGATCGCGGATCGCACGGCATTCCAGTCCATGCGGGCATTCCGCGGGAGATCAACCTTTTCCCCGCGCTCGGCCTCGAGAACGTCGAGCGTATCAAGCGGCAGGATGCCCCGATCCCATTTCGAGCCCGGAAACGTCGGGTAGGCGCCGCGCTCCTCGGAAAGCTTTGTCGAGGCGAGAATCGCGTAGTACGAGATCATCTCCATACTCTCGTCGGCAAACCGCACGGTCTCCTCGCTCTCAAACGGCAGGTCCATCATGTAAAGCGCGTCCTGGAATCCCATGATGCCCAAACCCACCGGGCGGTGCCGCAGATTGGACGTCTTGCCTTCGCGCGTCGGATAAAAATTCAGGTCGATGACATTGTCCAGCATGCGCATGGCGATGGTGACCGTCTCGCGGATCAGGTCCTCGTTCAGGCGACCCTCCTTCATATGGCGCCCAAGGTTGACCGAGCCGAGATTGCAGACCGCCGTTTCCTCCTCGGAGTTGTTGAGCGTAATCTCTGTGCAAAGATTCGAGTTGTGCACGACGCCGACATGGTCCTGCGGAGAGCGGATGTTGGACGGGTCCTTGAACGTGATCCACGGATGGCCGGTCTCAAAGAGCATGGAGAGCATCTTCTTCCACAAGTCGCGCGCCTTCATGGTCTTTGTCATGGCGATCTTCCCCTCTTTTGCCAGGCGCTCGTACTGCTCGTAGCGCTCTTCAAAGCGGCGGCCGTAGATGTGGTGCAGGTCAGGGACCTCGTGGGGCGAGAACAGCGTCCATTCCCCGTCATCGCGGACGCGCTTCATGAAAAGATCAGGGATCCAGTTGGCTGTATTCATGTCGTGGGTGCGGCGGCGTTCGTCTCCGGTGTTTTTGCGCAACTCCAAGAAATCCTCGATGTCATAGTGCCAGGTCTCCAGATAGACGCACGCAGCGCCCCGACGGCGCCCGCTGCGATTGATCGCGTGAGTCGTGTCATTGGCAACCTTCAAAAACGGAATAACGCCCTGACTCTCAACGCCGATGCCCTTGATCAACGAACCGGTCGCGCGCACATTGGTCCAGTCCGTCCCGATGCCGCCCGACCACTTGGACATCTGCGCGTTATCCGCGACAACCTTAAAGATGTGGTCCAGTGAGTCGCCGACAGTGTTGAGGTAGCAGGAGGAGAGCTGCGGGGTCGCAGCGCCGGCGTGAAAAAGCGTCGGCGTCGAGGGGACGTACCGCAAGGTGGACATGATGTCGTAAAACTTCTGCACGTATTCGGTCTTTTTCTCCTCGCGCAGCGCAAGGCCCATGGCAACGCGCATCCAAAACGCCTGCGGCGTCTCGAGCACGCGATTGTTATCAAAGGGGTCATGAAGGAAGTACCGATCGTAAAGCACCTGCGCACCGAGGTACTTGAAAAGATCATCGCGCGAGGGCACTAAGAAATTGGCGAGAACGTCCAGGTCATACGTCAGCATGCGCGGGTCCAGCCGCCCGATCTCCACGCCTTTTTTGATATTCCGCACAAACGCCTCACGGTACTGCTCATCGAGTTTGCTTGCGTCAAACCGACTCTCCCCGATCGCCTCGCGGTAGAGCGAGTGGAACAGCATGCGGGCGGCGATCGTCGAGTACACCGGATCAGACTCGATAAGTGCGCGCGTCGTCATGATCAGGGCGCGGAAAATATCCTTCGTCGCGATGCCGTCATACAGGTCGTTGCGGCACTGCAGGGCGATCGCATCAACGCTCGCGACCGACTCAAACCCCTTGGCAAAGCGCGTCACGCACGTCTTTACCTTCTCGAGCGAGAAGCGTTCGCGCTCGCCCGACCGCTTCACGACAAAGAGCGCATTCTTTTCGATCTTTTCGATGAACTCCTCCTTTTTCTTCTCGCGCACCTTCTGGTGCTCGTAGCGATAGATGATATACGCGCGCGCGACCGTGAAATACCCCCGTTCTGCGATCATGCGCTCGACAACATCCTGCACGTCCTCGACGCTGGGCACGCGCTCGTCGGCAAACCGTTCGGTCAAAAGCGTAATGGCGTCGTTTGCGATATCGGTAAAAAACTGCCGGTCAACGGGAACGCCCGCCGCGCCGAATGCCTTTGCGACGGCCGTCTCGATCCGCGTCCGGTCAAAATCGACGACAGCGCCATTACGTTTTCTGATTTTCACGATCGCCATAGGGGTGAGGGCGTTATGGATAAGAGAACAGACAAAAAAGAAAAAACAGGGGGTTCGCGGACACTTCCCCTGCTTTTTTGCTTTGCCTAAAGACAGGAAAACGGATCTGGTGGTATTGGCATCATGATCCGTTCAAGCATGGGGAAAGGCTGACATGCCCCTCGTCGCCTCTGCGAGCTCCGGAGCGCGCCGATCAGCATTCTTTCGCCCCCAAATCTTATCAATAATGAGGGCGGGTGTAAAGCAGAGAAAATCTCTCTATTTTAGGAAAAAAAGAGCCTGCGGCGTGAGTGCTTTCCACAGGCTCTTTTCTTTCGAGAATTGTATCGGTCAGTGCGTGTACCGCGGACTCTTACGCGGGTTGCTCGACGCTGTTTTGCGGCGGTACCCAGTGCTTGCGGCACAGGTCTCCATGCGTTTTGAGATAGGTATATGCGCTAGTCGCGGCAACGGCGCCCATGGCAGCAACCGTGATGTCCTGGCGGAAGGCGCCGAACAAGTTTGAGACATCGCCAGCGACAAACGCACCCGGGACGTTGGTTGCCAGAGAGGGGTTTGTGTTCACGTAGCGGTTTGCGTCCAGTGAGATGCCGAGCTGTTCGGCCAACCCGACCTGCGGCTCCTGCCCGATCTCGATAAAAAGCCCATCGAGCGCCAGATCCGCGGATTCTTTATACGGCCGCGAGAGGCGCACGCCTTCCAAGCGGTCTGTTCCAAGCAGTTCGACAACCTCGGTCTCGTACAGAATATCGACCTTGTCCTTGAACTTCATCAGGTGCTCCACATTGACCGGCTCGGCGCGAAGCTTGGGGCCGCGCACGAGAATAAAAAGCTTTTCCGCATACTCAGCAGCCAACGCGGCGCCCTTGATCGCACCGTCTCCCCCGCCTACGATTGCAATCGTCTTGCCGGCATACAGCGGCGCATCGCAGGTGGCGCAGTAGTGCACCCCCCTGCCGGTCCACTCCTTCTCATGGGGCAGCCCGAGATGACGGTGAGCGCTGCCGGTCGCAATAATAATAGTCGGGGCGAAGTGCTCCTCCCCCTTTTCTGTCTCGACGCGGAAGCAACCGTCGTCCGTTTTCTCGATCCGCGCAATGCGCCCGTCGCGAACCTCGGCGCCGGAAACGATCGCCTGCTCCTTCATGTTCATGACCAGGTCAAACCCGTCAATGCTGACATAGCCGGGGTAGTTCTGAATGTCGCCGGCCGTGCTGTTCAATCCGCCGAACTGGTCGCCAAACGCGACCGCCTTCATGCGGTATCGCCCGGCATAAATAGCGGCGGACAAGCCCGCCGCTCCGGTGCCGACGATTATGCAATCGTAGCCCATAGTTACTCTGCCTGTCTCGACTCTACCGCCTCGTCAATCGCGCAGGCGGTGTCCTCGGCGCAGCAACCCGACTCGCAGTTTCCGCATCCCTCGCCCGACTCGCAGGCGCAGGTCTCTTGCTCATCGTGGCAGCATGCCTGTTTGGTCTCTTCCATATGTGTAATTGAGTTAAAAAATGATTTAGATGCCGAGCAGCTGTGAGAGGCGCTCCTTGTCAAATCCGACAACCATCTGGTCATCGACCGTAATGACCGGCACGCCGGATTGGTTGTTCTGCACAAGGAAGTCCCGGGCCGCCATATCGACCGTCACGTCCTTTTCCTCATAGGCGACATTGTGCTCATTGAAATAGGCCTTTGCCAGCTTGCAGTATCCGCAGGTCGGCGTGGTGTAGATCGTCACTTTCGGCATAGAGGTGATTCGTTAACAAATAAAGCTTGCCCCTAGTATAAATGAGACGGGAGAAAAAGAAAAGATCCCTCGGGAAGAGGGATCTTTTGCGTATTCTGCAACTCGCTTCTTAGAACTTCTTGAAGTAGTAGGCGTTCGCCTTCACTTCTGCCCAGTCCTGTGGCGTTGAAGGGAATTTGCCGTTCTTGACGCGGTAGGCGCCGATTGCCTCTGACTCAAGTACAAGATCACGATCTGCGGGACGGATGCGGTACATGCAGGTATTCCATGCCATGTTCTGTGCCTCGTCCTTGAAGTTCGGCTTATCTGAATCCAGATATTTCTTGAACACATTCTTACAGACCGGAACTTGTTCCTCTTCGTACTTTTTATTTCTGTCCTCGGTCGGGATCTGGCCGCTTGCGATCATAAGCGCAGCGCGCATACTCGCCTTGCCGATTGTATCGAAGACATCCTTAATAACAGCGAATGATTCTCCTGCCCCAAGCTTCTTGCGCACTTCGTCACCTTCATAGGTAAGCCAGTTTGTCATCGCGTAGACTGCTTCTTTAGCAACATTGCCGACTTTGAACTCCTTCATGCTATTGAGAAGCTTCGTCGCCACTTCACTCTCCTTCTTGACATCGCGCTTGACGCCGAGTTTTTCTACAAGCTTGTTTGCATTTGCAAGATCCGAAACCAATTCGGTAATTTCTTTGGTTGTCAGTTCCGGTGCCGGCTTTGATGTCTCTGAGCCCTTCGCGTCGCTTGCTGGCGCTTTTCCAGAATCTGTCTTCGAGCCGGTCGTACCGGTATTTGACGCCGGCGTATCACCGGTCGAGGTGTTGTTACTGCTGCTGCTGCCACCACCTCCAGCGACAACTGCGCCGCCACAGCTTGAGGTCGTGAAGGTCGTATCACTGCCGGTTGCAGTTCCTTGGGCGTTCGTTGCGAATGCGCGGAAGTGGTAGGTCGTGCCGCAGGTCAGGCCAGTCACTGCTGCAGAATATGCTTCGTTTGCCGTGCCGGTCGCCGTTACTGTCGAGCCATAGCTGTTGGTCGTACCGTAGTGGAAGCCGCGTGCGGTGATTACTGCATTGCCGGTCGCGCTCTGCGTACCGCCAAGCGTCGCGGTCGTGGTCGTAACACTCGATGCGGAGCCTGTTGTCACGGTCGGCGTCGTCGCCGTTACCGCAAAGTCAGAGAAGCTCGTCGTCGTAAAGGTGAGCATGTTGCTCGACACCGCCGCAGTCGTCAGAACCGCCCAGGAACCGCCCGGCGTTTTGTGGCGGATGTTAACCGTCTCGCCGTTGTAACCCGTTGGCATCGAGACACTGACTGTTACGTTCTGGCTTGCTGTCAAACCTGCGGATGCAAGACCGAACTGGAACTCGCGAACCGCAGTCTCACTTGTAATGCCGCTCGTATCGATGTCAGAAGATGAGGTGAAGTTCGAGAAGTTTTGTGCCGATGAGGCCGTGAATGTCGTGTTGGTTGGGATCTGGACGGTAATATTGTCACCGACAGTCACATAGGTTGCCTTCTTGAAGGTGACACTCGCCGTATTGTCATAGGTTTGGCTGTCCGGTGCAATTACGATACCTGCCGAAACAAGCTGCGAGAGGAATCCGACCGTACCCGCGAAAGTAGACCTATCGTTCGTCGAGTCGTAGGTGCTTGCAAATAACTCAGAATATCCGTAGCCGTAGCCATCTACATCCGCAGCAGAGTCAGAAAAATCGGTCTTGTATCCGTTCGCGCCGTCATCATAACCATAACCGTATCCGTACCCATATCCGTAGCCGTAGCCTGCGCCGCTGGGACCATTAATACGGTAAAATTCAGCAAACAGCGGCTGGCCAAACACAAGCGCAAACGCTCCGACCAAGAGCGCGCCTGTTATACCGCGTGCGACCTTCTGCTCCTTTTTCAAGTGTCCCATACGTAGATTAAATACTTATACTCGAACGAAAAGCCCTAAAAAAGGCTTCTATTTAAATATTTTCGAGCTTAAATTATGCTTATCATTTATTATACTCCAACTTTGACACCACAGCAATACGTTCCTGTGGATAATTATAGGCTTTTAAAACCGGTGTCCTCCGCTTCGTCCCTTCCCCGCACGACATACTCGGCAATTTCTATCCCTACAGTAATGACGAGTGAGTAATAGGCATACACGGCAAGCTTTTCGACATAGTCCTCAAGACCAAAAAGAAGGAGAACTGGGATGACACAAAGAAGCGCAAGTGCGAGTCCTGCAGACACTCGGCTATCCAGAAGAAACAGAATTGAAATCAATCCAAAGGCCAAAAAGCCGAAACTGGCAACATCGATTCCCTGGGTAAGTGAAAAACTTAACACGGCAATGATCGCGCCTGCCCGTACGTAGTCTGCCCGCTTCGCTTTCGCATGGATCTGAAGCACTGCCAAAACAAGCGGCCGGATTATAAACTGATGAACAATATCCAGAATTGCGCGCCCGCTGCTCATCGCATACTCCGCAACTATACGCATACCCTGTTGAAGGGATATACGTACCGCATCGACGCCAGTTCGGGCATACCAACCAATCGTATGAAGAAGCGATTGCGCCACACTCGCCCCCACGCCGCTCACTGCATGCGCACGCCCTACACCTACGCGAAGAAGCGATTGCGCGACAGTCCTTCCCTGTTGCGCAGACACGCGTGCAGTACGGCCTGCAGCATCGACGTGTTGCATACTCGCATGAAAAGAATCCGACACTCCCCGAAAGAACAGCCGTCCCCGTTCCCCGCACAGCGCAATGCCCCCCAGTGCTCCGATGCTGCCATGAAAACCCGGCCAGTAAAAAAACTGTTTCCATGTCGGGAAAATAACGGCGATGACCAAAGAAAAAATATAGAAAAGAAAAAGATACGGGAACAGTTCGGCAACGTCGTCTACTACCCGTTCGAAAATACGCACAAATTGATTTTCCGTTTTTCGCATACATCAGGATTATTGTGCTATGCCGCGCTCTTTCTTCACTCGATACACGATAAGCGTTTCCGTCTCTTTTGCAAACTCCAAATCGGGATGCAGCGCAATCCCCTGATACATCTTCCAATCCAGCTCCTTGGCAAGGATAACATACCGAATATTGAACGTTTCATTCCGCAGCAGGTCCGTCTTGCCGCCATGGAGCCACGCGACAACCGCAGCACTTGTCGCGTTCTTGCTATTATCGTAAATACCCGCCCACTCCATGTTGCTCCCCTGAATTACTGGGCAGTCGAAAAACATATTGGCCGGATTGGCGACGATGCCATTCGTCCATGAAAAACTCATATAATTATGCCATGGCAAGAAAAGAATGCTGCCCGCACACTGCGACTCATTCGAGATAAATTCATTTGCCTCATGCCAGTCCTGTGGATACGGAGTCGGCTTTGCTTGGCCGGCAAAGCCGAAAAGGAGAAATGGCGCCTGCATAACGATAACACCGGCAATGATCGCTTTCATAATGGCGTCATTGCGTGCGATCACCGTGCGCGCAAAAAATTCCTTGATCCCCCAAGAAAGGAAGACGAGATACGCAAGCACGATAACGCTCACCCATTTCTGGGGCTCGCGCATGCCTTTATACAAAGGAAGATTATCAAAGAGGAAGTGCGTCACTTCCTTGCCAATTGGAATACGGATGCCCGCTGCCAATACGAGGGCAATAATAAATAGAATGCTGAGCGAAATCGCAAGCGTCCGCTCGCGCCCTCCCCTTCTCAATGCCGCAACCAAACCCCAGAGCATCAGCGGAACAAGGAGAAGAAAGCTGCGCCCCCAATTCCCCTCGACCGTCGTCAGATCGCGATAGCGGAACTGGTCTTTACCCCAAAATCCCGACATCATCGCCACATTCGCTACTACCTCGCCCGTATCCTTGCCTGATGTTTGAAATGCGGCCAGATCCAGCTTTGTAATACCATCGCCTACCAAATCTCCGGCACCCGAGATACCTATGACTCCTGCAGCGATCCAATTTACATTCAGTACGAGAGTCAAACCAACGATAACTGCCGAGGCCTTCGCCAAAGAGATCAACCCCGTTTTCCAGTTTTCAACACGACTGAGTATGAGAGGAATAGCGGCAAGTCCAATACTCGCAATAAAAAACAGGAAGTGCGGCGATGACTGGATTGCAAAAGCAAAACAGATGCCGCCCGCAACCACACTTCTCAACCGCTGCTCGCGGATATATTCGAGAAGGAATCCGGCCCCTGCAAGCATCAACCCCATGGCCATGATAACGCCGAATTGCCCGTACATCGCGCGATCATAGACAAAGGGATTAAAGAGTGCAAAAAGTCCCACAATCCAGATGAGCCACCAATCAACAAGAAACTGTGAAGCGACCTTGCGTCCGCCCCACAATGCGATCCCGAGGCAAAGAGTAATATAGAGCTTCTGAACAATGTCTGGCGGCAGTACCATGCCAAGCCCTTGAGCAATGAGTCCCAACATGAACCAGGTGTTCGTCCAATCGACAGGCATATGTGCTCCCCATGCCAAGTCGGTCAAAAAAATATAACCCGGTACCGCAAACAACGGACCGACAATGGTGAGAATCGGCAAAGAGTTAATACCTATTTGAAAAAATCTATCTCTCATACCTTGCCTTGTACTGATAAGAGCTTCTTTTGCTGCATTTTTTCCCTCACGCTGCGAAAGGAGAAAAAAACTAGACAGAGCAGGCATCCAATCAGTGTCGTCACACTAATAATAAGACCGAGATAAAAATACGATTGTGGTTTGAAATAGAGCGTCAGTTCGAGATCAATACTGCCATCGGTGTTGATTGTATAGACAGACGGTGGGTAGTGCGTCCGAATATAGTCAGGGTCAATCTTGAAGGAATTTAACATCGCGTCGTTTTTGACGTGGAAGTCATCGGGGAGGAAGTAATTTTTATTGAATACATCATACCAATTGAAATCACCAACGCGGAGTTTCCAGTCAGGATGGAAGCTTTCGGAAAAATTAATATATATCGGTTGTGAAATATTTTTTAATATAACACTATACTGTGTTGAATTGACTTGTGAATGTTCAGATTGCGTAAAGGGAATATCTTGAGTAATTGTTTCCAGTTGAGCTGTAGTGTATATATGAGGACGATGGTTTTCGTTTTCGTAAACAAGCAATTCTTTCGTGCCAATATCAATCCGCTTTAAGAAAGGGGCTGCATCAAGTTTTTGAAGATAGAAATCTCGGATGGCAGGATCTTCCACTCCACCGTAATGATAAAAGAAATCATCTTCATTCGCATTATCTTGAATAGGAAGAATAATGTATTTAATAGAAGAAACATCAAATAACTGATCGGAAAATTCTTTATTAAATATATCAACAATTTGATTTTTAACTGGCCATTGATCGTCATGCTGACTATAAGCAACGAACTCTTTCCATTCGAAAGTAACAAGCGCCACATTGCCAATCTTTGGCTTTTCGTTTGTGTATATCGCCCACCGCGACTCTCTTGGAGTCCAGAAAGTTCTAAAGAAACCCGGCTGCTGCAATATGAAATTTTTCAAAATAAGATAATCATTCGGAATATGCCGAGGTACAAATAATGTCCTGATTTCACTCGTAACAAGGGGCTTTGAGTTCCACAAAAAAATTGCGACAATTAAAATAGTAAACGCATACTTCCCGGCAACCTTCCATTTAGTATCATTCCAATTTTTCCAGAGCCAAGCAACAAAGGATCCGATTAAAACACTGTATCCTAAGGCTGTAAACAAATAAAATTTGCTTGCCTCACGAAAAGCATTAAATCCTGGAAAATGATCGAAAAGCCAAGGATACAAATCCGGCCACGGATTTGCCACCTGTTTTGACAAAAGAATCCCTATGAGACTTATTAAACCAAAAAAAAGAATGGTTCTGTTTTTGATATTCGTAATCAAGCCCAAGAAAGCAAAAATCGGTATGAGCCAAAAAAATATAGGAATAGGTTGAACTACAAAATCTAAGGGGTTAGTGCCTGTCCAGAATGGGTGGAACAAGGTGAAAGATTCACTCAAATTAAAAAAGCTGTTGCCCCACAAACCTCTTTGCAAAAATACCGCATCTTTTAGACCGCTGCCGTATATATAGTTGATTAGCCAATAGGCGTTCAAACTGATAACTATGAAAAATACCATCAGCATCATTAATATTCTTTTCATTTGAAAAAAAATATTTTTTGCATTTCTCAATAAATAATTTATCAAAAAATAAAATAAGAAAATCCAAATGCTGAGATAGAAAAGCCTAAATTCAAAAAAACTAATTATAAAACCAACTAATCCAGTAAGAATTCCCAAATACCAACTTTTTTTCTCTAAAGCATCAATAAATAAATACAAGTATAACGGAAGAACTGCATATGTAGCCGCTAATGTCCAATGACTAGTTTGTAAGATCAAAAAAAATGTATTGAAATTGTATACCAAATATCCGGTCAAAATACCGGCTGGAGATTGTAAAATTTTTTTTAAAAGTAAATAAGAACCTAATGATCCAGCAATAACGATCGGCCACGCAAATATAAGCCTTTCATAAATTGCATACTCTACGTTAAAGTGAGCAAAAATTCCATATAACAGTACGAACGGGTAAACAGAAGGGACGTCATATGTCCAACCTAACCCATCTTTACTCCACCAACTTAATGGAAAATTTAAAAATTCTCGAGCGGTTTCATTTAACCAAAAACCGAAATCTTTTGCGGTGAGGAGGTCAAACGTAAAAAACCACTGCCAGTGAGTTGCGATTCCGATGGCCAGTAAAGTTATCAAAATGAATAGAGAATATTTCATTTTTTCTTCGCAAAAATAATAAACTGCTCCCCAAGTGTCGGGAACAGTCCACCTAATGACTCCCCTATCATGCCAATATATTTATTGAAAACTGTCGAAATCAAAACATGACTGGAACTTATTTTTTTTGCCTCAAAACCTGCTGCTTTTAACTTGTTTTTTAGCAATCGTAAATTATAAATTCGATAATGAAATTCATTATAGGCAAAGCGCGGCAAAAAACCCAGAGACATTAATAAACGATTGCCCAATGAAACTAAATTTGGGGTAGTTAAAATTAAAGTACCGCCTTTTTTCATTATACGAGAACATTCTCGCAAAAATATATTATCATCAATCGTATGCTCGATTACTTCCCCGGCAAAAATAATATCAAAAAAATTATCTTCGTATGGAAACTCCTCTAAAAAACTTCCATGAGTTACGATAACTCCTCTTTTTTGTGCCTCAGATAATTCAGTCGATACCGAATCCATGCCATAACACGTATAGCCGCCACGATCTATTAACGGTTGACAAAACTCTCCATTGCAGCAACCAATATCTAATAAATTGCCTTTCAAATTATTTTTTATAATGTAGTTCCAAACTTTTTTAAATCGGGGATTATTACTGACAATGCGAAAGTTGGTATCGTAATATCTGGATTGTTGGTCTAGAATTATTTGATCGATTTTCATATTATTCAACATTCGGCATTCCGACTATTTTTAATGACCTCAATTTGCCGTAGCCTTTATACATTAAAGATACGATTGTCTTGTCGGAAACCACTCGCGACTTTTGAACTTCACGCCGGCGCAAAAAGGTTTCCTTACCATTCATTAAATTCCACCACCATGCGCGCGGATAGACAAGCGCCGCCTTGACGTGGCCAGTTAACAAAAAATATATCGCTTCAGCAAGGTTGAACAGAAAAAAGAGCGGTAATATTATCACTAAAGGAGTGAGTGAGTAATTCTTTAAGATCGTACACAATGTGTTTTTTTCTGCGTAATAGCGTTTGTTCACACTCATTATATAAGGCTCTTTTGATCCAGCCTTTTTTTTATCCAAGCCGGATTTCCCGATGGTGCCGCCGAGTGCATGATAAAAAACACTTTTGGGGGCAATAGCAATAGTATAGCCAAGTAATCTAGCCCGCCACGCCAAATCCACCTCTTCAGCAAAAACAAAATACCGTCCGTCAAACCCCCCCAATTTCTGAAAAATATCTTTGCGGATTAGGAGACTCACGCCATCCACGTAAAAATAATCGCTCATCTTGTCTTTCGGCACGGTCGGATATCCGAGCACATCCAGCCCTACTCCGCCGCAGTGCATTTCCACAGTTCCGTCATAATTCATCTGTCTCGCGCCACAAATTGCGATATTTTCATCATTCTCGGCAACGGCAATCATTTCTTTCAGCCAGTCTCTATCCAGCCAAGTGTCGTTACCGATAAAAACCAGGTATTTTGAATCCTGAACGGAAAATCCGCCGGTGTTATAGCCCATCACCGGCCCGACATTCTTTTCAATCTTAACTATCTTGACCTGGGGAAAATTTTCCCTGACAAACTCTTCCGATCCGTCTACTGAACCGTTCTCCACAAAAAGAAAATTAGCATTTGGGTAGGTCTGACTTAAAAGCG
This sequence comes from uncultured Gammaproteobacteria bacterium, assembly GCA_964621085.1. GTDB lineage: Bacteria > Patescibacteriota > Patescibacteriia > JACQRZ01 > JACQRZ01 > CAZUKY01. The sequence continues at coordinate 22,409 of CAZUKY010000003.1, read as the reverse complement.
TCTGGTAATGCTTTTCCAAAAAATGCTTGCCGTTATAATTCAAAGTAATCACCGTCGCTTTTGGATAAAACTTTTTCTGATCATCACTCATAAAAAATATAGGAAATTACTGCGGAACGTTCTCCGCAAAATATTTTGCCTCATCAGGTGTCCCTAAGGTCATCCACAAATCAGTGGGTACGATTTTAACTATTTCTTTTTCCGCAATAAGCTCATTATAAACGGGACACAGATAAAATTCATTATTAATTCGCTTATTTTTTTCAATCATTGTTTCCGCCGCTGCAACGAATTTTCGGCCTTGAGTAAAGTAGTAAATGCCAATAGCCGCATGAGTTGAAATTTGCTTTTTTTCCGCCGTTTCTACGGCATCGCCTTTTTCATCCAGCCGGATGTATGAATACGCGGGGCTGCTTTTTTCCGACGTTGGAATCAACCCTCCCCAATTATTTTCCAAAGCTTGCTGGCGATAGGAAATGAATTGGGGACAACGAAAAAACTGGTCACAATCACAAGTGAGCATGTCTTCTTCATTGTTTATTAAATCTTTGGCTTTTAAGACTGTACACGCAGCACCATCGGTCACCTCATTAATATATATCAGATTAATATTCGGACCGACGAGCATTTTTAGTTTATTTCCAATTTGGTAATTATCCTCGTGTTCTTGAAGACAGATAAAAATGAAATCGTTGTCTTTGGCGTCAGGATAAATGAGCTTGATGCTTTCAATCGCCCATTGGATCATCGGCTTGCCCTTTACTTCAATTAAAGGTTTCGGGGCGGTAACGCCTGCTTTGGCAAATCTGGACCCGCGCCCGGCCATTGGTACCACGATTTTCATACTATTGCGTGAGAACAATATAAGCTTAATTTTTTAGGTTGGTCTGTACAAATACCGTCAACATTCCAGTCGATCAATGTTCTCCATGTTTCTTCGAATCCTTCCCGAGCCAAAGGATGGCCAAGGCTCCTATGAACATCCGGTGACATCGCATAAACAATTTTGCCATCACTCTTCATTTCATTAATTAATTCATAGCTATAAAATTTACGCCATTCCGCCATCCAGACAATGTCAAAATCTTTCTGCTTAACTTCTTCCCAAAGGAAAATTGTCGGTTCGAACCTATATTCAGAAACAATTAAAGCTGTCTTAATTTTCTTATCAATTTGCCGCAACAGCTTAGCGCTTTCCAGGGTCAAATCGAAAGCAAAAGCCTGATCATATAAATTAAATTCCCGAATATATTTTGCCAAAAGGCCAAGTCCTTCTTCTGTTTGACTGTCAGCCTTTAAATGAATTGCCAATTTTTTTTTAAAATCACCGAGCCTGACCGCCTCCAATAATGTTCCCAGGGAAATAATTTTTTCTTGGGAGTTTATATAATTTATTTCTCTCACCTGAGACAAAGTCAAGTTTTTAACATCGATATCCTGCCCGGTCAACCGCTGAAAATTATCATCATGAATAATAATAAAGTCGTTATCTTTGGTCAGTCGCAGATCAAACTCGATCCCAAAGCCTTCTTTGAATGCCCCGATCAGAGACGTTAAACTATTTTCCGGAAAATCGTTCAACAAGCCGCGGTGAGCAAAAATTTCCATATTCATTTTTACTCAACTACGTATTTATCGCCGGAAACCGACGGCACTTTTACAACTACCAATTCGCAATCTTCTAAAAATTCCGGTGAGACAATTTCATTTGGTTCTATCAAAAATATTTCGCCAGGTTTAAATATTTCGCCGTTTATGGATATTTTCCCCCTCACCATCAAATTGATTTCTGTGGCTATCCGATGATAGTGCTTGTCCCATTTTTCACCCTTCGGGTGAATCTTATAACATACTTCCGCGCTGGCGGTTTTAAACGCGCTCGGCTCAAAATTCCCGACAAACCATCCTCCCACCATGTCTCTTTGGTAAAATTTTTTCATACTTAAATAATGAAGATTGGTTATACTACGTACTCACATTCGTCGGCCATTTTAACATTATCCGGCCGTAATGTTCCGGCTGTTTGGCGAATTCAAAAGCTTCTTTGATTTTATGAATTGAATCAATCAAAAATAATTTTTTGTTTACCATCTTTTCTTTGATTAATTGTTGAACCACTTCTTGATTTAAAAAATTCAACGCCAACTGATATTCTATAAAAGTGGAACGACTTAATCCCACAACGGAAATTCCCTGATTAACTAATTTATTTGAAGGTAAATCCATATCCAGATCAGAAAGTCCGATAACTCCGATTTTGCCGCCTGGTTTTATTAAATTGAATGCCAATTTTATTGTTTCTTTAATTTTATTCCTGCCAACAACTTCAAAAACCGCATCAAATTTTGCATTGAAATCATCTAGATTTTCTTCATCTTGGTAATTATACATTCCTGCCAATCCCTTAAAGTATTTGAGTTTAGAATTATTGATTCCGAAAATAGAAATCTTATCTAAAGGAAAATTATAATAAAAACGTAATACTAGAGCCAATAAATAGGCAATGCCGCCGGTTCCTATAATAGCTACTCGATCGGTGAATTTTAAGTTCATATCTTTCGCAGCCTTAAAAACGATAGAGACCGGCTCGGTCAGACACGCTATTTCATCCGGTAATCCGACGGGTGCGGGAATTAATAAGTCTTTGGGATAAAGTAGATGCGATCTTGCCAATCCATGCATAGTCGCGCCCATATAGGGAAGATCTGGCCATAAATTTTCTTTATTTATGAACTCTGTCGGAACTTTATGAAAATCACCTGCCACAGGCACTACTCGCATACCCGTCAAATGGTCAAAACAAACGCCTTCATGCAATAAAATAAGAGGCAGTCGCTTGGCCAATTTCTCTGGCGATTTTTCACCATAATAATATTGCAAATCAGAAGCGCATATGGCTGTCGCCAGAGGAGAAAGCACGGTATGGTCGTATGGTATCGCTTCAATATTACTCTGTTTTTCCTGAAATTCACCGGGCTCGATTAAGTAATATTCTTTAGCTGTGATAGGCAACTTTAACATCTTAAGGGACGATAATAATTTTAATTGCATGCTCTGTCTTCGCTAAATGAGCTGCCTCATGTATTTTTTCTAGCGGTAAGTAATGGGTAACGAGCTTTTCAGCATCTATTTGACCATTAAGAATCAATGACAAGGCTTGCTCATAGTTTTTACGGTTGGATGCAAAAGCGCCATATAATTCCTGTTCGCGATAATGAAGAATGTTGCTGGGAAAATTTATTGATGGACTATTTTTCGGTAATCCTGCAAAAAAGGAGATTCTTCCTAATATAGCGGTGAGCTGAACCGCATCCTCCTGTGCCTTTCCCGAAGGTGCAGCAACAATAGTAACGTCCGATCCTGCCGCGCCAGTTTCTTCAAGCACAAAATCAACTAGATTAGTCTGGGTGGAGTCGACAAAAAAATCTGCCGGAATGTTATTCTTTCGCGCAAGCTCCAATTTATTTTTAGAAATGTCGGCTAAAATGATCTTTTTCACTCCTTTTGCGCGGGACAAGAAAACATGCATACAACCTATCGGCCCCGCCCCAATGACTGTTACAGTATCTTCGGGTGTAATCCTTAATTTATCCTGTCCATTAATGACGCAAGACAAGGGTTCGCATAAGGCAAAATCTTCAATTTTTATAACTGACTCGGGAATATGTATCAAGACCTTTTGATCAACCGCTTCTTTGGGGATTACAACATATTCCGCAAAGCCTCCATCACAATAATAACCAATGGAATGAACTTCATTGGCGACCCAGGGACACATATTTTGTTTATTTTGCCAGCAATACTTGCATTTCATGCAACCTACGGGAGTAACAACAATAACATTATCGCCGACTTTAATTTTTTTATCGTCCGACTTCGATTCAACAACTTGACCGACTATCTCATGACCAGTAGTAATGGGTGGCTTGATCGCGTGGTGCCCATGCGTGAAAATTTTTAAATCCGTGCCGCAAAGACCGCACGATATAACCTTTAGCAGCACTTCGCCATCCTTTACAGGTGGAATTGGCTTGTCTTCCACTAAAAATTTACCCGGCTCATAAAAAACAACTGATTTCATAAATGAAAAGCGTGTGAGAAATGAAAATGACTACATTCAACCACTAAGGGTAGTATTAAACTTTAGTACTGATGATTTCATTTTTTTCGAGAATAATTTCCCAATTATAATATCCGATAATCGGCACTTGAAATGTTCGTAGAAATCTGCCGAATGCTGTGTCAAGTATTCGTCTATTTTTTACAACTGTCCTCTTAATAAAAAAATCGATAACTGGAAACCAAAGGAGTGTCTTCCTGTTTTCGATCAGGCGAAACTTATCCCAATCAATATCACTGAATAGTTGGGAGTCGTGCGTATACTCTCGCACATGTGTAGGGTCTATAACCCACTTCCCTTCTTGATTTTTATAGAAATACCATCCATACCACTTTTTAAATACTGTGGCTAAATAAATTTTTCCTCTCCCCCTTACCACACGGTCGATACTTGCAAGCATCTTTTTTTGATCAACATGTTCTATCACTTGCGTAGAGATAAAAAAATCAATTGAATTGTCCACTATCGATTCAATGGATTCTGCGCTGTCTACCGCAGCATGTATTGTTTGATCAATTCTCCGAACAAGCTCGATTCTCTTTTTGGAGAGATCGATTGCAAAAATTTTATTCCCCTCAAAGTAATCATTTCGCTTCAATGCATATAATAAAGAACCGTCCCCGCAACCACAGTCAAGGAGCGAAATACCCTTCACGCCCTTTAAATATTTCCTTAATAGTGAGGGGACAACGTTTTTATAATATTGAGGCGCTATTTCCGAATATTGTTCTATATCCATATTATTACCTTCTTGCATTCATGTATTCCATGCCCTTCATTAAGATCATGGCGCTGCATAACATGGGATGTCGAGCGCCTTTGATCAATAGTTTGCGCACAGGAAAACGAACAAAAAAATTCATTTGTTTTTTGAAATAATCTGGATGCATTCGCGCATACTTTTCAAACATATCTTTGGCATAATATTTTTTCTTTTTTGACGAACCAAATAAATTCAGTTGACCCTCGTCATGAAGCAATATTTTTTTCGTTCGGCCAACTTTATGACCCGCCTTTCTTATTCGTGTAGTCAGTTCCCAATCTTCGGGACCAGTCAATGTTTCGTCGTATTTTCCTATTGAAAAAAAGAAGTCTCGATTAAAAAATCTTACTGCCTCAATATAATCATTTCCTATATAAAAACTCCGCTCAAATGCTTTGACTTTTGTCCAAAAGCCCGTGCCAATTGATTTTTCCGGCAGAATAAGGGCTTGGCATTTTTCTATTTGCATGAGCTGTACGCATTCCTTAACCGAATCTTCATCAAAATAAATATCGCTATCATGAATAAGTAAGTATGCTCCATTTGCTTTGCTTGCTCCAAAATTTCTTTGTGCGCTCCGCTCCGGCCCTTGGTTGAAAACCTTATCGGTATACTTTGAAGCAATTTCTTTGGTATTGTCAGCACTATTGTTGTCTACAACAATTAATTCAATATTTTGATAACTCTGGTTTCGGATCGATGCGAGGCATTTTTCGATTGTTCGTGCCGAATTCCTCGTTGGAATAATGACGGAAACGAGTGGATCCATAGACATTGTCTTACAAAAAATTTGTCAATCGAACATTTCGAAAATACTCGATCGTTTTTTTAAGACCCTCCTCCAATGAGATCTTTGGCCGCCACTGCAACTTTTCTTCTGCAAGTGAAATATTAGGCTGTCGCTGCTTCGGATCATCGCTCGGTAATTCGCAATAGACGATCTTACTAGTGCTATCTGGGATCAATTGCAGCACCAACTCTGCCAATTCTTTTATTGTAAATTCCCTTGGATTGCCAATATTGACCGGCCCTACAAACCCCTCGGTATTATTCATCATTGTAATCATGCCTTCCACTAGATCGTCAACGTACTGGAAACTTCGCGTCTGACTGCCGTCTCCATAAAGAGTAATATCCTTATTGAGGAGCGCTTGAACAATAAAATTCGAAACTACACGCCCATCATTCGGATGCATGTAGGGACCATATGTATTGAAGATCCGGATCACTCGTATATCAACCGAATGTTGACGCCAATAGTCAAAGAAAAGGGTTTCAGCGCATCGCTTCCCTTCATCGTAGCAGGAACGAACACCTATTGGATTCACTCGACCCCAGTACGACTCTGTTTGAGGATGAACCTCGGGATCGCCATATACTTCAGATGTAGATGCCTGCAGAATAGTAGCATGGATCCGTTTTGCGAGTCCCAACATATTGATCGCCCCATGAACGGACGTTTTTGTTGTTTGCACCGGATCGAATTGATAATGAATCGGCGATGCGGGGCAGGCGAGGTTATATATTTGATCAACCTCAACGAAAAGAGGAAGCGTGATATCATGCCGAAGGAGTTCGAAACGATGATTGTCAAGAAGCTCCTCTATATTTGACTTTATCCCGGTGAAAAAATTGTCTACGCAAAGAACCTCATGTCCTTGTTGGAGCAATTTTCGACACAAATGCGAGCCTAAGAAACCCGCACCGCCAGTGACGAGAATACGCTTCATAGTGCACCCACATTGCTTATAAAATTCTTATATCCTTCTCTAAATGTTATCCCTTCTGCCCATTTCAGTGCCGTTCTTCTCATGAAATCATATTTCTCTTTATTTTTCAATAATGCAGCTATATTCTCTGCCATTTCCTGCGGCGTATTTCTTTTACATATCAAACCCGTCTCGCCATCTCTCACACTGTCGCGCAGGCCGTCGACATCATACACGACCGCCGGTGTCCCCTGGCTTGCCGCCTCCGTAACTGTCAAACCCCAGCCTTCTTTCACGGGTGTTGCTACAAGGAGGTGGCTTTTTTGCAGAAGCTCGATTTTCTTTTCCTTTGATATTTTCCCAAGCATTCGGATTGAATCGCGGAACGGCGATGCGGCTGCTTTTTTTGCCACGTTTCTGCCATATGAATTTTCGAAGTCTCCCGCGATTATCAGCTGAAGGTTCGGCAGTATGCATTTAGCTATTTCGAATACCTCGAGAATCAGATGCGTACGCTTCATCGAGCGGAGATATCCGAGGGCGAGGAGCGTCGGCTGGTCGTATTTTTGGACTGCATTCAAATCTGCAAGTGGCTCAAGCTCTATCCCCTCGCTAATGACATGGATGTTGCGGAATCCGAATCGTTCGAGATCTTTCTTTGTGCTCTCCGACACCGTTATCGTCCTTCGGTCGTTCAAGAGTCGCACATAAAAAAATTCCGCTACGTAGCCCAAAACACTGAGCGGAAACGGCATCTCGTAAAACCATATATCGCGGCAAAGTTGGTGGACAAGGAGGATGTTTTTCTCCTTCACGTAGAACTTGCAAAAAAATGGCATCGTGTTCATTTCGTCGATGACCAGATCCGCCCATCCGCACAAATGATTTTTGTAATAGCGATATGCGTTCCAGTAGACGCTCCAACGGGACCCGACGCGAATGACCCGATAGCCGCTCACTGTTTCTTGCTCTGCGCATTCAGGAAAACCTGCCACAAGAAAGATAATCTCGTGTCCGTCGGCAGCTAACCGGCGTGCGAGCTCTTCATTGACCACTTCCGCACCCCCCGCGAGCGGGTTCTTTCTATCTTTCCATGTGAACCAGAGGATTTTCATAGGGCGTATTTTCCGGAGTGCGAACAGGGTGCGAGCGTTTGCGAACAACATACAGCGGCCGATTCATGACCTCGGCGTGGATGTTTGCGATGTAGAGGGCAATGAGGCCAAGACAGGAAAGAATAATACCGACGAGAAAGATGATGACAACCGCGAGCATTGCCGGGCCGGAGAAATCAAGACCCAACGGATCGCCGAGAATATATTTTTCGACGAGAATAAAAACGCCGAGGAGTCCCGATGCGACTGAAATGAAAACGCCGAGATAGCCAGTGAATTTGAGTGGAAAAAGGCTGTGAGACACAAAGCTCGAAAGTGCCAGGTGGGTAAGACGAAGAAAGCCGTACCGTCCCTTTTCGCCCGCGCGATCCGGCGCGGCAAAGGGAACGTAGGCCCGCTTGAATCCCAGCCAGTCGACGAGACCGCGCGTGATTCTGCTGCGCTCGGTAAATGAGTTGAATGCGTCGATGACCGGACGGGACAAGAGTCGGAAGTCAGTACCGCCGCGATCAAGTCTGGTTTCACTTATCCGATCCATTGCGGCATAAAAAAACCGCGCGCCCAGCTTGCGAACCACGCTCTGGCTGGCGTCATTCGTACGCAAGCCGATGACGATCTCCGCTCCCTCTTCCCATTTGCGGATAAACTCGGGGATCAGCGCGGGCGGATGCTGCAAATCGGCATCCAGCATAATTGCCGCGTCCCCCGTTGCGGCATGGAGGCCCGCGGTCGTCGCGATCTCTTTTCCAAAATTCCGGGAAAAGGAAAGAAAGTCGACTCGGCCGTCGCGCGCCGTGAGCGACTCGAGTTCCTGCGCCGTACCATCCGTACTGCCGTCATCGACAAAAAGAATCTCGAAGGCATAGCGTTGCTCGAGTGGGGCAATAGCATCGGAAACGCTCAGCCAAACAGCCTCGATGCCCTTCTTTTCGTTATATGCAGGAATAATAATTGTAATCCGCCGTTTTTCCATATATTATATGCCGTCAATCATGCGCTTCTCAGGCGATCATGTCAACGGGACGGAATCGGTTCGACTGCAAACGGCTCGGCGAGTTCGCGACGGCGATGGCGCATGTTCAATACCAGTGTTGCAGCAGATCCGATCGTCAACGCGGCCGTCGTTGTGAGTGCAATCTGAGAAATACTGCCATGGAAGAACGCGACTCCTCCTCCCGTCAACAAAAGGGTGCCTGCAAGAATAAATGAAACCGAGAAGTCATGCCGCGCATACGCAAGGTTTGCCTCAAACGTAAGAAGGGAAAGAAAGAAGACAAGTGGACAGAAGAGCCAGAGGTCCCCCGCGACACGTGCGTACTGCGAACCGTACAACAGCCCGACAACGAATTCTGGAAAGAATGCGTAGACGAGCGCTGAGGCGCCGCTCACTGCTGTGATAATCGCATAGCAAAAAAGAAGGGAGCGGACACTGATGCTCTTTCGCGCGTGGCCGTCTGCGCATGCGGATGGTAGAATCGCGCTCACGACAGCCATATTGGCCGTCAGTACGAGCGCGCCCAATGTGCGGAGCGCCCCGTAATAGCCGGTAAGCTCGGCGCTCGCAAACCGCTTCACGAGCAGCACGTCGGCATTGCTCAGCACGATGAGGAGAAACGAGAAGATAAAGACATATGTGAGATTTTTTTTGAGATCATACGAGAATACGTACTTCTCTCTCCAATTCTCGCCGTCACTCTCCCGCGTATCTGCAGTACCGAACATGCGCCGATGCAGTGTGACGGTTATGGCAATCCCGATGAGCGCGCTGAGCGGATAGGATGCCATAGCGGCGGCTGCGGTCGGAATACCGCTCGCCAGCGCGGCGCCAATACTCAATTTCGCGAGAGCGGTTGCAACGCCGGATACGCTGGCAAGGAAAAAATACTCCCATCCGGTCAGTGCGGACGTGTACACGGTCGCCGGAAGAACGGCGGCGATTGCAGCCATAAGAAACACGAGGCCCCAAGCATCAGGAAGTCGCAGCAGGTGCATGAAAACCGGGATCAAGAGTGCGAGAATACACAACGCACCGACGAGCACGCGCGGCATCTGCCGATTCACCCACCGCAAAAATGCCCGGTGAGCAACACGATCCCCTGCTTGTGCGAAAACGGAAAAAAACTTCAAAAAGAAGTAATTGAGCGTACTTGCGCCAACCGTCAGAATCATGAAGAGTGCATGCAGACTTTGAAGTTCTCCGTATGCGGCGACCGAAAGCTTGCGCGAAATGATGAAATGGAAGAGGTAACTGAAAACGCCGCCCAGCAGCGTCCCGATCGTCAGGATGGCGCTGTTTTTCATGAGGCGACCTGCAGATCGCCCGACCTCCGCGCGAGACTCCGACGCGGCAGAGCCCGTATCAACGGCCAACTCCTTCATACACAAATCCTGCCGCCTCGAGACTCGTCCGATCGAAGAGGTTGCGGCCGTCAATGATTAATGGATTGCGGACTGTTTCGCGCAGCGCGCCCAGATCAAGATCCTTAAATTGGTTCCACTCGGTCAGAAGAAGGATCGCATCCGCTCCATGGATGCAGTCTGGCGCCGAGTCGGCAAAATGGATGACGGAAGCTTGCGAAAAATTTCTTCGGAACGCATCCATTGCCGCCGGGTCATATACAGACACTTGTGCATTGCGCGCAAGTAGCTCGTGGATGATACGCAGCGACGGAGCGTCGCGCACGTCATCGGTTTCCGGTTTGTACGCAAGGCCGAGTACGGCAATGCGCGTGCCGGAGATGTCGGCATGATGCTTTGCCAACTTGTCCAGGATGATGCGGTACCGGAGGTCATTAACCGTCGAAAGGGCCTTGATGATCTTGAACTCGAAGCCGCGCTCTTCTCCGGACTGCGCAAGCGCCTTCACGTCCTTGCCAAAGCAGCTGCCGCCGTATCCGATGCCGGCACGCAGGAAGTTGGGGCCGATGCGCCGATCTGCGCCGATGCCGCGCGCGATTTCAGTGATATCCGCACCGACGCGCTCGGCAAAGTCTGCGATCTCGTTCATAAATGAGATCTTAAGTGCGAGGAACGAGTTCGCGGCATACTTTATCAACTCGGCGCTTTGTACGGTCGTGGCGACAATCGGCGTTCCGCTTTGTGTCAAAGGCGCGTAGAGCTGGCGCAACGCGTTTTCCGCTGTCGCGTTTTCCGTGCCAATGACGATGCGATCCGGCTGGAGAAAGTTTTTCACGGCCGTGCCTTCGGCCATGAACTCCGGGTTGGATGCGACGTCAAACTGCTGTCCGCCGTTTGCGCCGGCAATCGCCTCTTTCATGCGCGCGACACTGCCAACGGGCGCGGTCGACTTGTTAACGTATACGCAATACGCTTTTTGATGACGCGCGCACGTTTGGGCCGCATCCAACAAAAACGAGAGGTTCGCCTTGCCGTACTCCCCTTCCGGCGTCGGCACGGCAAAAATGACAACTTGCGTTTCTGTCATGGCGTCTGCGGGATCGGCCGTGAAGCGGATACGGCCAGCCGCGAGATTTTTTTTCAAAAGCTCTTCAAGGCCTTCTTCGTAAATGACGCACTCGCCCCTCTGCAATCGCGCGATTTTTTCTGTATCAATATCCAAACTCGCAACCGAATGGCCCAGTTCTGCAAGACACACCCCGGCCGTCAATCCCACATAGCCGGTGCCGACAATCGTTACATTCATACTTGTCATATGCGCTTCATCCTATCAGTCAGACAGCCCTGCGTCAACGCGGCTGAGGCGACTCTTCCGCGCACGCCTTTCCCTGAGCAATGATGTCTGCGAGGCGTTTTTCGCCGATGCCGCTTACCCTTCCCTTGAGGTCCTCGACGCGTGTGAAAGGGCGCGCGGCAATGATCGCTTCGGCGCGCGCGGTGCCGATGTGACGGATTGTCGTGAGGGCGGCTTTATCGGCGGAATTGATATTGATCTGTCCCGCAGCGCATGGAGCGGTGCGGTGGGCGGCGGAATTCTGATCGGGTTTCGTGCGCTCGGCAGGCAGCGATGCCGGCGCGGAACGCGGCTTTGGCGGGCGGGCGGCGTTTTCCTTACCCGGCGTGCCGCCGGCAGATGGAGAGGTCGCCCATGAGAAGTCGTCGAGCCGCTCCATCGTACGCTTACTCTTCGCGTCCCCGGCAGGCCAATGTAGCGCAGTGGGCACCTCGTCGATCAGTGCACACGTGTGATCGAATAAACGGAGACCTTCTCCGGCATTGCGGAGCGCGCCGGTGAACAATGGAGCGGCGTTCAAACCTAATGCGTCATTCGCCGCGCTTCGCGCACTCACAAGCAGATCCTTTTCGAAGACGAACTGCTGCGGAAAGACCACGCGCAACCGCTCGTTCTCGTTGACAAGCTGCCAGCCGGCCATGCGTACGGGTTCCCCCGAAATATTTTTCAACTCGATCCACTCATGGGTCGCGCCACTGGGCGCGCCCATCCAGGCGATCTCGTTGATAACGACAGGCGCATGGCGCGCAGAGACTTCCGGTCCGACGGCGAATGCGCATTCCGTGAAGGGAACAAGGCGGGACTCCGACTTCTTTGCACTAATCTCTGCAAGCGAAAGCTTCGTTACGCCCGCGTCACGGTACGATCCGGTTACGATTGCGGATAGGCGGCTATCCGCCCGCACAGCAAACCCGACCCCGGCGATCAGGAGTGCGAGTGCAAAAATGTGCGGCAGACGCTTCACATGAAGATGATTACTTATCAAGGAGAATCTTGAGCGTGCCGTCCGTATCCGTGCGGTGAATCCGCGATCCTGCCAAGTCGAGCGTTTCGAGAACGCGAGGATCCGGATGGCCGTAGCGGTTTTGACCGACGCCGATCACGCTGAGTGCGGGTTGCACGGCGGCGGCAAACTGCTCGCCGGTCGAGTTCTTCGAGCCGTGATGGGCGACCTTCAGGACGTCGGTGCGCAGATCGGGATTTTTCTTCAAAAGCGCTTCTTCTGCCGCAAAGCCGATGTCGCCGGTCAGGAGAACTCGCGACTCCCCTTTTTCAAAAAGTGCGACGATGCTCGCTTCGTTTTTCGTCTTACTCGCGCGAAGAGCGTCATCCGGCGAGAGAATCGACAGGTGCGCCGCGCCGAATCGGATCCGATCCCCTTGTGCGAGCGCGAGCGTCGGCACGCTGCGCTCGCGAAGGGCCTTTTCCAGCTCCGCAAATGTCTCCTGCTCCGACGTCTGGCCGTTCGAGACGAACAATCCCACCTCGAAGCGCCGCACGATATCGATAAGGCCGCCGAAGTGGTCAGTGTCCGGATGTGTCAGTATCACGAGGTCGATACGTCGCGGCATGCGTCCCGGCATGCTATCCGCCAGCGCATCGATGACGCGCCTATCGCGGCCGCCGTCGATAAGAATAGTCAGTGGCGGTACTGCGCGACCGCGATCAAGGGAAATGAGCTGACTGTCCCCTTGCCCCACTTTCAAAAAATAGATCGCATCCTCGATTCCCTGCCCCCACACCAGCGGCAACCAGGCCCACACGGCAAATCCAGCAGCAAAAAGTGCGGCTCCCTGAACGATCCGCACGTCGAATCCCAGCATTTTCGACTGCTGCATGTTTTTAGATTCAATATAAAAGCGCGCATCTTTGCATGAAGTATATCATGCTGATGCGCGCTCCCGATGATTCAGAGCTACTCTACCGTATCCTTCTTCTCGCCCTCGCTGCCGGTCAGCTGAAAGCGAAGCGGCACGACAAGCTTTGCGACCTCTTTGCCTTCCGCATCGACGCCGAAGATCTCAAGATTCTTTTCTTCCCCGTGAGTGAAGGTGTACCACATATTCCCGATCCGAAACTCGCCGAATGCATCTTTGTCATCCCCGCCGACCTTCGCCTTCTGGTCGATGAATACCGTGCCATCCTTTCCGACAACGCGGACGCGCAGTTCGTTGTTCGGGATGTTACGCGCCTTGCCGCGCACCACAAACGGCGAGGGTACCAGCGTATTCGGCGCAGGCTCGAAGAGAACGATCGAGTCGTTTTCCGCGGTTGCGCGCTCCTCTTTCTGCTCTCCTTCAGACGGCTTTTCGGAGGTCTCGCCGTCCTGCGATCCCTCTTCTTTCCGCTCTCCTTCCTGAACGGTCTCCTGGCCGTTTTTCGGCTCCGGGGCTGGGGACTGATTGCCTGTTCCGAAGCGCAGAGCAAGCACCGCCAGTACGATGACCAGCGCGGCACCGATTGGAATCCAATAGCGATCCATAGGCTTTTTGGCTTATTTTAAAGTTTTCCCAGTATATCAACCTCAGCCCGAAACGCAAGTTCACCTATACACATGTAAAACCTCTGCCGAAACCGTGGTGGAATCGGCAGGATGCGGGGTAAAACGCACGGCAATCCAGATCAGGACCGCGTAGTATATGGCGACCGCCGCAAATCCAATCTCGGGATTGAATGGCATGCGCGCCGCGGAAAAAATATCGATGACGGAGAGAGAGTAATCGACAAGAAATGCGGTCGGAACTGCGAGAAGTTGTGCGAGCGGTAGAAAAACAAACGAGGCAGCAACAGCGGCAATGGCCAATGCCATAAGAAGCGACATTGGCGCAAGAATCGCGATGTTTGCCGGCAGGCTGGAAAACGAAAAGTTTGAGAAGTGCATGATGGAAATCGGGGTAACGCCCGCCTGCGCTGTTAGGGTGATGGCAAGAATCGAACGCCAGGAAAGGAAACCTTCTTTTTGAAAGAAAGAGAGTCGCTGGAACGCGGGAGCAAGGTAGATAATGGAAACGGTGGCGGCAAACGAGAGTTGAAACGCGATATCATGCACGGGTGCTTTTGGATTGTGCAGCGTGATGATTACAGCAGCAAGCGCGATCGCATTGCGAGGATTCGAAAGCCTGCCGGCCATTCCAGCCGCACTCGCACAAAACGCCATCAGGCTTGCGCGCACTGCCGAAACCATGAATCCGGTCATGGCCACAAACAACGCAATGGCGATAAACGTCGCAGCAAAGACCTGCCCCCTTCTCCCCTGCAGCACTGCCGAGAATACCGCAGAGGCGATAAAGACGATGATTGCCACATTGAGTCCGGAAAGAGCGGACAGATGCATAGTGCCCGAAAACGACAGCTTGTCCAAAAATTCGGGAGAAAATTCATCGCGTTCGCCCAGTAGGATGCCGGAGAGGAATGCCGCATGCTGATAGGAAAAGAGAGCGCCGATCGTACCTTTGATCGCCTCACGGATGCGATAGAGTCCAGAAAAAAATGGGCTCGGATCACTGTCAAATACTTCGATTGAAGACGGAAAGCGGATCATGCCGTGAATTCGCTCCTTCGCCAAGTATGCGCCGTACTCGTCGCGCGGGATCGGCTCGATCGCGGCGCGGACGCGCACTCGATCGCCGTACCGAAGCTGCGGATACGGCTCGAGCGTTGCAAGGACAACTGGCGCAGCGCCTCCTGATCGCGCATCGCTATTCGTAACTGCGATTCGCGCAAGCTGGCTCCGTGCCGTGCGGCGTGGCTCATCTTTGACGATCCCCTCAAACGAGGAGATGTTCACTATCGACTCTCGTGCTTCGTGATACGCGTAATCATCGATTGCATACACGGCCGCACCGGCAAGAAAAAAGCAGGCGGCATAAACAAGCGCGGTTGCACTGATACGCATGACCCGTCCCCCTATCAGCCCGATACACGTCGCAACGCCCGCGCTTACGAGCGATAGCCCGACACCGCCCCACACCGTGCCGACAATAAAGCTGCACAATGCAATGAAAAAGAGATCTGATCGGCGCAGATGACCGGTATCGGATTCACGTATGTCCGCACCCTCCCGTGCTATCATGTATGTAAGACGAATACCGAGTGTATTGTATGGAAATTCTTCGGGAAAAAATCCGCATGTTTTGGCATCGGCGCAAAGAAACGCTGACGCTTGCTTTTTTTGCAGCTGCTCTCGCTCTTGCGAGCTACGCTCTCGGCTACCGAGCCGCAAGCGAAAAAAACGTCGTACCGATCATCATTGAAAAAAATTCAGAGCAATAATCGCATGGACGCGGAAGGTTTTACCGAAGCACGAGAAACTTCTTCCGCTCCGCTTCATCGAACCGCTCGATCGCATAGCGAAGACATGTCCGCGGCATGGCCGGTGCGTGTATGTACAAAAAATTCTTGAGTGCCCGCGCATCCCGCTTGCCGACCTCCCGCAGCATCCACCCGACGGCCTTATGGATCAGGTCGTGCGGATCGGTGAGCAGCATTTCAGCCAGCGCAAGGGTCACGTCATGTCTGTTGTCGCGAATGAAGGCATAGGTTGCCACTATCGCGATGCGGCGATCCCACACCGAGGACGAACGCGCAAGCCGCACAAGAAGCGTATGGGACTGGCGCATCCGAAGATGCTCTCCGACAATCTTTGCCGCAGAAGCGTCAACGAGGTCCCAGTTGTTTACACAGCGGCGGTGCGCAATGTACACCTCAAAAATCTTCGCGCGCTCGCTGACACTCCCCCGCTCGAATTGACTAATGAGGATGAATAGCGCTGTCAGGCGATGCTCGTGGATGGGACTTTTCAAAAGAATCAAAATCGATGGAATCGAGAGGTCCTGATGTTGCCGGGCGATCATGCGCTGCATGGGAACGATCACGCCAATAAAAATATCCCCTGCGCCATACTCCCCTTTTCCCGTCTTGAAAAAACTTCGCGACACCCGCGCGCGTGCGGGATCGGCCGCTGCCAAGAGTTCTTCTGCAACCGAGTGATGATCTGCCGTATCACTCGCAGTTCTCGCGATTTTTTGGGACACGCCCATGGAACCCTGTTACATCTCTTATTTCTTTATTATATCATCTTTTCTTTTTTCCCTCGTCTGTTGTGTATACTTCAGTACAAGCGCAAAAACGGATCGATATAGTGGATGGCACTTCCGCCATATGACGGGCTTCCGGAAAAGTGGGTGTCGATAGCTTGAAGATGGTCAAGCGCCTCTTGTTTCGACTTGCCGTAAAACGTGACGAATGCGGGAGGGACATTGCCGGCCTCGGCAGAAACGATGATCTTTATATTTTTCATCTTTTCCGTCTCGAGGATTTCAGCCTCGGAGATCGGAATTGCACCATTTCGTCCATATGCAAAGTTTCGGTATGCCATGATGATGAATGTTCCGCGCTCGAGCCGTTGAAGGATCCGCGCCAAATGGGTGAAGGTATGCGCCGCGACGCCGTTGTAGGAGTATGACGGCGTCCAATTTTGGCGCTCATCGTAAAAATGCGGAATAGTCAGCGTCAATCCAAGATCGGTGCCGCGAAGAGCAACAGCGGTCTGGTCGACGGTCTCAACAAGATGGCGAAGGTATGACTCCTTGTCATCTTCATACCCGCTCAGGACGTACGGCTCGATATCAAACTGAATTGAACGGAGGGTGTGGGAGTGAGTTTTGTTGTACTCGATAGCCGCCTGCGTCATGCGTGCAACAAGATGGCGATTCTCCGGTTCCGCCCAGTCGTACCAGCCAAACTCGCCGTCTACCACGATCCCGTTCTCCCACGCTTTGGCAATAAATCGATCAAGTGCATCGGTAAACTGTTTTTTCTTTTGTTCCTTCACGGGGCCGTCCGGCATCAAAAGAATATCATGGTAGTTGTTTCCGTAATCAAGAGTAAGGTAAAACGCATTGAATCCGTACTGTTTCGCATTTCGTATGAGCGCATCGATGTCAGTCTCGGTCATGGCGGTCACGGGCTTCCAGATCCAGGTACCTCGCTCGACCGCGTGAGTCGGTATCTGCACGGATGGCAAAGACTGAAGCGGTTCAGGCTCGGTTGCCGTCGGTGCCGTGCCTGTCGCAGGCAGCGAGGGCGTTGGCGGAATCGCTTGCTCAGGCAACGGCTTGGAAGATTCTGAACTTTCCCCTATTGCGACAGTCGCTTCAGCACAACTGTCATTGCCGTTGTAGGCGGTTGCACACCCCTCGCTTTTGACAAAACCGGGGCCCGTTGCGCCATGGCGTGTTGTAAGCGAAATGTCATATGATTGCTGTGGCGCCAAATCTCCAACTCGCCAATAATAACCTGCTGCGGATGCGGCAGGCACGGCCGAGACGTATGTCTCACCATTGTAATACATGGAAAGGCTGGTATTCTGGCATACTGTCGTGCCGATATTTTTTATTGTCAGCGCGTAGCCGAGAGGGCTCTGCAATGCCACCGACTCATTTTTCGGCTGTAGCGTGAATACGATCTTGCAGTCCGCAGCGAATGCCACAGACGCGAACATCTGCAACGTAAGAATACTCGCAAGAAGAGATAACAAAAGAAGCATACAATCCTGAGGCGTTTTAGATTATGCTTCTATTGACGAGTATGGCAAGCTCTTCTTTCTTTTACTCCCGGAATCTTTCGCGTTGCTAATACAACCGTCGGTTCTCCGTATTGGATAATACTATGGTATCTTTTCTTATCTGGTTTCTGTTGAATGCGCTTACCGTCTGGGCAGTTGCGGCACTCCTCCCAGGCGCAAGCCTGCGCGGCGTGAGTTCGACCATTCTGACGGTGCTTATTCTCGGACTCGCGAACGCGGTAATTCGACCCTTACTGATCGTGCTCACGCTGCCGCTAAGCGTGCTTACGTTCGGACTTTTTATTCTCGTTATCAATGCGCTGCTTGTTATGCTGACTGCCGCGCTTGTGCCCGGATTCGACATAGCAAACTTCTGGTGGGCGCTCTTGTTCAGCGTCCTTCTCGCGCTCCTTAATTCTTTTCTGTTTTCGCTTGTTCGTTAGTTTACGCTCGATAAAATAAATCAGCGCCCTGGATTCGAAGCGCTGCTTTGAATTACATAATCTCAAATTTCACCTCATCAGGATATAGCAACTGGAAGGGATACCCGACATGATTTTTCTTAATCACGCCGCAACCGATCGATTTCAGGAAAGCGACCATTTCTGCAGCAATCTGTATGGGGTCAACATCTTCATCTTCGCCTTTATATTCGATTTCTACAAAATCGCCAAGATCTTTAACAGAGTCAAGAGAAACTTCCCAGTCTTTATAGTGCCATGCTTTCCGTGTCTTATCTACAATTATCCGCGGCGTGAAATCCATGGCAGAAAAAATTTTCTTTATCTGCTCTTTGTCTCCAACGGAAGTTTCGTACTCATCGCAGTACGTTGATGAGCCATTCTCATCCCGATGCCAAAATTTATAGTTTATGGAACACGCACCATTCGCTTCCCGAAGACGCAGCCATTCGTTGACCGGACGGACGCCAACAAAATCTCGGTGAACGGGCACGTAGTATTCGTCTCTCTGGTGCTGCTCGCCCTTGAAGTTTGCGTTCTTTTCAAGAAATTCCAAAAGCGGAGTGGTATGTTCGACTTTCACCTGAATTTCTATTTCAATGTCTTTGGACATATTTTTTCTAAAAACCCATCTTTACCGCCTTCATGATGATTGATGAAGGAATACGCGAAGTAACGGTCTTCCCTTCCCGCATGAATACTGACGGGGTTTCTATCATGGAAACGATCGGCAGTCCTGCGCGGCCGAGTGCGGATACATAGTACCCAAGGGGGCGTTTGTATGTGAGATAGGAGACCTCGGCCTCATCCCATGTACGATTGATCACTTTCGTATATATCTTTAAATAGTCCTGCTCTGCGGCAATGGCGTCGATCTGCTCGCCGGAATCCTGTCGTGCAGATGGAAAGAGCGGATGTATGAGCGTACTGACGACCGTGCCGCCTGGCGCAAGGATGCGGCGTAGCGCCTTGGCTAGCAGGTCA
The DNA here is from genome assembly GCA_964621085.1 of uncultured Gammaproteobacteria bacterium. Taxonomy (GTDB): domain Bacteria; phylum Patescibacteriota; class Patescibacteriia; order JACQRZ01; family JACQRZ01; genus CAZUKY01. The sequence continues at coordinate 2,980 of CAZUKY010000003.1, read as the reverse complement.
ATATCCTTGATGTAGAATAACCCTTGATGAATGACAACCACGTCAAAGTACTCCTTTGGCATTTTTCGAATATCGCATGCCTCGCGGACAGAATAGCGGATGCCGTCAGAGGGATAGGCCTCCTGCGCAATGGCGATGAGTTCCCGTGATACATCGGATGCCCAGACCTCTCCCGCGCCGCGATCAAGAAGCAGTCGCGCCAAAAATCCATTCCCGCACGCGATCTCATATATCTTTTTTCCTTTCAGGCTCCCGAGTAACTCAAGGGTGGCTTGTACGGTATGCTTACTCCCGCCCTTCAAGCCGTTGCCGATTTTCTTATCCCATTCTCGCGCAATGTGCCCGAATGACGAAGTGGGTTTTTTTGGCATAGAGGAAATATCAGTATCGCTTGGCTTTCAAATCAACGGATGCCTTTTTATCGACTAGCCATTGCTGTGTAGGACTCATTGGCTTATCGGTGCGATGAACGCAACCCATCCAGCAGCAGGGACGGCGCTTCCCTTTCAGGAGATCTTCCAGCAATCGTTCGATGTGGCGCTTTCTTGTCTGAGGCGTCTTGACTGATATCGTCCAACAGATCCACTCATTACGCGCGAGGGGCGTCAGGTCATTCCATTTTGCACATAGCTTTGGGTGTGCGCTCAAGGCGTTCTTGAGATCTGTCGGCAGTTCGTGCGCAACACCTGATGCAATGTTAGTTGCTTTCGACGTATTTTTTGAAGTTATCTAAAATTGCCTGCCAGCCAGCGCGCTGCAGCTCCTCAGAATGTTCGCCTTCCGGGTCAAAGCTTTCAGTTACTTTGATGCCTTCTGTCGCAGGCTCGAATTCTATGATGACCTTTCTTCCGTCGCTCATCGTGTACTCGATGCGATTATGTTCATCGACCGCTTCATAGATGCCGATGACATCAAAACTGACACTCCCGTCTTTGGCCGCCATAGTGATCTTAAGTTGTCCTCCCTCGCGCAGATCATTTTCAGCAGCGGGGCATTCCCAATCATCCTGCGCAAAGGCCCAGCCGGTGATGTGCGCTGGGTTGTTCCAGTAATCCCAGACTTTTTCGATAGAAGAATTGATGGTGGTTTGAACAGTGATCATAGAGTTATTGGCTCATTAAATATTTTTAGCTTGTTTAAAGGTTATAATTATTTTTCACTCTTCTTCACGATAATGTGTGTTGCCTTTTCCCCCTCTACTCTCTGCACGTGATCGAAACCCAGTTTTGACATATCAATTCCTGAAAAGAGATGTTCTCCCGAACCAAGAAACATTGGTGTGAACGCGAGATGCATTTCGTCGATGTATCCCGCTTGCAGGTATTGACGGACGGTTGAAACCCCTCCGCCAATCCGTATATCTTTTCCATTCGCTGCGTGCCGTGCCTTTTCGAGCGCAGATTCAATACCATCGGTAATAAAATGGAATGTTGTTCCTCCTTTCATCTCAATAGGCTCTCGCGCATGGTGCGTCAAGACAAACACCGGAACGTGATACGGCGGCTCTTCTCCCCACCATCCTTTCCACTCGTCATTTGGCCATGGTCCGCGGATTGGTCCGAACATGTTGCGGCCCATAATCCAGGCGCCGATGCCTTCCATTGATTGCTCAGCAAAGTCGTTATCCATGCCCTCCGTTCCACCGTCATGACCGAGCATTTTCTCAAACATTTTTGTCGGGCGCATCCACCCATGAAGCTCCTCGCCCCTGACGCCCAAGGGGTGTTCTTGACTCTGATCAGGCCCCGCTCCAAAACCATCCAATGAAACCGTGAACGCCGTTACTTTTACCTTGCTCATATTTCTTCGCCAGCTTTTTCAAGATCAGCAATGATAATTTTTTTCATCGCAAGCATAGCAGGCGTTGTTTTTTCTGGATTCTTTGACAGAAGCTCCCCCATATTCTCGGGGACGATTTGCCAGGAGACACCGTATGCGTCTTTGACCCAGCCGCACTGCTCGGATTCGGGTACCGCCGACAACTTCTCCCAATAATAATCTACCTCCTCTTGGTCTTTGCAATTGATTATGAAGGAAACCGCTTCGTTGAATTTGAAGTTGTGCATTTTGCCGCTACCATCCATTGCCGCAAACCACTGACCTTCGAGCATAAAATCAGTGAACATGATTGCGCCCTCTTTGTTCGGCTCCATTCCTGCAGGGTAGCGAGCGATCTGTCCGCGCTTTGCATTCTTAAAAACAGAGAGATAAAAATTCGTCGCTTCTTCCGCCTGCTCGCACCCGTCGGTGACAAAGAGCAATGATGGAATGATTCGTGGACGATCTTCTCCTTCGGGATTGGTGAGAATGAGCTGCCATTCGACGCCGTACTTGTCCGCTACCCAGCCGTATTTTTTTGAAAACGGGTATTGCCCCAGTTCCATGCGCACCGTGCCTCCTTCGGATAACTGTGCCCAGAGGGCATCGAGTTGCTCGCTCGCATTCTCGTCCTTCGATGGATCAAAGTTCACCATGAAAGAAATCGACGGGTTGAATGCAAAGAGAGGGCCGGCGCTGATTGCCATGAAGCCGTACCCCATGATGTCAAAGCCAACAATGTCGCAGTCGCCTGACGGGGTATCTTTTATGCTTGTCTTGAGTGTTACTTTTGAGTCGGGAAAAACCGAGGCGTAGAATTGGGCTGCTTCAACGGCTTGGGTATCAAACCAGAGATGTGGAACAATTTTTTGCATATGGGTCTTCTCTCTTTTCATGAGTAATCGTCCAATGAAGGCCGAACGCGTCTTTGCGCGTGCCGCAGCAGTCGCCCCAAAATTCCAACTGGCGGTGTGTATTGGACGAAGTTCGAATGTATTTCGGACAAAATCCGCAGGATTTTGACGAATGACACTTGCGCCTCGGCCGCGCTCGACAAGCTCGCGCGGGGCAAAACCCAAAAATTTCCTATCATTTTTATTTGCGGCCCCCCCCACCCCCCCCGCCGCGAAGCGGAAAATTTGAAAGGAAGGAAATTTTTGGT
>CAZUKY010000002.1:0-103290 GCA_964621085.1 uncultured Gammaproteobacteria bacterium | reverse complement strand
ACGGCACAACGTTTACTGTTACGCTACCCCACAATGCAAAAAAACGACGCAAGGGCGCCGAAATTTTTTCCTAGTCATTTCTCTGCTGAATCAAAATACTGCGCGCACTCTCGATAGGGTGCTCGGGATGCGCACGAGCATATCATAGGGTATCGTATCGCAGAGACGCGCCATCTCGCCGGCGGAGTTGAGCGCGTTTTTTTGCGCGCTGATCACCACAACCTCGTCTTGGGGTTGTACGTCAGGCACCGCGCTCACATCGATCGTCGCCATATTCATACTGATGCGTCCCACAATCGGGCACGCGACTCCGTGCACCAGAACACTCCCCTTGTTGGAGAGACGGCGATCGAGCCCTTCGGCATAGCCAACCGGGATCGTTGCAAGACGGAGCGGCGCTTCTGTCGTATACGTGCCGTTATATCCGATCCGCTCGCCGGCAGGAAGATCGCGCAGCTGCGTAATGTACGTCAGCATCTCAAGAGCGGGACGGATCGCCGCATCCTCCAACGGGTCATTCGAATACCCATAGAGCCCCAGGCCGAGTCGGATCATATTCGCGTCGACAAGGGACGCATACCGATGGCCCGCAGTTGCTGAAATGTGGCGCCATCGGATATCCCCGACTGCCGCGCGGATCTGCGCGACGTGTGCATTCCATGCATTGATCTGTGCGCGAGTCAGCTCTGAGTCGGGCGTGTCGGCATCCGCAAAATGCGAGCAGACGCCGTCAAGCCGTGCGAGCGGTGTTTTGCGTACGAGCTCAAGCGCCTCGGAAATCTCATCAGGCGCGATTCCCTGTCGGTGCATGCCCGTATCTATTTTGCAGTGAATGAACGTCTCGCGGCGCAAAAGAGGAAGAAGCGAACGGAACTGCTCTATGGACGAAATCGTCCATGCGACATCTTTCAGGTGGGACGAAAGAATATTTGCATCATCGGAATAACCGATGATCAGAATCGGCGTTCGGATTCCCTCATTGCGCAAAATCAACGCCTCATGGTACGAATCAACGGCAAAAAACGGCACTGAGATTTGAGGAAGAAACGCTTTGGCATTCTCCATCTCGTGTGCAACCAATGCAAGCCCGTGGCCATACGCATTGCTCTTCAAAACAGGTACGATCGAGCAATCGGGATGCCGACGCTGAAAGTAATCAAAGTTCGCAACAATCCGATCGCCGTCGATGAGAACATGGACCAGATGGTTGTACTGCCACCGGCGGCGGCGAAAAACGCGGAGGATCCGTCGCAAAAACCTCATCGCTTATTGTTCGTATGCGCAGAGCTCCGCTTCGGAAAACCAGTGCGCAACTTCTTTTTCCGCCTCTTCGAGGCTTCCGGAGGCATGCAATAAATTCTTGATCGGACGCTTTTCAAGCGTTGCGCTCATGGGCGAGTCGATCGAGTAGTCGCCGCGGATCGATCCGATATCGGCCTTTTGCGGAACAGTACTGCCGACGATCTTGCGTGCCATTTCAACCGCGTTGGGGCCGCTAATGACCAGTGCTGCGATCGGCCCAGGCGACATGAACTCGACGAGCCAATCGACGATTTTCTTTCCTATCTCAAGTTCGTCGGTGGTCCCAAACTCTTTCAAGGGGTCCTTTTCATACTTCTCCATATCCCCGAGCGTCCGTTGCCCGAGCTGGCGTACCCATGCTTCGCCGCCCGAGTAATGTCCCCGCATTTGCTCGAGCGTCGGATTGAGCATTTTAAGCCCAAGAATTCTGAACCCGCGCTGCTCAAAGCGCTTGATCGTCTCGCCAATAAGCCCGCGCGATACGCCATCGGGCTTTACTAAAATCAGTGTTCGTTCCTCATGCGGCAGAGCCATATCTCCTATGTATTACGAATCATTGCAGATGACTATATACTATCTGACGCCAGAGATCAAGCGCCTCCAGAGCGGCTATTGCCGAGATACGCTTAATCGCGCATACGCCTGGGAAGCCCGGCGCGCCAAAAGTTCGGCTGCCGCGAATCGGATCTCGCTGGAAGGCGATCCCAAGAGTATAATGATCATTCGGCGCTCCCCCTCATCAACCTGCATGGCGAATGTATATCCGGCCTCGTGATTGTAACCGGTCTTTCCGCCAATGACAGCCAAGTCGCTCTCTAAAAGTTTATTGGTCGTCCCGAAACTCAGTGTGCGACTGCTGCCTACTGGATGTGCGACATATCGCTTTGTCTGCGCCGCGCGTGCCACATCCGGATGAGCAAATGCCGCTTGCGCAAGCTTGGCAATATCTTCTGCCGTCGACTGGTTGCGCGGATCAAGTCCGGTTTCGTCGACAAAGCGCGTCTGCGCCATCCCAAGGCCACGGGCCCGCTCGTTCATTTTCGTGATAAAAAGGTCTCGCGGAAGACCGGTTGATCGCGCAAGCGCTTTGGCAGCATTGTTGCGCGATCCCACGATCATTGCATAAAAGAGATCTTTGACCATTATCCGGTCGCCGGGAGCGACAGGAAGATTTGCTGGAACAGCAGCGTCGGATCGCTGGATCGTGACAGCAGATTGCCAGCCGGGATTATGGTCCAAAAACACCAAGGCAGTCATCAGCTTCGTCAGGCTTGCGATCGGAAGGCGTTCGGATACGTTTTTCGCGTACAGCGGGGTATCCGTTCCATTCACGACAAGCGCGGACCGGACGCGCGTGACCGCGTCGCCTGCATCCGCATCGGCGATCGGCTTGAGAACCGCGAGAAGCCCGTACACAAACGGCGAGGCCGCACGTGCGGCAGAGTCGGTCAGTGACTGTCCCTGCAGTTTTCTCCAAGACAACGCATTGCGATCATAAAAATAGACGGCAGCGCCTGGAACGCTCGCACCATCAAAGGAGAGGTGAACGTATTTTTTCAACGCGTTGGGCCGCACGCCGATGAGCGAATACTCGTACACGTCGCTTGCAAACTCCTGCAGAATCGGCGGCGGCACTTCCGTGCGCGCCGAATGCGCGCTCATCTTTTTCTTGACCTCCAACGTCGCGCCGCCTGCGAAAGAATGGGGCTGCACGCCGATGCGAATTGCGCCATCAAAAAAAGGGGCGGTATACCCCCGCTCGACAGTCTTTTCGGAGAGCCGGATATGCGCGACCTGTTCTTCTGCAGTTGCGACTGAGGCAGGAAACACGAGTGCGGCGCCGAAAGCTGCTGTGATGAATATTCTCAATGCCATACGCATATGGTAGCAGACGGATGACATTGGCTCAACACCACGTCTTAATGCCGCTGCTGCCGCAGATACGACTCGATAAACATGGTTAAGTCTCCGTCGAGAACGGCAGTCACGTCGCTTGTTTCGGCGTTCGTGCGATGGTCCTTGACCATGCGATACGGGTTCAGTACGTAGGAGCGGATCTGATTGCCCCACGCAGCCGGCGTACTCGCTCCCTTGATGAGGCGCCGTTCTTCTTCCCGTTCGGCCTCCGCAAGCTTGGAAAGCTTCCCGCGCAAAAGCTTGAATGCGGTCTCTTTGTTTTGCAGTTGGGAACGTTCGTTCTGACACGTGACGGTAATGCCAGTGGGCAAATGCGTGATTCGCACAGCAGAGTCCGTCGTGTTCACCCCCTGGCCTCCGTGCCCGCCGGCGCGAAACGTATCAATGCGCACGTCCTTCGGATCGATCGCGACAGTCGACTCATCCTCTCCCAGATCAGGAACAACCTCGCAGAGCGCAAATGATGTCTGCCGCAGCCCTTCGGCGTCAAAGGGAGAGATGCGGACAAGACGATGGACGCCATGTTCTGATTTCAGATGCCCGTACGCGTACGGACCTGCTATTTCGAGCGTGGCAGACTTGATCCCGGCCTCGGTTCCGCGATGCTCATCGACCATACGCGTCTTCCACCCTTGCGCCTCGCAATACCGCGCATACATCCGCAGCAGCTTTTCCGCCCAATCCATCGCATCAACGCCGCCGGTTCCCGCATGAATGGAAAGGATCGCATTTTTCTGATCATGCGGTCCGGAAAAAAATGCGTAAAACTCAAGGGCGGCATATCGCCTTTCAATATCCTCATACATCCGCTCCATTTCTCCCGAAGCATCTTCTTCTCCGGATGCCACAAGATCTTCGAGAGCGCCAATATCGCCCCACAGCGCATCCCATTCGGCTACGTGCCGCTCCAGCGAGGAGAGCGTCTGCGATTGCGTTTGCGCACGCGCGGGATCGGACCATGCGTCAGGCTGCTGCAGCTGGAGCGAAAGCTCGACAATCTGTTCTCTCTTTTTCTCAATAGAAAGAATATCCCGCATCTGCAGGATCTTCTTTTTCAACTCTTCGATTGTTTCTTTTTGAATAATTGAATTCATGAGAGATTCGGCTTATCGCCTAGGGGCGCGCATACTCCTCCAGCGTGACAGTGACGTCGCGCTCCTTGCCGTCGCGCATGACCCTCAGCGATATCGTATCGCCGGGCGCATACTCGGCAATGATCGAGGAGAGCGCTGTTGTCTCCTCGATGCGCGCATCACCGACAGAAAGAATGATATCCCCTTCCTGCAGGCCGGCCTTGTCTGCCGGGCCGCCTTTGATGACGCCTGGTTCGCGTTCCGATCCGGCGATCAGTGCGCCGCGCCCGACGGGCAGATTATTCCGCTTTTGGACGCTTGCGTCAATGAGAACGTACCGAATGCCGATCCACGGCCGAATAATGCGTCCATGCTTCTTTACGCTTTCGACAGTTCGTTCGGCAATATTGATGGGCAAGGCGAAACCGATCGACTGCCCTGCTCGATTAATGGCGGTATTGATGCCGATAACCTGTCCCGCCAAGTTCAACAACGGACCGCCGGAATTTCCCTGATTGATTGCCGCATCCGTCTGGATCGCTCCCTGCAAGGTTTCGACGGTGCCGCTTCCCGAGGCTGCCTGTACGACGCGATCGATGCCGGAGATGACGCCGCGTGTGACTGTATTGCTATACTCTCCCAACGAGTTTCCAATGGCGATAACTGTTTGGCCGATCTGAACGGTTGAAGAGTCGCCAAGCTCAAGTGGGGTAAGTCCAGACGCCTCGATTTTCACGACAGCAACATCGTTGAACGGGTCGACATCCAGTACCTTTGCCGCGTACTCTTTCCCGTCATTGGTAACGACCGTGTACTCGGCAGTCTCATCCGCAACAACATGCTTGTTCGTCAGGATAAGCCCGTCCGATGAGACGATAAACCCGCTGCCGCCGCCGACTTGCTGCTTCCCACCATCGGGAAGCTGAACGCGAAATGGCGTACCGAAGTCGAAAATGTCATCGAACGGAAAGATATTCGGGCCGGTACGGCGATAGAGAGACGAGAGATCCTTGGTAACGACAATACTAACAACCGAAGAAGATGCACGTTTTACGACATCAACGGTTGCCGATTCTTCCTTGACAGACAATGATAGCGACTTCGTGCGCTGGATCTCCGCCTGATCTTTTTTGTCGTTGCCCGAAATAAACGCGGCGATTTCGGGAGCGTACTGCGATCCGACAAGACCGCCCAAAAAACCGAACGCCATGCCGACAATAAGGCTCGCAACAAGAGCGGTCGACAACAAACGATTTCGCTCTTTGACCGGAGGCTCTTCGTGATGAAATGGGGTAAGCATATGTAAGAATCCTGAATTATGAATTATGTGCGCACGGCAGCTCCTGATTCATGATTCCCGATTCCTGATTCTTCATGTGAATCATGCGAACGCCTTGACATTGCGCCGCGCCTTCATATCGTCGATGGTCTTTCCAAGGCCCTCCTCAAGCACGACGACCGGAAACCAACCGAGCGTATCGCGCAACTTGGCGATATTCAGCGGCTGCGCTGACGCATTCCAGACGAGCGCATGAGCGACACCGTCATCCATGCGTACCTGCGATTGGGAATGGGAGTGCGCGATAATCTTCTCAGCGATTTCGCTCGCATCAAACGCGGCCGTATGCGCCACGTTGTACACGCCGCTCGGAGCCTCGAGCCAGATTTTTTGCAGAGCATCGATCGCATCGGCGACGTAGAGAAGCGATCCTTTCATATACGACGGAACGGCGATATCAACATTCTCAAGCGCGCGGGCAATGATGGTCGAGATGAAACGCCCGTCATCAAATGTCATACGAGGTCCGTATACCATGCCAAGTCGAGCGATACGCACATCCAGGCTGTAGCTCTCTTTGTAGCTGTCCGCCAGCGTTTCGGCAAACCGCAGACTCTCGATGAGCGGACGAAGGGCATCGTCGGTAACAAGGCCCTGATCCTCCTCGCGCGGCTGTTCGACGAGCGAAGACCCGTACATAAGGGAGTCCGACACCAGCACAAAACGCGCGCGCGTCTCTCTCGCGAGCTCGAGCGCGTTCCGCGCACCCTCCGATCCCACACGCAGTATCTCAAGCGGATGAGCGGCAATGACCGCTGGCGCAGACGAGTGCGCGCAGTAAAAAATTCCCGCAAAACCGGTGTGCGCCACCTGAAACCGCTCCACTCCGGGGAGATGAGAAAAATCGAGCGCTTCGGTAATATCATGACGAATAAACTCGAAGTGCGGGTGCGACAGCAGCGCGTCGATCGCCTGCTCACTTCCCGACTGATAGTTATCAACGCAGACGACGTTGTACTGCTCTAAAAGTGCGGCGCACAAATGCGAACCCAAAAAACCCGCACCGCCGATAACGCACACATTTTTTCGTTCCATACATTTCGGAATAAAATCAGAATTTATGAATCATACTAATCAACAACAACGACGCCGATCCCCTTTCTAAAATTCGGCCAGGCGAAAAATTGCGTCAAGACCCGACCCTCGCCCGTAAATACGCGTACCTGGGCGCCACCCGCGCTCTCGGGCGCGACAATGATATTGGGCCGACGGTCGTTTGTCACATCCGCGACGGCCAAGGATATTCCACCCGCAAATCGTGGATCGAACGGATAAAATGAGGACTTCAATCGCCCCACTGCCGAAAAGATTTTTACCGGCCCGCGACTCGTTCGTGGCGCCGTAATGATTTCAAGCGCTCCGTCGCCGTCCAGATCTCCCAGGGCGATCTGAGATCCCGCCTGTCCGCTTTCCGGATAGGCGAAAAACTGGGTTGTCAGCCGTCCGTCTGCGGTGAAAATGCGGACATCTCCCCTGCTCTTTTTCTGCGGCGCAACGGCAATCTCGGCAATACCGTCATTATTCAGATCTCCCAACGCAACCGAAAGCCCCTCCCGAAAACTCGGATGGTACGCGAAAAAATGCTGCCGCAATGCGCCGAACTGATCAAAAATCTTCACGTGCGGACCGCCGCCAGAGAGCGGCACAGTAACAATCTCGGCAACGCCATCGCCATTCACATCCCCCACGGCAACGTCAATGCCTCCTCGAAACCGAGGGTCATATGCGTCGAATTCCAAAACCAAACGCCCGGACGCCTCAAAAATACGCACGGTCGGCCGCTCGCCCCGTCCCGCCCCGGCAACGAAGTATGATGCCTGTCCGCTCTTCAGGTGTGTCACGGAGTACGGGATACCCGCCCGAAACGGTGCAAAGGGCGTTCGCCCATTCGTCTTCCCTTCATGGTCGGCGAAGATTCCGCTTTTCTCACCATTGAGAGGATACACGAAGAGCTGCTGTACGGACACCCCACCTTCGGGAGACGGCGTAGGGACTTTGGCATGAGCAAGCGAAAGCGATACGGCTTGCTCAACGTTTAGTTGTCCGCACCCCATCCGGGCGCGATGGAAGGGATTGAGCTCATCCACCGACACGCATGAAGAGAGAAGGACCGATCGGATGCTTGGCCCATCCAAAGCCGGATTCGCAGCCTTCACGAGCGCTGCCGCGCCGGAAACAACCGCCGTCGAGAGCGACGTACCCGACCATCCGGATCCGTAAAACGAGTCAAATCCGTTGTCATAGTTAACAGCAAGTGTCGAGAGAAAACCCATTCCCGGGGCGAATATGTCCACGCACTCACCGAAGTTTGAAAACGGCGCCTTCTGACCGAGCCAGTCGACCGAACCGACGCCAAGGACCGCCGTATTCTCGCGGCCGTAACAGGCCGGATATACGGGCTTTTCCTTCAGGTCGCGACCGTTATTCTCCGCATCATTACCCGTTGCAGCAACGACAAGAATCCCCGCATCGCGCGCGCGGCGTATTGCGTCGCGAAACAGCGCACTGTCAAACTCGCCGACAAAGCTCAAGTTGATGACATCCACCTTCTTTGCGATCGCAAAGTCGATTGCGCGGATCACATTGATAACATCTCCGTCGCCGTTGCCGTCGAGTACACGTAGCGGCAGGATCTTCGCACGCCAGGAGACGCCCGTGATACCCAGGCCGTTATTGCCGCGACCTGCGATAATGCCGGCAATCAACGTTCCGTGATGGATGCCGGCCGCTCGAAATCCATTCGTGAATTTTGGCGAGGGATCAGGCACGCCGGCGACAAAGTCCCATCCGTATATATTATCAATATAGCCGTCGTTGTCGTTATCGATACCATCGCCGGGAATCTCCCCAGGGTTCACCCAGATATTTTCCCGCAAGTCTGGGTGGTTGACGTCTACTCCTGAGTCGATGACAGCTACCGTTGTCCGCACCGAACCAGTCGTCATACCCCATGCGCGCGGCGCCTGAATCTGTGTCAGGTGGCTCTGGCGCTGGTAGAGCGGATCGTTCGGCGTCACGAGCGGAACGGCCGTAATCGAGAGTAGAGCATGCGCAGGAGCGACGGCAAGCGTCGAAAAAAATGAAAAAATGGCGAGATACGAAAATACCGCCAAAAGCCGGTTTTTTTGTACTTCCGTCTTCGGTGTCATACTTGTCAGTATACTACGCTTTTCCTAAAAGAAAAGACCAAAAAAAGCGCTCAAGTGCGGCATCGGGCGCTTTTATGCAGCACTGCAGCGTGCTCTCTCTTATTTTTTCTTTTCCGTCTCTTTGATCGTATCCTCGACAAGCGGTCGAAGCGTGTCGGCCCGCTCTCGAGCATTCTGGTCCTTGGGATCCTTTTCACTCAAAAAATTCCAGTACAGATACGCCTCGTAGGTCTCGCCAATCTTTTCTAAATAGCGAGCGAACGTGCGCATAATCTCCGGATCGTTCTCGGTGCGCATAAGCGCCTCGATATAAATGCCGCGGGCACCCTCTCGATCATCGAGGTAGTGGTCATATAGCGTGACGAGTTTTTCGTAGTGCAGCGGGTCTGAGGGCAAAAGCTCTACAGCGCGACGATACCAGACCTCCGCATCAGCGAGGTCTCCGCGCAGCATGCGCACGTCGCCGAGTCGCAAGATGGTCGTGAGCTGGCTGCCATTGATTTCCAGCGCGCGGCGGTAGGACTTCTCCGCATCCGCGAGTCTGCCGAGCTGCTGGTAGGCTGTGCCCAGCTTGATGTGATTAATCTCTTTGGCCTGCTCGTCCTTGGAGCGCAAGAGTTTTTGCAACTCATCGATTTCGTGCTCAGCCGCTGCTCGCTCTTCAGGCGAGAGTTCCACCTCGATCGTATCCGCAATGTGCGTCCGCTGCTGAAATGCCTGAAAAACAGCAATGAGCTTTGGCGTGATCGTGACAGCGGCAAACGCAACAACAAAAACAGTGACTAAAAGCGCGATATCTCTTTTTGGATTTTGAAACAGGCGATACTGCATATATTCGATTTTGATTTGAGTCTCCATCTTACCGAAAGCAGCATTTCCTGTCAAAGAAAGGAGCCCCTCGCAATGAGGGGCTCCTTTTGGTCTTGGTAATCAGGAAAAACTGATTGGTTTTTCGCGATTACTTCGTCCAGGTCTCACCCGGAAGGTCGAGGCTCAGGACTTTGTATCCGTTCGCCCAGTCGCCAGTCGAGGTTGCTCCGACGTCAGAGACGTGGCTCGTGGCGCTGTTATCCGACCAGATGAGGTTGTGATTCGTCGCTGCCGCGTCACCCGCTGCTGCGGATGTGTGGAGCTTGTGAATCGTTGTTGCTGCCGTACCGGCGTTCAGGAACAGACCTGTACCATTGTGCGTCGTATCGCCCAAGAGATACAAGCTGACGCTGTCGCCAGAGGTGTCGGCGCCGGTCATCCGGAAGTTCTGCGGAGTCGCACGGACCGTGTACGTCTGTGTGGCGCCCGCAGCTACCGTCTCCTCGGTGCTCCATGAGACAACGAGCGTGCCGTCATCCTGCAAGAGACCGTTAGTGCCCTCGACGCTGTTGCCGTCCTCATCCTGCAGCGTAACGTTGTCCGTAATGTCAACGCCATCGCGGTAAAGTTTGAGAGATTCGAGCTCGAGCGTGTCGGCTGTGCCACCATCTGACCAGGTAACGTTGAGTTTCAGCTGCTTGAGCGCAACTGGACCCTTTGCGTCAGCCGAGACGGTGAATTTGTAGACATCGGTCGCCTGGCCGTTGACCAGCGTGCCGTTTGTCAGATCGACGTGCGCGACGGTCGGGGTCGTCTTGTAGACGTAGACCTCGTTGCCGGCGCGATCGTTTGCGTCAGTCGTCTCAACGCCCTGGCTGTCGGCATACTTGACCGAGTCGAGCGTGAGTGCGGCGTTCACCTGCGAGGTGCCCTTGCCGGTTCCGACCTCGCCGAGCACCAGCTTGGCGGTCAAGACCTTGTTGGAGTTGGCCGGGATCGCAAGGTTGAGACCCGTGAAGAGCGCTGCCGTGTTGTTCGACTGCGCAAGCGGGGCCGTGCCGAGGAGAGTCGATCCGTCATAGAGCTTGACCGTTGCGACTGCGGATGCAACGGTCGCGCTTGCAACCTTGACTTGGACTTCCTTGACCGTGTAGGTCTCGTTGGTCGCGGTCAGCTTATAGGTTGCTGCGGTCACCTCCTGGTTGGCGGCGACGATGCGATTGAGCGGCGCTGAGCCGTCAAGCGCAGTCGAGAAGCTGCCGGCACCCCAGGTAACGGTCTGGCCATTGACTTCCGCCGGGCTGACTGCCACGCCGGACGATGCGCCCGTGCCGCTGACCGTCAGGTCTGCGCGCATGGTGTCTGCCGTGCCATCGCCATCTGTAATAGTCGATGCGACGTTCGCGTACACGTCCAGCCAGACGGTTGAGCCTGCGTCAAGCGTGTAGCTGAATGCCCAGCTGTTGGCCGTGTCAGTGACGGACGTCTTGATTGCACTCGTGTGCTCCGGCGTTCCGCCGCTGCTCTTTGCGATAGTGAAGTACAGGTTTGTGAGATCGTCGGATGCGTCCGCCGCATCAGCAACACTGTCGAGGTCGAGACTCACCGAGGTGAGGTTCGCCGCCTCAGAGGTGTTTGCCGTGAGAGTGAACGATCCGATCTTGTACGCCGTCTTCGGCGCAACCGACGTATGGTCGTTGTAGGCGGTGTTCTTAGCAACCGTGACCGAGCTCTGGGCAACGGTCAGGGTGTTGCCTTCAACGGCCGCTGCCGGATACGTGCCATATCCTGCCGAGGTCATCCGCTGGACGTTGTTCGCGCCCGCGAAGAGCTCGACCTGGATCGTGTCGCCGTTTCCGACGTTGTTGGCGCCGTCATTGTCGAAGATGTCCGCGCGGACCTCGAGAGTGACCGGCTTGCCCGGCTCAACAATCAGAGACGAGCCGAAGGTAAACTCGGTGTAGGCCTGAGTCGCGTCGGTGTCACCTGCGATTGCCGCGGTGCTGCCGACTTGGACGCCATTCGCAAACAGCATGCCGCTGCGAAGAGTGTAGGCGGTGTCCGCGTCATCTTCGTCAATGCGAACGCGGAGACTCTCAACCTTCATCTTCTCGCCAGCTGCTTCGAGCGTGTACTTGGCAAGAACGACGTTCGATGCGCCAGAGGTCACTTCGCCGGAGGGCGAACCGCTCGCCTTGGTAACGGTGAGCGAACCGGTGTCGATCGTCTGAGTGCCGGATGCGCGAGCCGAGAAGGTCGCACTGTTGGCGGTCGGAAGAACGCCGACGCCAAGCGCTGAATCAACAAACATCGCATCTGCTGCCTCGCGGAGCGAGAGCGAGAAGGTGCGCGATGAGCCGCTGATGATGTCGCCGACGACCTTCATGATGTTCGCGCTGCCGACCTTCAGGGTAAGCGGGGTCGCCAGATTGAAGTTGACGTAGCCTGCCGCGTCGAGAGCTGCGACCGCAGAACCGGCCTGCACGCCGTCGACATAGAGGCGGAAGTTGCCGATATCCGAGGCGTTCACACTGCCGATCTGGCGGAAGCGGATCGAATGGAGCGTAACATCCTCATTGGCGATCGACAGGTCGTTTTGCCACATGACGTAATCTTTCTGCGGATTGATCGTGGCTGCTGCCGGCGTTGTCGTCGTGTTGAAGTCGACGGTCGCCATCGTTGTCGGGTTGGAAGCGACGCTCATGAGGTTGCCGTTGAGAGGCATGCCTGATGCGGAGCCGCTTGCAAGCGTCAGTTTGTCGAGCGAAACGCCGACCGTCTGGCCAGACGTGCCGTCTGCAACGTTCGCCTTGACCCAGAGGGTCTTTGACGCGCCTGCAGCGAGCGTCACAATGCCGCTTGCATCGTTGAACGAGATGTTACCCGACGAAACGGATGCAGAGTCGGTCAACCGCGCTCCATCAGCGAACAGGTAGACGGCCGAGAGAGTGGTGTCATTCGAGATACCGGTTCTCTTCAGCGCGACGCCAGTCACCTTTGCTTCTGCCGAGCCAGAGTTGGTCAGCATGAAGCCGAGGAGCTTCGCATTAGTCTGTGTCTCGATGATTGTGCCGCCTGCCGGATTATCCGAAGCGAGGCTAGCCGCGACAGAAGCGCTGCCGCTCGGAGCGTCGGGGGTGGGGGTCGAGGAACCGGTCTGCGGCTGCGCAATAGCAGCTTCTTTGCCCCCGATCTCTGTGCCCTTCGTCAGGCCAGACAACGTGCCGTCTGCAACCGAGCGGACGAAGCGCGACTGGAAGCCGTTGTCGTTGAATGCGGCAAGGTTTTTGACCATGCGCATCGTGGTGGCGGAGTCAACATAGTAGATGTTGCCTGCCGCGTCCTTGACCAAGCTTCCGACTGGCGGAACTGCACTCTCGACAGCCGCACCCTTCTTGTAGTTGGTGAAGAAGACGTCCGGAATGTCGTCGATTTCCTTGTTCCAGTTGGAGCCGTAGAGGGCCTCGGCGATCGCTTCTGACGCAATGTGGCGAAGCATGCCGCCCGGCTCTACAGCGTAGACTTTCGGATCGGTCGTAATCTTAACGAGACGGGTGCCCGGACGAACGGTCATGTTGCTGCCGCACAGGTCGATTGCCTGCAGTTCGGCGTCGGTGATCGTCTTGACACCGTCGAAGTTCGTGTACCAGGTCTTGAAGACCTTGTCACTTGGGAAAGGAAGGCGGCAGCTGCCGGAGTAGTAGTACACCGCAGCACCCGATGCCTTGATCAGGTCGCCGGCCGAAAGCGTTGCGGCAGACGCCGGAGCGACTGCGACAGCGCCAAGAGACCAGAGAACCATTGACGAGGCAACGGTGATGTTGAGCGCCTTCTTTCCTGCGGAAATAATTTTGCTCATACGAAAATTCGCGTGTTTCTTTTAAGTCGAGATTAACCGCGCACACCTTCACTCTCGTGAATCGACCTTTGGATATGCCGGACTCGGACCGTCTGCCTAAAAAGCGGATCGGCCGAGATTTGTTTTCCCATTCCATTTACTCCAGTCCGCAAAGCACGAACCTGGCATGGGGAATGTGAGACGCCTTTCGGCGCTCGGATCTGCGGCTCATGCACCGCACATCTGAACGCCGGAAAACGTGTCTTTTATGTTAAAGGGATACTTTTCCTGCCTCCGGTACTTCCTCTGTATTCGCACCATCTGGCTTTTCCTCCTCGCGGTCTTGGGACGGCGCATCCTTTGCCGCTGCGTCCGTGTTCTTATCCGGCGGCGCAATAATCCCGATCTGGAGCTTCTCTGCAACACCGGCCATCAGATCCGCCGTCTGGGAAATGCTTGCGAGGGCTGTCTTGTAATCTTTCTTTGCCATGCTGTCCTTCGCCGCCTCCAGCAAGGATTCTGCCTCGCGCGCGTTTCCGGCAAGCTTGGCATCGGATTTGGCAGTTGCCGAAGCGGCCATGGTCACCTTTATCTTTTCAAGCTTTTGCGCCGCTTTTTCAATCTTTTGGCTGATGTCTTTCGTGATACTCTCCTCGGAAATGCCTGCTGAGTCCTTTTTTTCGACAATCACCTCCAGCGCCTTCGTGTTCGTCCGATCGATCGTCTCGATGACGCGCCCCAACTTGTCGTTGGCGGAGCTGTTCTCCAATCCGGCAATAGTCTTCTCGTACTCCTCTGTCGCCTGCGCGACGGACGTCGCGAGCTTTGCGACCTTGTGCGGCTCGCCGATCTTTTTGATAGAGTCCAGCTTTTTGGTCACATTGGAAAGATTGTCGGCCACGGTCTGGGCGATCTGTTCGACCTGGCGATCCCGATTCTCATCCTCAGCCGGCCGGTTTGCAACCTCAGACAACTCATTCAGGCGAACAGCAACCAAGCCAAGTTCGATCTTTGTCCGGCTGTCCGGGTCGGTGGCAAGCGCGATTGCCACCTGCTCTTTGGTAAGCTTTACCGGGTACAGCGGCTCGCCGGGAATGCTCTGCTCCGCAACAAAAACAGCCGATGTCGAGCCGGCAAGAAACATCGTCACGGTCGCGGCAAGGGCGGTTGGGTGCGCGAACAGCCCGCCGGCAAGCGCATGAAACGCGGCGGAAATACTGCCAGATAGGACAACCCACGGACGTGAAAGCACCCGAGTCGGCTGCGCTGAGACCTCCTGCGCCCGAATTTGGGAAAGCAAAATATCCCGCGTGGACTCGTTCCACGCGCGTGCAGGCTTGATCGAGCGAAGCGTCTTGATCTGTTTTATGAGCTTGCGATCCATACTCTGTTGGCCTCTGGCCACAATAAAACCCAAATGGCGCGCCCCGCAGAGAGGGGCTCAAGCGACAAGCATTTGGGTTTGTGTTTTTGAAATTTGTGCGAGCCGATAGGTCTTATGCTGTCCGGGAAACGATCGGCTCCTCTTTTTGATTTTTCTCGATTTGGTTTTTCTCCGCATGGGCGGCGAAGGGATTTTTTTGATCCTGCGTCTTTGCCAGGATGTTTTTGAGCGCCTTCATTCCCCGATGCAGGAGAACGCGCGTTGCGCCGGGGCGCTTCCGAGTGACGGCTGCCACTTCCTTGAGCGACAGCTCGTTGAGGTAGTGGAGGACAATTACCTCGCGATACGCGTCTTTGAGCTGGCGCAAGGCCGCCTCAATCGCCTCCATATCGGAGCGCAACTCCATCTTTTCCTCCAGCGTAAGGTCTGTGCGGTCCGCGATGACGATCTCATTCTCGTCGATCGACTCGACAGCCGTCCCCCGCCTTCGGTAAAAATCAATGACCAGATTGCGCGCGACTTGGTATACGAACGCCTGGATGTTTTTTATCTTCTTCTCTTCCCGCAGGTACTGCCAACTTTTGAGGAATACCTCGGCGGTGATGTCTTCGGCATCCTGGCCGGTCGGAAGCTTCAAGTAAACGAAACGGTAGATCTTCTCGGAGAAATGATCATACATTTCGCCGAACGCCTCCGTATCGCCCTGCCGGATCCGGAAAAGAAGCAATTTTTCGTTAAAGTACCGTCGCATGAGATAAGACGCCTCAGCGCCAAAAAGTGTTACACCAACAAAAAACCTTATATTTCTATAAGGTCGGAAGTATACAGCATTATCCGTATAAAATCAACTCGTCCACACGACTCTATCATATCAACCGCAAGAGGAACGTCAACACGGATCGCCATTGCCATCTCCTTTGAAAAGCTTTATTTTTACTGCTGCTATGCCCGTTCTGTGTTTGAACAAAAAGGCGCTGTTTGACTATGAAATCCTCGAGACGATCGAGGCTGGTTTGGTGTTGGAAGGCCATGAGGTCAAGTCGCTGCGACAGGGGTCTGCCAGCATGAAAGGGGCGTTTGCCGTCATGAAGGACGACGAGCCCTGGCTCGTCAACCTCCATATCACCCCCTACCGGCACGCCGGAAAACTCGCCGATTACAGCCCGACACGCAGCCGCAAACTCCTCCTCCGCAAAAAGGAAATAGCGCGATTAAAAGGAAAACTCGCCGAGGAAGGCTTGACATTGGTGCCCCTAAAGATCTATACTGCCAAAACACGGATCAAGGTATCCCTCGGCATCGCCCGAGGCAAAAAGAGATACGAAAAACGCGAGCTCATTAAAAAAAGGGATATTGAAAGACAGATTCGGGAACGATTTAAAACAAGGACCTAAGTGAGGACCCCTTTATTTTTTTGCGTTGCGACAGCACAACAAAAAAATAAAGGGGTCCAAACGTGGGGATGCCGGGTTTTGACGGAAAGTTCCCAAAAGCCATCAGTGCGCATCGAGCAGGGGCAGCCGCTCGAAAATCTCTCTGCCCAAACTATAAATGTCAATCAGACATCTAAGGCTCCTGCCTTAGCCTACGCATAAAGCCCTCAGCGGCTTCGCGTCATCCGGCCTTCCGACCCCTGATAGGAGGAACCCGGGTGTCATTCTCTCAGGGCGCCGTATTCCGCCTCCTTGACGGAATACCGGCGTACTTTTCAAGGATAGGACGCCAAGCCTGAACGCCGGCCTTCGCCACTTGGCTGTCCGAACATTCGTCCGGATCATCCGGACGGAACGGTCGGCTACGTGCGTAGAAGCGATGCTTTTGATTTCCAGACGCGGGTTCGACTCCCGCCATCTCCACCAAAATTAAAGCGGTAAAGGGGCAAAGGGTTAAAGGGTTTGAAACAGCAATCCTGTGACCCTTTCGCCCTTTACCCTCTGACCCTTACCTATCCAATGCGAAAAAACTACCGAAAAGCAAAACCAACCGAGCAGAAAAAGCAGTATCGGACCAATGGGGCCATTACCGCTCCCGAGGTCCGGCTTATTGACGAGACAGAAGGCCATATCGGCGTCGTTCCGCTTGAAGAAGCGCTCGCCCGGGCTCAAGAGCTCGAGTGCGACCTGATCGAGATCGAGCCCACGGCACAACCCCCGGTCTGCAAGATCATGGACTACGGCCGGCTCAAATATAACCTCGAAAAGGAGCTTCGCAAGCAAAAAGCGCGACAGAAAAAGACCGAGGTCAAAGGCATCCGCCTTTCACTGCGGATCGGCCAGCATGACTTGGAGGTTCGCCTCAAGCAGGCGCAACGCTTTTTGGAGGAAGACGACAAGGTGAAGCTTGAGATGATTCTTCGCGGACGCGAACGCCAACATACGGAACTTGCAAAGGAAATTATCGGAAACTTCGTCGCCACGCTCGCCGAACGGAACGTCCCGGCCGCCATGGAAGGGCCGATCAGCGTCCAGGGAGGGCGGTTGAGCACCATCATCGGAACGAAAAAATAGGTCCATTAATGTATCTGATATGCCAAAAAACAAGACTCACAAGGCGAGCGCAAAGCGCTTCAAGGTAACCAAGGCGAAAAAGGTCCTAAAACGCTACTGCGGCCAAGACCACTTCAACGCCCGCAGCTCCGGCAAGATCACCCGCAAAAAGCGCCGCGATGTGACGCTTTCCAAGTCGCTGCAAAAAACCGTGAAAGTTTTGACGAATACTCTGTAATTTAAATAAAAACTGATACTACCGTATGCCACGCGTAAAGAGGGGCGTCATTCACCTGAAGAAGCGCCGCAAACTGATGGCCGCCGTCAAAGGCTACAAGTGGGGCCGCAAAAACAAGATCAAACTTGCCCGCCCGGCAATGCTCAAGGCAGGGGTGTACGCCTATCGCGACCGGCGGACGAAAAAGCGCTCCTTCCGCTCTCTCTGGCAGATGCAGATCAATGCTGCCGTCCGGGAGCTGGGCATGACCTACAGCACGTTTATCGATAAACTCAAAAAGGCGAACGTTGGCGTTGACCGCAAGATTCTTGCCGAAATCGCCCGCGAACAGCCCGCAGCGTTCGCAAAGATCGTCGAAAAAGTGAAGGCATAAAAGTCAAAGACGAAAAAACCTCCGATTTCGGAGGTTTTTTCAATATTTGAGCTAAAATGGCAGTTCGTGTGCTGTGCCTTGATGCGGGCGGACTATTTTTCCATGGCGCACAGCCGTCGCAGACTGCCCCGCATCGCATCTCGCTCACTGCCAGACACCTGGGCATTCTTCATCCAATTCTCCAACCCTTGCTCGAGCTCTGCTTCCCTGCTCGTGAAGACATCGAGCAGATCCTCGACGCTTACCGGATGAATTTCTCTGGACTCCACAGCCATATATCTACGCCGCCTGCGGCATTACGGTGACTAATAAATTTCGCTTTGTTGAGATCAGCTCCTGTTGGTAGATGTCCCCCGCATTCGGAATAACAGATTGGAGAAATCGGAGCAAGTCCTCCGACTCCCCGCCCTTCTCCGCAATAATCTCTCGTGCCTGAGAGATGGCATCTGAGGAAAGCATGTTCAAGAGCCGCAGCTCGACCGTTTTTTCAACAAGGGATCCGAGTCGCTCTTTGATTTCCTTTTTTTCCTGGTCGGTCAGGTACTCCAGCCCCAACGCGGCAATGATATCCAAATCAAGAATTTCCTGGTCAGTCATAGTGTACGTATCTGTAATACCGTTCATGCTACCGTTTTTGTCAAAATGAGGCAAGCGCCCCGACGGCAACCGACAGTTTTTCTTTAAATAATTGACATTTTCGAATTTTTCATAAATACTACGCCGTATGAATGTTTCAGAACTTGCACGAAAATTAAAGATCACCACAGACCAGCTGCACGAGGTATTGCCGCAGATTGGCATCGATATCGGCCGTCGGGCGATCAAGATCGATGACCGGACGGCGTTCAAGGTGCTGCGCGAGTGGCCGCGGTACCAGCATCTCCTCGCGTCGAAGGCGGAAACTTCCGCAGAAGAGGCGGTAGAGGTCGCTCCAAAAGAAAAGACCGTCGTCACCCTCCCCGCCGTCATCACGGTGCGGGATTTTGCCGTTGCTCTCAATATTCCGGTCACCAAGCTCATTCAAACCCTCATGAATAACGGTATTCTCGCGGCACTGAATGAAAAGATCGATTACGACACCGCTGCCATCATTGCCGAGGACTTGGGCTTTGTGCCGCAAAAAAAATCCGCGGATGACCAGTCTCTTCCCACACCGGCCGTCACCGACCCGATCCGCGAGATCATCGAACATGAAGACCGCGAAGCGCTCGCACCCCGACCGCCCATTATCGTGGTTATGGGGCACGTGGATCACGGCAAGACGACGCTTCTGGATGCCCTGCGGCAGACCAATGTCGTTGCGGGCGAGTCTGGCGGCATTACGCAGCATATCGGCGCATACCAAGTCAGTGCGACCATGAAAAAAACCGGCGAACAGCACCTCATCACCTTTCTCGACACCCCGGGGCACGAGGCGTTCACCACAATGCGCAGCCGAGGAGCGCGGGTTGCAGATATCGCCATTCTTGTTGTTGCCGCCGACGACGGCGTCAAGCCGCAAACCATCGAAGCAATCAAGATCATCCAGGCGGCCGGCACGCCGATGGTCGTCGCCATCAACAAAATGGACAAACCTGATGCGAATATCGACCGCGTCAAGCGTGAACTCTCCGACCACGGCCTCATACCGGAAGATTGGGGTGGAAAAACAACATGTGTCCCCATATCGGCAAAGGCGAAAACGGGGCTCGACGATCTCTTAGAGGTGATTTTGATTGTTGCTGAAATGGAGCAGGATAAGATTGTTGCAAATCCCAATGGTGCGACGGTGGCAACGGTCATTGAGTCGCACATAGACAAAAACGAAGGGCCGCTCGCGACCGTGCTCGTCCAGAACGGAACGCTCGCACAAAATGACTATCTGATCATCGACAACACCTATTACGGCCGCGTGCGCGCCATGCGCGACTACCGGGGGCAGCTGGTAAAACACGCGCTGCCCAGCCAACCCGTCAAAATCATCGGATTCAAGTCTGCGCCCGTCGTCGGGTATATCGTACGGGCAGAAAAAACCCTTGACCGCGACATCGAAAAAGCGAAACGGACGGCGTCCCAGTCGGTCGTTGTCACGCCGAAACACGAAAAAAACGGGGCAAAATCGGTGAATCTCCTCCTCAAAACGGATACCCTCGGATCGCTGGAAGCGATCGCAAACGCGCTGCTCAAACTTGAGCAAAAAGAGGTCAAGGTAACAATCGTCGCAAAAGATCTCGGCGCCGTAACGACAGCGGATGTTCTCAAGGCCGAGGCGACCGGCTCGTATATCGCCGGCTTCCATGTCGATGTCTCGCCGTCAGCCGAACAGCTGGCTGGCGAAAAAAGCGTCGAAATAAAATCCTACCGCATCATTTACGAGCTCCTTGACGATGTTAAAGAACGAATGGAATCGCTTCTCTCGCCCGAGATCTCCCGCACGACCGTCGGCTCCGCAAAAATCCTCGCTCTTTTCCGGAGCGACGGATCTACGATGATCGTTGGCGGCTCCGCGCTTGAGGGGGTATTAGAGCCCGGCATGCGCGCCCGCATTCTCCGCAATGGCCAGTCGGTCGGGGAGGGCAAGATCATCAAGCTTCAATCCGGCAAGCAGGAGATTCCGTCGGTCAAGTCAGGCCAGGAGTTCGGCATGAGTTTTGAGGGAAAAGTACCCTTGGCCGTCGGAGATGTCATGGAGACGTTCAAGGAAGAGAAGATCAAGCGGACACTTGAAAGCTAGCTGATTCCGAGTCCTCTCCACCTATGAGCAAGCGCGTCGAACAGATCAACGAGCTGATCAGGCAGGAGCTCGGGGGGATTTTTTCCCGCGAACTCGAGTTTCCTATCGGCAGCATCGCCACAATTACAAAGGTCCGTACCCAACCGGACGGACGCACTACCGACATCCTTCTTGTCGTTCAGCCAACGAACAAAACCGGCGAAGTTCTCCGCCTTATTCGAAAAAAAGCCGGCCATCTCCAACGCGTTCTCAATCGCACGCTCGCGATGCAACATGTTCCGCGTCTTGCCTTTGCGATCGATCCCAATCCGGACGAACGGGATGAGATCGATGACATTTTCCAAGAACTTGACAAGGAACGGGGCGCAGGAGGATGATGGAAAATACACGATCAAAGAAACATTTCGAGCATTCATATATGAAAAACTATCAACTGATTCCGACAGTCATCGAAAAAGCGGCGGGCGGCGAGCGCGCGTACGACATCTACTCCCGCCTCCTGAAGGAACGAATCATTTTTTTGGGCGACGCTATCGACGATAATGTCGCAAACACCGTCATTGCCCAGCTTCTTTTTCTGGAAAACGAGGACAAGGATCGCGACATCAAGCTCTACATCAACTCTCCGGGCGGCTCGGTGACGGCGGGCCTTGCCATGTATGACACCATGCAATACATCAAGCCGGATGTCGCGACGATCGGCATCGGCATCTGCGCATCCATGGCCGCTATCCTCTTGGCAAGCGGCGCAAAGGGCAAGCGATACGTCCTGCCGAATGCCGAGGTGATGATTCACCAAGTCATGAGCGGCGTCGAAGGGCAAGCCGCAGACATCAAGATCCGAACTGAGCACATCTGGAAGACTAAGGAGCGGCTCGACAAGATCCTCTCATTTCATACCGGCCAGGACATCGAACGGATTCATAAGGATACGGATCGCGACTACTTCATGGGCGCCGACGAGGCGATCAAATACGGCATCGTTGACAAAGTCATCACGCCGACAGTGGCACCAGAATAACTCTCGCACACAATCGACAAAAATAGAGAAAGGGGCTGAGAACGAACGTCTCAGCCCCTTTTAAGGTCGCCACTATTGGGGGATTTGGAGTTCCGTCGGACGACCCGCACTGCGCCGCCCGCTTCCCACTGCTGGAGCGTCGCATCGATTTCGCGCGCTTCCTGGTGGGCGGCTTCCCTTTTCTGGGCCTCTTGTTCGCGCACGCGACGAGCTTCTTCGGCCGCTTGCACAGCCCTTGTCCGCTCCTCGGAGAGACGGACGGCGAGTTCGTCACTCGTCAACTCCTCCACGCGCCTCAGTACATCGCCCGAGTGGCCGAAACGGACACGGCACACAAGCACGAAGCCGAGCGCAACGCGCGAATCGGCCTTCATGCCGATCGCATTGTGGCGTTCGGCAGTCTCCCATACCACTTCGGCGCTGGGAACCGCACAGGGATCGGCAATATGCAGGTAGGGCTTTCCGCGTCCTCTTCCGAGGTCGTCCACTCTCAGCAGAATCACGTCCACCATGACCTCCTTTTCAAGCATAAATCATACTCGATTTTCTCGAAATTGTCAAGGTTTCTCGCATTCCCCGCCTTAAGGCATGAAAGAAATAGCTCGTCGCTAGAAACTTGCCGACGGCTTGAGTGCGTATATACAGACGTGCGGTTGTGCCTGATACGGCTGAGAGTTGAAAAACTCTTGCCCAAAAAGCATAGGATCCCGACCGAGCATGCGCAAAAAAATGAATAAGGAACAGGGAAATAAAGAGCTTGTCGCTTTGTCCCTCGCACCTTCCTCGCCCTCGGACGTCTCAGAGGAAATACGCCTGCATTTTGTTTCTCTATTCATTATCCATTCTCACGCGGCCCGATCCCAAAGCTTTCGCGCAAAACTGGCCCGACCGCAGCGCCTTTCCCAACAGGAAATGCGCGCGACTAAACCATAAAATCTCATATGGATCATGACCGAATCTTGCGGCCATTGGTTGCTTTTGTGCTGGGAATTTTCCTTTCCTCACTCCTTCCTCTCCCCTCTTCAGCATTGACACTGCCCGAAGATCTGCAGACCGGCCGTTATATTGTCGTCTACAAGGACTCTGTCTCCTCGCCGGACACCTATACAAAAGAACTGACTGAAAAACGCCGCGGCATTACGCCGTACGAGTCGTACCGTTCTGCCTTCAAGGGCTTTGCGGCCGACCTCACGAACGTCTCGGATATCACGTCTCTTCGCCACGATCCGAACGTGGCCTTCCTGACGCGCGATTACACGGTGCAGGCGTACGACCTGACGGAAAACAACCTCCCATCCCCGGCAACACCTGCAGTCCGCGAGGAGTCCGTCCGCGCGTCCTGGTGGTGGTGGCAACCCCCGTACTATCTCTACCCCGGATATCCGAGATATCCGTACTATCCTGGATACCCGTACTATCCGTGGCCGGGCACACCAACGCGGCCGACGCCAACCCCAGCACCCGCTCCCAAGCCTCAGCCGACTCCCGCACCGCAGCCGACACCGCGCCCGACGCCGCCTGCTCCCGCACCGACGCCAGCGCCACTTCCCACCCCCCAACCGCCAAGCCAGCCCGGTGGGCAGCAAATTCCATACGGAATCAAGCGCGTCGGCGCAAATGGAATCGCCAATAAAGGTACGACTATCGGTGTTGCCGTCTTAGATAGCGGCGTTGACATGTCCCATCCCGACCTTGCCGGCAATATCCTCGGTCCGGGCAAGAACTGCGTCGGCAGCGGCGCGCCCTCCGATGACAACGGCCACGGCACGCATGTCGCCGGAACGATCGCTGCGCTGAACAACAGCACCGGGGTCGTCGGCGTCGCACCGGAAGCAAAAATCATCCCAATCAAGGTCCTCAAATCCGACGGCTCGGGCGACTGGTCATCGATCCTCTGCGGCATCGAGTGGATGACCGAAAATGCTGCGAAATACAATATCAAAGTCGCGAACATGAGTTTGGGCGGATCCGGCATGGGATCTGACAACAACTGCGGATACTCCAACAACGACGCGCTTCACCAGGCGATCTGCCGCGCGCGCGACAAGGGCATCACCTTCGTGGTTGCCGCCGGCAACAGCAGCAAGAACGCCGACTCCGAATCGCCCGCAAACTACAAAGATGCCGTTATCACCGTGTCCGCACTTACCGACACCGATGGCGCTCCTGGCGGCCGCGGTCCCTCGTCGCGGCAAGGCGCAGATGACACCTTTGCGCTCTTCAGCAACTACGGATCCATTGTCGATATCGCTGCGCCGGGCGTTGATGTGGTATCCACCGTTAAAGGCGGCGGCACCCGCGCAATGAACGGCACCAGTATGGCAGCTCCGCACGTCGCGGGCGCTGCGGCCCTCTACCTGAAGTCGCACCCCAACGCAAAACTCGAGGAGGTCCGCAATGCGCTTATCCGCTCAGGCGAGCTTCTGAACAGCGGCCATACCGACCCGACCGGACGCCATCAGGAGCCCGTATTGCAAGCAGGAAAGCTCTAATTCAGCTCTTGAGACATGGCAAAAAGCGCCCATCCCCAGGGCGCTTTTCTTGTATTGTGACGAAAAACTGGAGGGTTGCAGTCTCGCCGAATCGATGGTATGATACCCATATACTCTTAAAATAAACCAAAAAACGAGCGTATTTCTTCTTTCGCGGACTGCGGCACATATCAGTCGCGATAGACACCACTCCCATGACTCTCGCACAGAAAAAAAGCTTTCATTTCGGAGTTTTTTCATCTCACTCGCCGGATTCCGTATCCGGACGAGAATTCATGGCGTAAACAAGAAGCGCTCGCTTCCTTTTGGTTTTGACCCATCTGTATGGAAGCGATTATTTTTATTGTAACGATCGTTTCGTTGCTCTTGGGCGGCGCGCTGGGATATCTTATCCGCAAACAGCTCGGCGCAAACCAGATCAACTCGGCGGAAAACAAGGCCGAGAAGATTTTGACCGAGGCAAAGACAAAAGAAAGCGACATCCTGCTCCGCGCAAAGGACAAGGCGCTGGCAATTATCGACGAGGCGAAAAAAGAAACGGAACAGCGCCGCAAAGAGACCGCGCATATCCAACAGCGTCTTGAGCGCCGCGAAGCGCTGTTTGACCAAAAACTCCTCGAACTGCAGGAGAAGCAGCAAAAAATCCACGAAAAAGCAGCGCAGATCGACCAGATCAAGGGCGAGATCGCAAAAATCAAGGAAGAACAGCTTGCCAAACTGGAACGCGTCGCCGCCCTGAGTCGCGAAGAAGCGAAACAGATCCTTCTTGACCACGTCGAGCGCGAGGCGCGCGAGGATGTTGTCGCGCGCATCAAGAAGATCGAGCAGGAAGGGGTTGACGAGCTGCAGATGAAGTCCCGCTCAATCATCGCAGACGCCATGCAGCGCTACGCCATGTCGGTCGTATCCGAGACGACAACCACATCGGTGAACTTGCCGTCAGACGAGATGAAGGGCCGCATCATCGGCAAAGAGGGCCGCAACATTCGCGCGATTGAAAACCTTACCGGCGTCGAGATCATCATCGACGACACGCCGCAGGCGATCACGCTCTCCAGCTTCAGCCTGATCCGCCGCCACGTTGCAAAAATCGCTATCGAAAAACTCCTCAAAGACGGACGTATCCATCCAGGGCGCATCGAAGAATACGTCGAAGCGGCAAAACAGGAGTTGGCGCAAGACATCAAAAAAGCCGGTGACGAGTCGGTCTTCCAGCTCGGCATCACGGGACTGGATCCGCGGCTCGTCCAGATTTTGGGACGGCTCAAGTATCGCACTAGCTATGGCCAGAACGCGCTCTTGCACTCGCTGGAGGTCGGATATCTTGCAACCTTCCTTGCCGAAGAATTGGGCGCAAACGTCGCCGTCTGCAAAAAGGGCGGGCTCTTGCACGATATCGGTAAAGCAGTCGACCACGAGGTGCAGGGCGGCCACCCGCAGATCGGATATGAGATCATGAAGAAGTTCAACCTTCCCGAGGAGATCGCCTACATGGCAATCGCGCACCACGAAGACAGCCCGCGCACGCTCGAGGGCGTCATCGTCAAGGTGGCCGACGCGCTTTCTGCGAGCCGTCCGGGCGCCCGCCGCGACACGGCAGAAAAGTATCTCCAACGCATTACTGAACTTGAGGGCCTGGCAACCTCGTTTGACGGCGTCGAGAAGGCGTATGCCATCCAGGCCGGCCGCGAGATCCGCGTCTTTGTCACGCCGGAAAACGTCGACGACGTCGGCGCGCACAAGCTTGCCAAAACCATCGCCAAACGCATCGAGGACGAGCTTCAGTATCCGGGCGAGTTGAAAGTAACGCTCATCCGCGAAAAGCGAATTATCGAGTTCGCGCGGTAAATCACCAACTCCATGAAAATCCTCTTCATCGGAGATATTGTCGGAAAACCCGGGCGCAAGGCGGTGCAGCGACTTCTGCCCGCCATTCGCGCAGAACACGGCGTTGATTTCGTTATCGGAAATGCCGAGAATCTTGCGCACGGCAAAGGCATCACGCCAGACACCCTTGCAGACATTACAAATGCCGGCGTCGACTTCTGCACCTCGGGAAACCACATCTGGTCCAAACCCCAAGGCGCGGATATTCTGAACGAGACGCCGCCGCGCGTTTTGCGCCCCGCCAACTACCCAGAAAACAACTCAGGAATCGGCATCGCTTCGGTTTCGGTCGGAGATGCGAAACTTCTCATCATCAACCTCATCGGCACGGTCTTCATGTATGATGCCGTCGACAATCCGTTTCTCGCGCTGGACAGCATTCTCTCGACACACAATGCGCACGAATACGCCGGCATCATCGTCGACTTTCATGCCGAGACGACATCGGAAAAAAATACGTTCGGCTATTACGCGGACGGACGCGTATCCGCAGTTGTCGGCACCCACACCCACGTCCCGACTGCCGACGAGCGCATCCTTCCGGGCGGTACGGGCTATATCACAGACATTGGCATGGTCGGACTCAAGCACTCGTCCATCGGCATCAATTTTGAGAGCGTCATCAATACCTTTCTGACCGGCGCGCCGGCACGAAAAGACATCGCCGAGAACGGCACAGTTGTCTTCAACTCAGTACTCATCGAGATCGATCCGGAGACACGACGGTGCGCTTCCATCAGCCGAATTCAAAAAGATATTGATATTTAAAACACTTTTGCTATACTTGAGGCAGAGATTGTGGATGATTTGGCGCAAACCTACGCGTCCGCCACACCTCAAAACCCGCGCGATCGTTAAAAAGAATTATAATTATAGGGAAATTTCCCTTTTGTGCGTATGACAAAGTACAAAAAGTCGGACCTCGTCGAGCACCTGGCAAACGCTGCCGGCCTCAGCAAAAAGCAGGCAGAAGATACGGTCGAAGCGATGCTTAGCTACATCACTGGTCTTCTGAAGAAAGGCGACGAACTGACGCTCACCGGCTTTGGCACCTTCCTTGCAAAACAGCGCAAGGGCCGCGTCGGTATCAACCCAAAGAACCCATCCGAAAAAGTTCAGATCCCGGCAAGCACCGTCCCCCGCTTCAAGGCAGGCAAGGCGCTCAAGGACGCCCTGAACTAAGCGATTTCTCACCAAAAACAAAAAACCGGTCTTTCGACCGGTTTTTTGGTGCGCCCAGAGGGATTCGAACCCCCGACCATCTCGTTAAGAGCGAGCTGCTCTACCGACTGAGCTATGAGCGCATGTGCAGTTTTTATAGTATACGATTCCTTCTGGAAAAATCAAGAGGCCTCTCCCCACAACACAGGAGAGTTGATGTTGTGAAAGAACATGCTAGTTTGAATGAACTATGACAGATCAAGAACCCATTGAAGCGTCCCCCCAATCCAAGCATCAGGATGCGGCTTCCTCCGCACTGGATAGCGTTCCGGCGCAGTACCGGAATCTGCCAAGCGACATTGTCGAGGAGTTGTGGCAGCAGCAGATATTCGTCGATCCCGATAAGACGACCGCCGAACAGCAGCGGCGGGAAAACGCGATTTGTGCATTACGCTCTTTTGAAGAACAGCGCGCTCTGACCAATTATCATAACCAGGATGCGGTAGCCGCAAAACTTTCATCACACGATCGAATCATATTTGAAGAGGAGTTGAACAACGCGCCATCTCGTATCGGAGCCTTCTTTCGCGGCGAAGAGGCACTGCCGATTTCTCTTGCACCGCATGAGAAGCATCTTCTCGATAAAATGCGTACGCACTACCGTTTAGCAAAAGAGCGGGATCCGCACTCACCCATATCCTTTCAATTTTCACGATCGGCCGATTCGTATGCATATGGCGCGCTTTTGAAAAAAATCGCGCTGGCAATGGTCTTTCAGAGTGGGCACACAGGCCAACCAAAGAATCAATAAAATACGGGAGCAACTTAATATCTCGACACAGAGCCCAGAACACAACGAAAAAGACCGTTTTGAAAACTTCACGTACGCCCACGGGGAAACCGACCAGGGAATGTTCTGGCACTCATACTCAAACAATGAATGGAATGAGCGCAAGGCAGCCGGCACGGCTGAGTGGGGCAAAGAGCGCATGTATTTCGATGTGCCGATATCTTCACTTGATGCGCTCAAGGAGCTTCTTTTGGAAAAAGCACATCAACTCAAAATACCGCTCGCATTCAAATTCATCGATACGACAAAAAGCTTCCCGTCGCATATGGACGGAAGAGAAACTCGGTTCGTGGCGAATTTCGCAAGTGTTGCGGATGCGAAGCTGCTGTACTCGGCGCTCCAGCAAGATCAACGGTATCAAGCATTGAGTGCCGATCGCTCGCTGGACTACCATGGGTATCAGTTGGATGATAAGGCCCATTATGCATCGGGATATCGGGAACGACGCGAGCCGCTGAAACGGATCATCGAAACAGCAGAACTCCAACCTGATGGGAACTATACGTATCTCGGCCCTGACGGCCTCAACACGCGGCACTTAAGCGCCGAACAGTATGCGACATTCAGAAAGCAGTACAATGAAATGCCCGATCCCCGCTCGGCATGGGAACAGGCGTGATGTGGCACTAGCTCCGAACGCGCGCACGCGAGGTGCTATTTGCTTGCAGACCGCTGATACGATCGCACCTTTCGCTTTGGCGCGCTTTGCACCCCGCCCCCGAGCAACTCGGTCTCCTCAAGAGTGGACCCGAAAATAGTCCTCTGCAAGCTCTTTCCCATGACACTCACAAGCATTGCAAAAAGCGCAAGTCCCGAGAGCATCGTTAGCGCAGCGATCACCTTGCCCAACGGTGTTGCAGGAACAAAATCGCCGTATCCGACGGTACTCACCGTTACCACCGACCACCACAGCGCCTCGGGGATATTTTTAAATACAGGATCGACGGCCCGCAACTCGGCAAGATAGATAAGAGTACCGGAAATAACGACGAGAGAAAATACGGAAAAAACGTAGATTTGAATATTTTGCCACTGAAGGTTGTCCCACATCGTATTCCCATTCCAACGCCGCTGCGCGTAGCTAATAAGCTTGAGCACCCGAAAAAGACGCAACAAGCGAAGAATACGCAAGATACGCAGCACTCGAAGCGAAAGGTATTCTTGCGCTAACGGATACCCCAATACGATAAGGCCGGGCACAATCGCGATGAGATCAATAATGCCCATCGGGCTCACGGCATACGCAAGGGGTTTGGGCGTCACGCAAAGACGAATGATATATTCGCAGAGAAAAATACTGATAAATACCACCTCAGCCCAAAAGAATAACTGCGCATAGCGCACGGCCAGGGAGTCGACCGACTCAAGAATGACAGCAACAATCGAAACAAGAATAATGACAGAAAGAACGTCGTGAAAAATGTGATACACTCGCGATTTCTCATCAAGAAATGCGGAGTGGAGAATTCGTGCTACTGGCATACCCTTATCGCGCTTTCATTTTCGACTCAAAATCGGCATCGGATTCCCGATAGTTCCATGTCAGCTCTTCGCCCGCAGGAACATCTTTGATCGCAACGGTGATTCCCTCTTCTTCCCCATCGGGCGACTCGACATCCGCACAGTTCGGGTCATCGGAATGGTTGAAATACCGCGCGTCATCAAAACACAAAACGTATGTGTTGGTTTGCGGATTCAAATACGCATATTTGAGAAACTGCTCCCTTGCCGGCTCAGACAATCGAGAAAGTTCATCTGTATCAACCTTGAGGTCAAAGCCGAGCTGAAATTTCCATATCGGCGTCCCTTCAGGAATGAACTGATCTGCAAACAAGCCGATGCCATGAATAGCACTCTGACCGATCTTCGTTTTTACGAGAAGCATACGCTCACCATCGTTCAATCCGTTTCCAATAATTCAGCAAACGGTGCACTTATTTTACCGAATTTTATGAAGGGGGCAAAGACAACTTCAAAGCCGAGACTAAAGTCGGCATCTAGCGAATCAAGATGTTGCGTTCGTTCAAGAATACGGAATGGAGCATACGACCTCACGCGTGGATGTTTTTCTGGTATGCTAAAGAGGTCACATACGATATGCGAAAAGAAAAAATCATACTGGCGGATGATGACACCGGATCCATAGGCTCTCTTTTTCGACTCAGGATCCCGTCGCTGCTCATGGGACTTATCCTTGGCATCGTCCTTTCATCGGTCGTCGCTCGATTTGAGGAGGTGCTTTCAAAAAATATCGCTGTTGCATTTTTTATTCCTCTGGTCGTGTATCTCGCTGCGGCAGTCGGCACGCAAACACAAAGCATATACGCTCGCGACCTGAAGAGTGGAAAGGCGGATTTCAAAAAATATCTTCTCAAAGAAAGCGCATTAGGGCTCTTCTTTGGATTCTTATTTGCCGTACTGGTCATACCAATCATTCTCATCTGGTTTAAAGACTGGGAGTTAGCAGCGACCGTCTCGCTCTCGCTGTTCGGCGCCATCGCATCAGCGCCACTGATCGCATTGGCCGTCACGGAAGCCCTTCAGTTGGAGCACAAGGATCCTGCCGTCGGCGCAGGCCCCATCGCTACGGTCATCCAGGATACCGCGAGCGTGCTGATATATGGCCTGATCGCGAGTACCATCATGCTCTGATAAAAATCGGCGAGCGTATCCCAAAACGAACAACCGCCTCTCAGGAGAGAGGCGGTTGTTCGTTTACTAACTTGCCCTTGCGCCCGGAGAGAATCGAACTCCCATTGCGTGGTTCGAAGCCACGTGTCCTATCCATTAAACGACGGGCGCATGTGGGAGAGTATACGAGAGTCTTGAATAAAAATCAACCGCCCGAAGGCGGTGTAATTTTTCTAAAACTCTTCTTTGAGGTTACCGAGCATCCGGTGAAGCGGCGTTGCGTCCGCCCCTCACGTCTGCTATAGTTTCACTGGCATGAGTCAGTGATTCGCTCAATGCAGCTGCATGGCGCAGCTGATTTTCTTTTGTGATATGTTCGTCCAAAGTGCGGAAGGAAAACGCTGTTGCGGCAACAATCGCGAATGAAAACGCAAGCAGTATCGCAAAATCTTTTACCTGACGTGAACTCATTTTTGATTCAACCGAATACATACAATTTTTTTATTTTTGTTTTTAACATAATTTAGTATACCACTTTTTTACTCATGAGTCAAGGTGACGTCTTTATAATGAATAAAGATTTGACTCAATAGCGTATTTTCCCCCTGATTAAAGCACTTCCATGTCCCTGACGAGGCAAATTGCACACAATACGATAATCCAAGTTATCGCCAAGATCGTCGATACCGGGCTTGCGATGATAGCGCTTGGCATGATGACGCGCTATCTCGGCCAGGAGGGGTATGGGCAGTTTACCGTGATCAGTTCGTTCGCCGGATTTTTTGGCGTGATTGCGGACTTCGGCCTCTACCTTGTTTCCATCCAGATGATGTCTGAGGTCGGGCGCGATGAGCGGGAAAACTACAACACCATCCTTACGCTTCGCATCGTGACGCTTGCCATCGTCCTTGCGGCAGCCGTTCCGATCGCCTTTCTCCTCCCCTACTCCCTGCCAATAAAAATCGGTATTGTTCTCTTCCTCTTCTCTGTATTCCTGAACTCAGCTATCCAGCTCCTCCGCGCACTTTTCCAAATCCGCTATTCCATGCATATCCCCTTCGCTGCCGATGTGGCTGGGCGCGTTGCGCTTATCGGCCTCCTGATCGGCATTCACGCATGGGAACTCGGATTATACGCCATTCTTTTCGCGATTACGCTCAACAATATCATTCCTGCCGGAATCCTCTTTGCGTATGCCCGCGCGCGGTTTTTTTCTATCCGTCTGGCATGGAACCGCGCGATCGTGCGTGAGACACTTTCGCGCAGCTGGCCGATCGCCCTTTCCATTATCCTCAACCTTGTCTATCTGCGGGGCGACGTCATCATCCTCTCGCTGCTGAAAGGCGAGGCGGACGTCGGCCTGTACGGCGCTGCATATCGCGTTGTGGACGTTCTGGTCACCTTCCCGCCCATGTTTATGGGGCTGATGTTGGCGAGCTTTGCGCGCGCGTGGTCAGGAGACGACATGGCGTCATTCCGCCGTTACACTCAGCGGTCGTTCGAGGTTTTCACGATTCTTGCCCTGCCGCTCGTCGCCGGCGCCTATTTCCTTGGCAGTCCGATCATGCGACTTGTCGCGGGCGAGGAGTTTGCCGCGGCGGGCGAGATACTAGCTATACTCGCGCTCGGTGTCGGCATCGTATACTTCAGCTCTTTTTTCGGATACCTTATCAATGTGATTGGCGAACAGCGGCGCATGATAGCTGGGTATCTCTTTGGCGCTC
Source organism: uncultured Gammaproteobacteria bacterium (assembly GCA_964621085.1). GTDB lineage: Bacteria > Patescibacteriota > Patescibacteriia > JACQRZ01 > JACQRZ01 > CAZUKY01. The sequence goes on along the minus strand of CAZUKY010000002.1, from coordinate 70,902 downwards.
TCGCAGGCATTGCTGCGTATCTTGCACTTATTCCTCCCTACTCCTCATGGGGCGCTGCCTGGGGAACCGTCATTTCCGAACTGACCGTCCTGGCTGTAGGCGCATATGTCTTTTTCCGAAAAACGCGCATCTGGCCGTCTGCAACAATTATTGTGCGCGCGCTCGCGGCAACGGGAGTCATGTCCTTCTTTCTGCTTGCCGGGCAGTCCTTGCCGCTCTTTGTTCTCATTTCCCTTTCCATCCTTATCTATGGCGCGTCTCTCTGGTGCGCGGGCGGCCTGCCGAAAGACCTGATCGGAAGTATTCTCACCGACAAAAAAGCCTCGACCCAATAGCACAGCTCGCGCCAGCTCGATAAACTCGGTATACTTTTTGAATGAGAGCAATTAATCAGCACTAGCAGAGAAAATACATGTCAGTAAATAATCAGCGGTGTGGTGCAGTTCTGATGTTTATTTTATTGTTTCCTGTATTTCCGGTTCATGGCGCAATCGAGCCGCCGCTCAAGGAAATTGAGTATTGCTATCGCATTGAGAACCTTGAAGACTATCATCTGAAATACCGACTCATTGCCCGATACCCAACAGCAGATAAAGATGATTTTCGGGATCCGTTTGTTCCCCTCATCGCGAATGAGTGCTTTGCGCGGAGCAACCGCGATGAAATAGTTGCCGTACAAAGCAAGCAGTTTCTGCAATCCGGTATCCGGGCACTGGATCCCACCGAATTATGGAAAGAAATCGATTATTTCAATACCAGCAAAGATGTTCTTCATTCCGAAGTGGAGGTGCCCGTTTCGCCAATCAAGGTGTATGATCTCGAAGATCCGCGGAAGAAAATAGAAGACGTGTTCACGATTGACGTGCTCGATGATCAGCATTTTTCACTTCGGCTTGCTAAACGCATTATTGAAAAAAATGACGGAAGCGTTCAAGAACATGCGTATGCAACAATGAAAGAAGGAATGGCAGACCCGATTGCGCCAGGGTATGAATATGTGTATACGCCGCCATTAAAATCCGAGGAAACGCTTCCGGTTGTCCCCCTCGAACCAAGTGCAGTGGGAACTTTAGAGGATGTTATTATTAATCTTCTCAGGACCATCTGTCTTATACTTGGGGTAATCGCAACAGTTCTTCTAATTTGGTCTGCCGTGATGTACACAAAGAAAAAAGATCATCGCTCCCGGTATCGGAACATTGCTCTTTTTTCGTTGTTAGCGCTCATTCTTATCATGGCGCTCTACACAATCGGAATGTTTGTTCTTTCAGTAAAGGCTTGCTGTGTTCTTGAATGAGGTTGACTGAATCCCTATGAAAACAGTGCTACGCAATAATCAGCTTGTTCTTACGCTCGAGCACAACAAAAGATTCCTTAGTCTTATTTTAGCGGTATGCCTTCTTACTATTGGAGTGGTCATGGGAATATATGGATCAGGATTTTTCATCCGCGGAGTTGGAGTATCATTGTTCGTAATCCTTACACTTGCTGTTGGTCTCCTCTCACAGGATAGAAAAAATATTACGTTCGATGCAACAACACAAGAGTGCGTTCTTGAAAAAACACTTCTCGGCTTCAAAAAAAGAAGTGTCCATGTGTCGTTTAATGATATCGAGGGTTTTATTATAGAGAGGCGTCGCAATCCAAGTTTTGAGCCTGGCCCCTCTTATCTGCCGACGCTTATACTTCTTTTAAAAAACCGTGGGGAGAAAAAAATGCTTTTGGATATTGATACGCGTGAAAAACATATTCAAAAACATATTTCAGAGATATCCTCTTTCCTAGGAAAAGAATTCCCCCTAGCCATCGAAGAGAAGAGTATTTTCTCTCCAATGTTATTTGATTACTGATTACAATACAGATTTATCCCAACACGACGGTTGACATGTCCTTGCGTGCGTGCTACCGTTTACACATGAGGATACGGTATATACCAATAATCAAACGATACAATCGCCAGGAAACTGCCTGAAGGGCAGTTTTTTCATTTTTCTATTTTTCCTACACATATGACCCAGCAAGAAAAAGACCGCCTTTTGGCCAGGACGCGGGCGCATGTGACGCAGGTCATCGAAAGAATCGGCGCGGCGATCGAAAGAACGACGCGGTCAATCGCGCGCTTGTCCGCCGAATCGCGCTCCTTGAGTCGCGGCGACCAGATTTCCGCCGAGGGGGTTATGAAAAACCTCAGTCGGCAAACCGATGAATGGCTGCAGATGCGCTTATCACCGTACTTCGCGCGCTGCGATCTCGAAACGCGCGAGAAGGGTGAATGCACGTATTACTTCTCCAAGCACCAGTTCGCAGAAGAATCGATCTACTCGTGGGTTGCCCCAGCGGCGCGCTTGCGTTTTGAGGCCTGCGGTCCGATCGAGATTCGTGTGCCGCACGGGACACCTCTAACCGGAACGCTCCTGCGTAAAGACAGTCTGATGGTCGTCGACTGCGACGTTACCTTCCTCTCGACGGAGTCGCTCGGGCAACCGCGCGCACTGGTTTACCAAAAGGACTTCACGACTCGTAAACACGGCTTTGTGTTGCCCGAAATTGTCGAACAGATGGAGAAAGCGCAAGATCAGGTTATCCGCGCTGATCATCGCGGATCTTTCGCCATCTCGGGTCCGGCGGGCTCCGGAAAAACGACACTCGCCCTCCACCGTATCGCCTACCTCTCCCTCTCTCCCGACACGGCCCCGCTCTTTCCAAGTTCGCATATGATCGTATTCGTCCAAGATGCCGGCAGCAAGGCGTATTTTTCGCAATTACTCCCGGACCTGGGCATCCGCGACGTTGCCATTACCACATTTTCGGAATGGGCGCTTTCGGTCTTGCGCCTGCACGATATCGAGACAACGCACCGCTATGGACCAACCGAAGATGATCGTGATTTTTATGAGTACGAGAAAGTCGCTGCGTTGCACGCCTTCGATCCTGCCGCCGCACAAACCGCGACGTCGTTCGCACTCCTGACTCGCGCGTACGCCGGCCTTTCGCCGCACAGTGCACGGCTCTTTGCACGCCAAAAGAAAGAGCGCATCCTGGACACGATCGACCTCACGCTGTTGCTCGCTGCGCAGTTGGCTCGCCATGGCGCGATCATGCGTCATGACGAGTACTTTGTTCAGCAGAAAAACGGCCGCCTCGTCAAACGAGAAGGGCGCTTGCCGGTGACTTATTCGCTTATCATGATCGACGAGTTTCAAAACTATCTTCCCGAGCAGCTGAAGGTCCTCATGTCCTGCCGAAAACGGGCAGATACCGGACTCTTGCTTGTCGGGGACTTCTCGCAACAGGTGCGTTTCGGCTCAATTCGATCCTTCTCGGATGTCGGAGAAGAGATGAAAGATGAGCGAAGCATTGTACTTGCAAAAGTCTACCGGAACACGAAAAAAATTCTTTCCTACATCGCCGCGCTGGGATATCCCGTTACGATTCCGGATGGAATGCGCGAAGGAAAAGACGTACACGAGATCGCATGCGCAAGCGAAAAAGAAGAAGTCGCGTTCGTGGAGAACCTCGTCTGCAACAATCTAAATACTGTCATCGGCGTGCTCGCACTCGAGGAGTCGCTTCTGGATATATATAAGCGCCGTTTTTCTGGGAACGCGCATGTCTTCATCAAAACCGTCCGTGAGGCGCAAGGCGTCGAGTTTGATATCGTCTGCCTTGTCGGCGCACATCGATTTACCGCTCCAGTCGATTCCACACTCCCGCCTCGCTTTTGCGCCGAGCAGCGACGCATCCGTGCAGATCTTCTCTATATCGCCCTCACCCGTGCCATGGACGAACTGTATGTGCTCGGAAATGACCGGCTCTCACACTGCCTGAGCGAAGCATATCTGCAACAAACGAGTGCGTGCTAAGCGCTGCACGACCTATCATTTGCCCCCTCTCCTCTTGCACTTTTTTTCATTTTTGATATAATGTACGCACAATTGATCAAAGCTCAAAAATCACGCATTTTTTGGCTTTGTCCGCGGGTTGCCTTTCGGTGGCCCGGATCTTCGCCCGACGAAGATCCCTCAGTCTTAAAACTCGAAGCCGAGGCGTGATTTTTTCATTCTTAAAGATCGAGCATCTATGAACCACTACGAACTTCTCACGATTGTCAGCGGCAAATTCGCTGAGGGCGAGCTCGAGAGCGTCACGGGAAAAATCGATGACCTCTTGAAAAAAAACGGCTGCGCTATCCATTACACGCAGCACATGGGGCGACGGAAGCTCGCCTATCCGATCAAGCACCTGCATTACGGTTATTATGTCGTGCATGAGTTCGACGGAAGTCCGGAGATCGTCAAAAAAATCGATCGCGAGCTTGGCCTCTCGGCAGATCTGCTGCGACACCTGATCACCAAGCGGGACGAGGTTGGCGCGCCGAAGCAGTTCCACGCACGACCCGAGGCCGAAGCGCGCACGAAGTCCGAGATTCCGGCTGAGCTTCGCGACGTGTTCGCGAGCGAACCCGATGCGGCAACCCCAGCGACCGCCGAGCAGGCATCAGACGCTGCCGCAGTGACACGCGAGGAGACGTCTCCAGTTGCAACTGAAGAAAGCGACGCGGCACCCGCGATGAGCGTCCCGGCAGCGCCGACGCACGATGATGCATCGACGGATCAGCCCATTACTGCAGCTGCACCATCGACTACTGTTGACGAAGAGCGACTTGAAACGGCAGAGGCGCAAACACCTGCTGCCGCAGTGGCAGCGCCGGAAGAGTCAGGAGTGGCCGTTGCGACCAAAGAAGCAGAGGCGTCAGACGAGTCAGCGACCGACACGGCCCCAAAAAAGAAAAAAGATGAACGGGTCAGTTACGAAGACCTGGACAAAAAGCTCGATGAGATCCTGAAAGATGATATATTGTAAAAAGCTAATAAGCCAAGAAGCTAATAAGCTAATAAGCCAAAAATATGGACCTCAATAAAGTGATGCTCATCGGGCGCCTGACCAAAAATCCGGAGCTCAGAACAACCCCAAATGGGCAAAGCGTCACGACCTTCAGTCTTGCGACAAACCGCTACTTCACGGATGGCGCGGGTGCGAAGCAAGAACGAAGCGAGTTTCATACGATCGTCGCCTGGGGGAAATTGGCAGAGATCTGCAACCAGTATCTGGCGAAAGGTCGCCGCGCCTATATTGAAGGACGGATGCAGACGCGCGACTGGGTCGCCCAGGACGGCACGCGTCGCTACACAACAGAAGTCATCGCCGAGAATATGATTATCCTTGACTCGGCGCAAGGCGGTGGCGGGCGATCCGCTGAATATGGCGCCGCAGGTGCGGCGACAGGAAGCAGTGTCGCGCCAGACGCCGCGCCGGATGATGACGAGCGCACACTCGAGACTATCCCTTTCTAGTTCATATCATATATGCAAAAACCTAAGAAAATCGTGCCGAAAGAGTGCTACTTCTGCACGCATACCTCTGTCGAAATAGACTACAAGGACGCAACTCTCCTTCGTCGCTTCATCTCCTCGTACGGAAAAATCGCGCCACGGCGCCGAAACGGCTGCTGCGCGCAGCATCAGCGAAAACTATCGCTTGCCATCCGCCGCGCGCGTACCATGGCGCTCCTCCCATTTGTAATTCAATAAGGCTTCTCAGATTGGATGCAGTTCAAGGCGACGACGAGGAGGAGCGGAGTAAGCTGTATTCCTCATACAGCGTCGAGCACCGGAGACGTCAACGAAGAAATGCGCCAATATGAAAAGCCGAAAAAGTAACTATGGCTGTTCTTCCCTCTCTTAACTCCATCAAGGTAGGCCTCACCATCCTCTTTGACGGCGAGCCCTACCAGGTTCTCACGGCAAACTTCGTCCGCATGCAGCAGCGAAAGCCGGTCATGCAAACCAAACTCCGCAACCTCATCAATGGCAAGGTCCTTGAGTACAGCTTTAAGGCCGGCGAAAAAGTGGAGGAGGCGGAACTTGAGCGACGCAAGGCCGACTATCTCTACTCCGATGCATCCGGCATACACTTCATGGATACCGAGTCGTTCGAGCAGATCGCGATCGAGCAAGAGGTGCTCGGCGAAAAACAGAAGCTTCTTACGGAGGGCATGTCAGCCGACATTCTCACCTTCAACGGCAGTCCCATCACGGTCGGCCTCCCGCCAAAGGTTGACTTAAAAGTCGTCTCTGCACCGCCCGGCATCAAGGGTGACTCGTCCGGCGGCGTCACGCAGGCAGTGACACTGGAAACCGGCCTCGTCGTTTCCGCGCCGCTCTTCATTAAAGAAGGCGACACCATCCGCATCAACACCGACACGATGGAGTACGTGGAGCGCGTGTAGTCTCCTCTCTCTCGATACAAAAGAGCCCGATGATTCGGGCTCTTTTCGTATACCGAAATTTTCTATTTAATAGGTTTCCTCCTCAGCAGGATACTCTTCGTCAGCGCCGACCGGCGGAATGTCTGTAACCTCTGGTCCGGCCTGCTCCCGCGGCGCGAGTGCTGCCATCACCTCTTGGCGAATCGCACTCATAAGCTCCTTGTTTTGACCGAGGAAGACGCGGGCATTCTCCCGTCCGACACCCAGTTTCGTGTCGCGGTAGGAGTATGAGTTCCCGGCTTTTTGGATGACCTTGTACTCAAGGCCGGTATCCAGCACATCTCCTGCCAGAGAAATTCCTTCATTGTACATGATGTCGAATTCGCAGGTCGTGAAGGGGGGCGCAACTTTGTTTTTCACGATTTTTACCTTGACCCGGTTGCCGACGATGCGGTCCCCCTGTTTGATTTGCGCCGTCTTGCGAACCTCAATACGGACCGAGCTGTAAAATTTCAGCGCGGTGCCGCCGGGCGTCGTCTCGGGGTTGCCGAAAAAGACGCCGATCTTGAGACGGATCTGGTTGATGAAAATAATGATTGTCTTTGACTTGCTCGCAATCGCCGTCAGTTTGCGCAAGGCCTGACTCATGAGGCGCGCCTGCAAGCCCATGTGACTGTCGCCCATATCTCCCTCAACCTCTGCTTTGGGCGTCAACGCGGCAACCGAGTCGATCACGATGACATCGAATGCGTTTGACCGGACAAGCGTCTCCACAATCTCAAGCGCCTGCTCGCCATTGTCCGGCTGAGAGATGAACATCTCGTTGATATTGATGCCGATTTTTTTTGCGTATTCCGGATCAAGCGCGTGCTCGGCGTCGATAAAGGCAGCGACACCGCCCTGTTTTTGCACTTCGGCAATCACATGCTGCGCGAGTGTCGTCTTTCCCGACGACTCGGGACCGTATACTTCGATGATGCGCCCGCGCGGCATACCACCAACGCCCAGAGCAATATCCAGACTCAAGGATCCCGTCGTCACCGCCTCGACGTTCAGTTTTTTCGCCTCCCCAAGGCGCATGATCGATCCGTCTCCGAAACGATCCTTGATCTGGTCAATCGCCTCCTTCATGACGCGCAACCGATCCTTGTCGCTCATTACAGACGTGTCCTGGTCCTTTGCCATATGTCTTGTCACATTAGATTCATCTCAAAATTACTCATGTACTGACGGAGTACTCTTGCTCAATTAAGGGGTTCCAGTCGTTCCAGGCGGACAGTCTCTCCGCGATTGACGATAACGGTGCGGCGAACCTTCGCCTCTTGGCCGTACTTTTTCATCGCCGAAACCTCAATGACGTTCAGACCATCTTTCAGGGCGATCTCTTGGTAAAATGTGCCGTCTTTTTGCTTTGAAATCGTACGCCCATTGATCAGCACTCCGGATTCGTAATTGGCCTTGCCGGAGACGATAATTTTGTCGGTGGTACTTGAGAGATTATCCGGCGGCGAGTAGACGATCAGCTCTGGGGGGTGGAGCGTTACGAATCCCAAGAAACCGAGATACGCAAACACCCCGCCAAGCAAGGTTCCGAAAAAAGCATTGCGAAGGATGCGTGCCGTCACCCAAAAATTCTTGCGCTCAATCGTCTGGCGCGGCTGCTGCTCATTGTGTTCGCGGAGTTGCGTGCAAAATCGCTCCTGCTCGCGATCGTAGCGCCGCTTGACATCCTCCCACGGCAATCCGAGATATGTACTGTAATTCTTAAGATAGTTTTCCCGATACACCGACTCAAGCGTCGCGTCGCACATATTACGCTCGAGCGATTCGATGTGGGCCTTTCTGATCAGCGTCGCATCCGCGATGTCATCGATCGTGAGTCCGCACGCATCGCGCCGCGCGCGCAATATATCGCCGACAGTCTGTGATTCGTGTACGCCAGTATGAGACATAATCCAGGTAAAGCTCAAAAATCCGCTTCTTTTCAGACGGAATTCAATGCTCTTATCGTAGCGAAAAACGGCCGTGCTTTCAAGTGGTTCGTTCGTCGTCTTCCGACTCGAATCCATCGGAGGGCAGCATGTCCATTTCCTCTGGCGAACGGACCAGCAGTTCCCGCGGACGCGCCCCGTCGCCGGGTCCAATAAAGCCCTGTGCTTCCAAGAGATCCAGCAATCGCGCCGCCCGCGCATAGCCGATTCGGAGACGGCGCTGGAGCAGCGATGCGGATGCCTTTTGCGCCTGCAAAATCACGTCGCGCGCGTCCGATAAAAGCTCGTCATCGTCGTCATCGGCAAACCCGCCCGCACTACCGCTTCCCGACTGTTTCTCAGTAATCCCCTCTTGGTACTCCGGTGCGCCGCTCTCTTTGAGCGCACCGGTAACGCGATCGATCTCTCCATCCGAGACGTATGCTCCCTGGATACGGACCGGCTTCGAAAGTTCTGCGGAGAGGAAGAGCATGTCGCCACGCCCAACAAGCCGCTCCGCGCCTCCCGTATCCAGAATTGTGCGTGAGTCGATTTGCGAGGCAACGGCAAACGCGATGCGCGCTGTGATATTCGCCTTGATCAGGCCGGTAATGACGTCCGTGGAAGGGCGCTGCGTCGCCAAGATAAGATGAATGCCGACAGCGCGCGCCTTTTGGGCAAGACGGATGATCAGCGTCTCGACTTCCTGGCCGGCGGTCATCATCACATCGGCAAGTTCATCGATAATGATGATAATATATGGCATCTTCTCTTGCCGAGATGCATTATACGATGCGATATCGCGCTTCAGCGCGCCCGAAAGCACGGTAAAGCGGCGCTCCATCTCTCCCTCAGCCCACTTGAGCGAGTTGATCGTCTTTTTCACGTCCGTAATCACCGGGGTCAAAAGATGCGGAATCTCGTTGTAGCACGTCAGCTCTACGCGTTTCGGATCGACGAGAATAAGTCGCAGTTCTTCGGGGGTATTCTGGAACAGAAGACTCATGATCAAGGTGTTGACGCAGACGGTCTTTCCCGATCCGGTCGATCCGGCAATGAGGAGGTGCGGCATTGCGGCAATATCGGCAAGACGCACCGCGCCAGACACGTCTTTTCCAAGCGTAACGCAGAGATTGCTCTTTCGTTTTTTGAAGGTGTCTGACTCAAGGAGCTCCCGAAGCGTGACAAGCGCGACCTTCTGATTCGGGACCTCGATACCGACAAGCGACTTGCCGGGAATTGGCGCCTCAATTCGGATAGGATGCGCGGCCAGCGCGAGCGCAAGGTCGTTGTGAAGGCCGGTGATTGATGCCACTTTGATGCCGTCTGCAGGCTTGATGGTATACTGCGTCACCGTCGGACCGACATTCACATCCCCCATCTCAACGGGAATATTAAAGTTTTCAAACGCCTTCTGAATAATGATTTTGTTCGTTTTTATATCGCCGCTTGTCGGCTGAGACGATTTGCTGTTCAGGAGGTTCGTTGAGAGGCGCACCTTTTGCCGCTGCCGTGGAGGTTGGAGCACTTCCATTGCCGCAGGGGTTGCGGGCGCCATCGCAGGATCGGGAGTATCGTGCAGGGAGTTGCCCTGCTCAGACACCGCGTGCTCATCGACAGCCGCCTCTTCGCGGACGCGGCGCTGAAAACCAGGAGCTGTCGTCTCGTCTTCGTCCTCGCTCTCATCCTCTTCCTGTGAAGAAACGCTGCGGACAGCCGGTCGCCGCTCGAAAAGCTTTCCGAAAAATTCGGCAAAAACCGAGTATACCGATCCGAGAATGCGTCGTACCCAGTCCAAAAATGCGTAGATGCTCGTATTGAATACGATCAAAAGCGAGCTTAACGCAATCCCGGCGAGCACGACAAGCGATCCCCAAAATCCGACGGTCCGCTGTAGCGGGTCTGCAAGCAGAAAACCCGCAAAGCCCCCGCCCCGCGCGGCACGTGCGGCATCAAGCGCGATATCGGGTCCAAACTGGAGATGCCAAAAACCGAAAAACGCAAGCAGGAACAGGGCACTGCCGATAAGGCGTGCAGCTTGAAACCGCATTGTGCTGTCACGGGTGTAGGCAAACGCGAGTGAGAGCACCAAGAGTGGAAAGAAAATCTTGGCTTCTCCGAAGAGAACGCCAAGTTGGACTGAAATCCATGCGCCAAACCCACCCCCCAGGTCAAAAATACTCAACAAAAAAAGAATGCCGCCGACCCAAAGAATAACGACGCCGATCGCGTGCCGCGTTTGTGGTGAAATTGCATGGAGTGATTCCGCCACCTTTCGGACCGCTGCAGTAAATGGATCGGGCGTCCGCGTGTAAGCTTTCCTTCGCATAATGAAGAAATGGGATGATTTCATATCCCATACCCTTTCAGTATAGTTTTTTTTACGGACTATTCAATACTAGTACTCCATTACATTAATTTTCATCCCGTATGACTCTGGAATTTCGAGCGAAAACAATAAAGCCTAAGGAGGTGAATACGTGCTATTCATCGACGAAGGGTGGCGGGTGAAGAATGAGTTTAATGGAGTACTTAGATCCGTGGATAATACCGAGATGAAAAACGGACGCGACAGTGCGCGTCCGTTTTTCCGGGAAAATTGACTCCGTTTATTCCTCTTCTTCTTCCTTTCCGCGATATCCTGTTCCAACCGGAATAAGCCGACCAATAATAACATTCTCTTTCAAGCCTTCCAGGCGATCGGTCTTGCCGCTGATTGCCGCATTGATAAGGACGCGGGCCGTCTCTTGGAATGATGCTGCTGACAGCCAGCTGCGCGTCGAGAGCGAGGCCTTGGTGATGCCCATCAAGAGGTCCTCACCGCTCGCCGCGCGCTTCCCCTCGTGCTCAGCTGCCATATTGGCCTCCAGAAATTCGGATCGCTCGACGGTCTCTCCCGACAAAAGATCGGTCTCTCCCGCATCCGTAATATACACCCGAGAGAACATCTGGCGAACAATGACTTCGATGTGCTTATCATTGAGCTTTTGGCCTTGCGACGAGTAGATGTGCTGAATCTCATCAATGATATAGCGCTGTGCCGCCTCGCGACCCTTGTACCGGAAAACCGTCTGAAGATCCAGATTTCCCTCGGTCAGCGGATCGCCGGCAGACACCAGATCGCCGTCGGCAACGGTCGTGTACATGCTCGCTGGGATGACATATTCCTTGACCATCTCAAGCGGGACGAATACGCGAATACCGCTCTTTTCAACTTTTGCCGTTCCCGCCCGTTTTGCGCGCACCTCGACGCCGTCCTCGGTAATGAAGAGAAGTTCTTTCTCGCCAACCGCCTGTCCGTCGGATACCTTCACATCGAGAACGCCTTTCTTTGCCTTCTTCGCTCTTTGCGCCTCCTCCCCGTTAATGATTGCGCTTGCCTCTTTCTTCTTTTTTGGCGCAAAGCGGTACAGATCTTCTTCGGCATCCTGATACGTGATGCCGATCACCTTCTGTCCATGACTGCTTGCGGCGATCTCTTTGCCGCTCTCACTGACAACACTCTTTTGCTTCGACGAGACTGTTGCGCGACCGGAAACCTCTGCGATGAGCGCCTTGTTTTTCGGAGGACGCGCCTCGAAGAGCTCCTCAACGCGTGGGATACCTTGCGTGATGTCGCCGATGCCAGCCACACCTCCGGTATGGAACGTACGCATCGTCAGCTGGGTACCGGGCTCGCCAAGACTCTGGGCGGCGATGATCCCGACTGCCGTGCCGAGACGGACCGTATCGTTGATAGCAAGGTCAACACCGTAACACAGCTGGCAGACGCCCCTGACGCTCTTGCATGTCAAGAGAGAACGGACGGCAACGCGTTCGATTCCCGCTGCCCGAAGCGCATCGACGGCATCCTTTCGAAACACCTCATTGCGCTTGACGATGGTTTTGGCGCCGTCTTTAACGTCGGCAATGCTCATGCGTCCAAGCACGCGCTCGTAAAAATCAAGGTCTCTGCGTTCGGACTCTTTCTTGTCGATGGAAAATCCTTCCGTATCGCCGCAATCGGCCTCGTTGATAACGACATCCTGCGCAACATCGACGAGGCGGCGCGTCAGATATCCCGCGCTCGAAGTGCGCAATGCCGTATCGGCAAGTCCTTTGCGCGCGCCGTGCGTTGAAATGAAGTACTCCAAAACGCCCAGTCCTTCCTTGAAACTGCTCTTAACCGCCAGCTCGATCGTCTCGCCTGACGGAGAAGACACAAGGCCCTTCATGCCGATAATCTGGTTCAGCTGCGCCCAGGTGCCACGTGCACCGGATTCGATGATCGAAAACACTGATCCGTTCTTATTGATCGATCCGCTCGACAATTTCGAGATCTTTTCCCGCGCCTCCGTCCAAATGGTGATGATTCTGTTTTTGCGTTCATTATAGGTCAAAAGACCCATCTCATACTGGGACTGCACCTCGTCGATTTTCTTCTCCGCCTCTGCGATGAGTTCCTCTTTGGCGCCGAGCGTCGGAATGTCGTCCATACCAAACGAAAGGCCGGAGCGGGTCAGATAGCGGCCGCAGAGCTCCTTGATTTCGTCGAGTAAAACCGCTGTGCGGTCCATCCCGCAACGCTCGAGGCACAAGGCAATAACAGCCTGTGTCGCCTTTTTGTTGAGCCGCTGGTTGTAAAACGGAAGCTCGGGCGGCAGATGGCCGTTCAAAAGAATGCGACCCGCGGTCGTGAGAATGGTTCCAGGCTTCTCTTCGCCCAGCCGTGCGGCAAGTTCGGGGGACGGACGGACGGCGATTTTTTCCTGCAGACCGATTGTTCCGAGCGAGTAGGCGCAGAGCGCGTCGGACTCGTCGGCAAACCGGCGCACCTCCTTCTCGTCTCGCGCCTCTTCTTCTTCGGACATGAAGGTCATAAAAAACGCGCCCCAGACGATGTCCTGGTTCGGCATTGCGATCGGGTCGCCCGTCGCCGGCTTGAGCAAGTTCCGACTTGCGAGCATGAGCTGTGCGGCTTCCGCACGGGCTTCGTCTGAGAGCGGAACGTGGACTGCCATCTGGTCGCCATCGAAGTCGGCGTTGAACGCCGAACAGACGAGCGGATGGATCTGAATCGCCTTTCCCTCGATAAGAATCGGTTTGAATGCCTGAATGCCGAGGCGGTGGAGGGTTGGAGCGCGGTTAAGAAGCACATACGAGTCGCGCACGATCTCCTCGAGGATATCCCAGACCTCGTCACGGCCCGTCTCGATGAACCGTGATGCGCTGCGCACATTAAACACATATCCGCGCTTAATGAGCTGCGACATGATGAACGGCTTGAAGAGGTCCAACGCCATGCGCTTGGGAAGCCCGCACTGATGAATCTTGAGCGAGGGACCGACCACGATGACGCTGCGGCCGGAATAGTCGATGCGTTTTCCGAGCAGGTTCTGCCGGAAACGGCCGCGCTTTCCCTTGAGCATGTCGGCGAGGGACTTGAGCTGACGCTTCTGCCCCGTCGATGCCATGACCGTCTTGCCATGCCGCGCCGAGTTGTCGATAAGCGCATCAACAGCCTCCTGAAGCATGCGCTTCTCGTTGCGGCAGATCACTTCCGGCGCACGAAGCTCGATAAGCTGCTTGAGACGGTTGTTCCGATTGATGACACGGCGATACAGATCGTTCAGATCGGACGTTGCGAAACGGCCGCCATCCAGCGCGACCATGGGTCGCAAGTCAGGAGGGATAATGGGAACGGTCGTCAGGATCATCCACTCGGGGCGAAGCCCGTTTGCCAAAAAGCTCTTGATCAGTTTTGATCGCCGAATCAGCTTTTCCTTTTTCAAGCCTTGGGAATCCGCGATTTCTTCCTCAAGCTCTTTTTCCGCTTTTTTCAAATCCAAACGTTCGAGCAGTGCGCGGATTGCCTCGGCGCCGATGCCCGCTTCGAAGATGTGGCCGTATTTTTCAGAAAGCTCTCGGTAGCTGCTGTCGCTGATGATCTTGAGAACTTTCAGTCCTTTCAACTCCTCCTCTGCTGCTGTGGCGCGAACATCAAGCGCCTCGAGTGCAGCGCGCTTTCCTTCCTCGACGTGCGCGAGGGCATCCCCAAGTTGTTTCTCGCTGCCACCTTCTTTTTCTGCGCGGCTGCGCGCCTCGTTCGCTTTTTGATTCCACTCGTTCTCGATCTGCTTTTTCGCCTGCTTGTACTCTTGAGAAAGTCGTTCGAGCTCTGCCGCCTTTAACTGCTCATCGACCTTGGTAATGATAAAACTTGCAAAATAAATAACCTTCTCGAGATTCTGCACCGAGATATCGAGAATAAGGCCGATCTTTGACGGCACGCCGCGCAAAAACCAGATATGCGAAACCGGCGACGCCAGATCGATGTGTCCCATCCGTTCGCGGCGGACGATCGAGCGCGTCACCTCCACTCCGCACTTATCGCAGATGATCCCTTTATACCGGATCTTTTTGTACTTGCCGCAGTAACACTCCCAGTCCTTCGTTGGCCCGAAGATGCGTTCGGAAAACAGGCCGTCTTTTTCGGGACGCTGTGTGCGGTAGTTGATCGTCTCGGGCCGCGTCACCTCGCCGTAGGACCAGCGGTGTATGTCAGCCGGGGATGCCAGCTTGAGACGGATAGCATCAAAATCGAATGTGGAGATGGAGTCCTTTTTGTCGTCGTACGGCATAGGCTACAGGCGAATGATTGTTAGTGTTTCCTAAGTGGTTGGGTGATACAAAGTATGCGACGTACCCCTACTCGGATGCACGCTCTTCTTCATCCTCGAGTGCATCATCGTCGCCCGTCTCCTTTATTAGTTCGACATCAAGGCACAGTCCCTTCAACTCGCGTACGAGAACATTGAATGCCTCCGGTACGTTCACCTTTTGGATCGGCTCTCCCTTGATGATCGCCTCATATGCCTTCGACCGGCCGGTCACGTCATCGGATTTGATCGTCAAAATTTCCTGAAGCGTGTGCGCGGCGCCATAGGCTTCAAGCGCCCAGACTTCCATCTCACCGAAGCGCTGGCCGCCGGACTGCGCCTTACCGCCGAGCGGCTGCTGCGTGATAAGCGAGTACGGACCGATCGAGCGCTGGTGGATCTTGTCCTCGACCATGTGGATCAGTTTCATCATATACATCTTGCCGACGACGGTCTTTTCCTGGAACGGCTCGCCTGTGCGCCCATCGTAGAGCTGTCGCTTTCCGTCCGGCTCGTAGCCAGCCTGAACGAGAAGGTCTTTGATCGTCTCTTCGGTGATTCCGTCCAGCGCGGGCGTCGCGACCGTGATATGCAGCTTGCGCGCCGCGAGTCCAAGATGCGTCTCAAGAATCTGCCCCAAGTTCATACGAGAGATGACGCCCAACGGAGAGAGCACGATGTCCAACGGCCGGCCGTCCGGAAGCAGCGGCATATCCTCGACCGGCACGACGCGGGAGATGACGCCCTTGTTTCCGTGGCGTCCTGCCATCTTGTCGCCGACTTGGATTTTTCGAAGATGGGCGACGGTCACCTGGACGTTCTTGATAACACCGGACGGGAGCTTGTCGCCGTTTTTGCGCGAGAAGATCTTCACGTCGATCACCTTGCCGTGTTCGCCATGCTCAAGATACAGCGAGGAGTCGCGGATATCTTTTGCCTTCTCGCCAAAAATTGCGCGCAACAGCTTTTCCTCGGGCGAGAGTTCGGTTTCGCCCTTCGGCGTGATTTTGCCGACAAGAATGTCTCCGGATGACACCTCTGCGCCAATGCGGACAATGCCATCCTCATCCAGATCCTTCAGCTTTTCCTCGCTGATGTTGGGGATGTCGCGCGTGATGACCTCGGGGCCGAGTTTCGTATCGCGAACCGAGAGCATGTAGTTTTCGATGTGAATGGAGGTAAACCGATCTCCCTGAACCATGCGCTCGGAAATCAGAATGGCGTCTTCGTAGTTTCCCAGTTCCCACGACATGAAACCGACAAGCACGTTTTGTCCGAGTGCGAGTTCGCCGTCGTTCGTCGCCGGCCCGTCGGCAAGCACGTCCCCCGCCTTTACGCGATCCCCTTTTGCCACGATCGGCTTTTGGTTAATGCAGGTAGAGGCGTTTGAACGCAAAAATTTCGTAAGCGGGTATGCCTTGATTTCCTCTGAATCTGACTGGATGGTGATCTGATCCGCCTCTACCCCGATGACCGTGCCATCTTCTTCATTGATCAGCATGCGCCCCGAGTCGTAGGCCGCGCGGTGTTCCACGCCGGTGCCGACGATCGGACGCTGCGGGCGCACGAGCGGAACCGCCTGGCGCTGCATATTCGTTCCCATCAATGCGCGCGCCGCGTCGTCATGCTCGAGAAATGGAATCAGTGAGGTGGAAACGGAGACGATCTGATTGGATGCGACGTCCATATACTCAACCGCATCCGACGCGTCTAGTGCCGGCTGTCCGTATTTGCGAACCTCGGCGCGCTCCGTTGCGAAGTATCCCTTGTCGTCGATGGGCGTCGTCGCGGCGGTCGTGACATGCTTTTCTTCTATGAAGGCGTCCAAGTATTCGACATCATTCGTCACCCGTGCGCGCGTCTCTCCGTTCGCTCCGGTCTCTTTCACAACCTTTCGGAACGGCGTCTCGATAAACCCGAACTCGTTCAGGCGGGCGTGCGAGGACAGATGGCCGACCAGTCCGATGTTCGGACCTTCGGGCGTGGCGATCGGACAGATGCGTCCGTAGTGGGTAGGATGCACGTCGCGCACCTCGAATCCGGCGCGTTCGCGGGAAAGGCCTCCGGGGCCGAGCGCCGAGATGCGCCGCTTGTGCTCCAACTCCGACAGCGGATTGGTCTGATCCATGAACTGCGAGAGCTGGGACGACATGAAAAACTCCTTCACGGCAATGATGACCGGACGCGCGTTAATCAGCTTTGTCGGCGTGATGGTATCGATGTCCAGAGTACTCATGCGATCCTTGATGATGCGCTCCATGCGGACCAAGCCGACCCTGAACTTGTTCTGGATCAGCTCGCCAACTGCGCGGATGCGGCGGTTGCCGAGGTGGTCAATATCATCAGGTTCGCGCTGCGAGATGTTGTAGGAGATAATCTCGGCGATGATCGAGACGATGTCTTCGCGATGAAGCACGCGCCCCTCTTTCGTTTTGGGGTCGAACCCGAGGGAAAACCGCTGGTTCATCTTATGGCGTCCGACCGGACTGAGGTCGTACCGATCAAAACGGAAAAACATGTCATGGATAAGGGAGCGGGCGTTATCGGGCGTTGCCAAGTCGCCGGGACGAATGCGCTTGTACACCTCAACAAGACCGGTGGTTTCATCGGTCGAGGCGTCTTTTGCAAGGGTCGATTCTATGTACCGGATGTCGGGATGGACATCAACGGTTTCAAAAAGCTTGAGGATCTCCTCGTCAGACGAGTATCCGAATGCGCGCAGCAGGGCGGTTGCCGCGATCTTTCTCTTGCGATCGATCTTTACCGAGATGACGCCGTTGTCATCCGTCTCGAACTCGAGCCATGCCCCGCGGTTCGGGATCAACTTGGCACCGTAGGCGCGCCGGTCAGATCCGCGCATAACCTGAGAGGTGAAAAAAACGCCCGCCGAGCGGATCAGCTGCGAGACGACCACGCGTTCGACACCGTTGATGATAAACGTGCCTCGATCGGTCATGAGCGGAAAGTCGCCGAGATAGATGTCCTGGTCCTTGGTCTCGTTCGTGCGGCGATTCATGAGGCGCGTCCGGATCCACAGCGCGCTCTCAAACGTTAGGTTTTTTGACAAACTCGTCTTCTCGTCGAACTTCGGCTCGTCGAGATAGTAATCCAGGAAGGACAACTCAAGATCGCGACCGGTGAAATCCTTCACCGGCGAAACTTCGTCAAGCAGCTGGCGAAGTCCCGAGTCCAGAAACCACTTGTACGAGTTCTTCTGAACCTCGATCAGATCAGGAAGAGGAATGACGTTATGCTCCTTGGTAAAAAACGTGCGCGGTGCTCCCATAGGTGACGAAAAAAATTTAAGAAGGAAATTTTTTGCCAAACACGACTTTCACAGCTGAGTGCAGTTCAAGGTGCCAGCGATGAGCGGAGTAAGCTGTATTTGAGAATACAGCGTCGAGCACCGGAGCTGGAACCCCCGAATCAACCTAACACGCGAGGAAATGCGCCAGCTGTGAAAGTCGTAGAGATAAAAAAACGATCACCAGGCAATAATTAAATGCCGGTGAAGTCGAACGACTCACTTCAACATGTGGCCCAAAAACATGTTTACCCGTGAATATCTGATAAAAGCAGGGTATGTGGAATGATACCGCGTGCCTTCATACATGTCAAGATGTATTTTGACTATTTAAAATAGCTTTTATTTTGCAAATAATGATCCGGAAAATGCCATTTTCCCTTATATTTTCAAGCGAACAACCAATGGTATCAACAGGAACGTCCGGTTCATCCCCAACTTATCCACAAAAAATTCCTTAATTTATAATAAAATTTTCTCTTTTCCCCAAATATATCCCGATCTGTCGGCATGCATTCGTTATATTTTCTTGAGTCACTTCCCTACTCAGTGTTTTTAGACCTTTTGACTTGGAGTGCCTATTTTCCTTTTTATTTAAATGAATTTTTCTGTTCACTTATTGTGTTCAAGGCGGTTTTAAGGCGATATCGGTAGAGTTTCAGGCGTCCGGCCTCGTCATCGATCTTTTCCGGCACCCATCCAGGGAAGGGCCATGCATGCGCGATGATGCGTGTTTGAGGTGAGAGCTCGCGCAGGAATTTTTCCTGCAGCCGCGGGTACATTTTCGGCATGAGAAACACGTAGACAATATCCGCATCGGCCAATGAGACCCGCCACAGATCCCGATAGAGAATCCTGCCGCGTTTCGATCCGGAAATGAGTTGGCGGATCTTTCCGATACTGTAGGGCAAAAGAGAGATCTCAAAACCAACGCCTTTCGCGCCCCGCGCGCCTGCCCCGAACACGATGCGGCCATCGCCGCATCCGAGATCGTACAGCCGCTCGCCGGGCTGTATCTGGGCCAAATCAAGAGCGCGTCTCACGTCACGCGACCGAATCGGCACCCATGGAGCAGCGCTTACGCTCGCGTACGAAAAGGTGCCGAGGACGGCCAGAAGTATCAGAAGGAAAGTTAGTTCCATAGTCAGCTTTCACTCTCATTTCTCTGCTCTCGAAGGGAATCGAACCCCTATCACCTCCTTCGGAGGGAGGTATTTTATCCATTAAAATACGAGAGCGGGGAAATGAGTGCGAACTTTGCACTGCATCACTCGGGGGCATTCCTTCAGCCGCACGGCGGATTCCCTGCGAGAATCCGCCTCTGTCCTCGCCGGCAATTTTCTCGTTTCTCTCGAAAAGCCATGCTTGCCGGCTGCGGGCGGCGCCTGAAGGAACGCTCCCGAGGAGGACATAACTCTCACCGCCCTTTCAGTACCCGCCGGGCGAATGCATACACTTGGTACAGGGGGCTGCAGGCGGAGTCAAAAGTGCCCGGATACGAGACAACCGTGCCGCCGAATCCTTTTTTAAATCGAGTAATGCCTGCCCAGGGATGATGCGGATCAGCCGATGGTGTTATTCCCCAAAAGTCATAAGTCTGACATCCGCGCCGTTTAGCGCTCAGCATCGCCTCCCACTGAAGAAGAGCCGGCGCCATGAGGTCGCGCGCCGCATAATCGCTCGCCCCGTGGAGATACACGGCGATCGGACCGAATTCCAGAACGCATATGTTCGCTATACATATATCATGATGGATAGCGGAATACAAACGGATACCGATCGGCCTTTGGGGTGCCGGTGTGGAGAAAAAACGGATGAGCGCGCGATAGTATTCTGCTGGATGTGTCGAGAACGGTTGGCGCTCGGATGTTTTCCTCAGCAGCCGCAAAAAATCCTCGATCCTTCCTTCAGACAATTCATCGCTCACGCGTACGCCTTTTTTTTGCGCCAACCGAATATTATAGCGTGTCTTTTGATGTAGTGAGTAAAACAGCTCTTCTTCGCTTTTCGAGAGGTCGACACACAACGTATCGGCAGGATGGATGGCGGTGGTTTTTTTGAGGGTTTTGGGGATCTGGACATCCGACGTCCCGATCGGCTCACAGCGGAAAAAAAGAAAATTTTTTTTCCGGCAAAGTGCGGTTGCCTCGTCGCAAAACCGTGCGAATGCCTCCCCATCTCGCACGTACGGGCCCCGCGGAAAGAAGAGATAGGATCCTGCACGACCCAACGGCAGGCGAACACCCATGCCCTGGTACGAAAACTCTTCATCATGAATGAAAAAGAGCTCCCGGGAAAGCGACGACTGGAATGCCGCCCACGCCGAAGATTGCAAAAATTGCGGAAACGGATCACCGATGAGTCGCTGATCCCACCTTGCTGGAATCTCTTGTGATGTCATCACTTCGATGGATTATCGCGCGAGTATTTTCAAGGCGCACTTCAAACGATCCTCTGCAGATACGAGCTCGGCCGGAATGGAGCGAACGGCATCGCGCGCCTGGGACGCAGAATAGCCGAGCCCGATGAGTGCCTCAATAATGTCCGCATCGCCGGGAGCGCTCCGCTCCGCGTGGCCGCTCGGGATATGGAAGAGTGCGGAAGAATTTTTTAGCTCAACAACGATCCGCTCGGCTGTCTTACTCCCGACGCCCGAGACCGTTTTGAACAGCGCTGCATCTCCCCGACCGATCGCCTCGATCAAGCGCTCAAGTGATGCTACTCCGATAATCGAAAGAGCGGTCTTGGGGCCGACACCAGAAACAGAAAGGAGGCGCTCAAAAAAACGAAGTTCGTCTTCCTTCTCAAAACCGAATAGCTCAGACGCATCCTCGCGCACATAGTGATAAATGGAGTACGCGGCAGTATCACCGACAGAAAAGCGCTGGAGGGCCGCTACCGACAGATGCACGACATAGCCGACACCCGACACATCAAGAAGAACTGTCTGTTCCCGCTTTGCTGCAATGGTTCCGCGCAAATACCCGATCATGGGGAAGAATGTATGAATAAGGAATCAAAATCCGGAGGGCGAGATGTCATGTGCGTATGACTGCGATTGAAAGCGACGAAGCATCAACCTCAATCCGCTCCATTGCCTCGAGTCGCTTGCGAGTAATCCCATCCGCACCGATGCTGCGCTGTATGTCTTCTGCCCGCGCGGCGAGCAGTGCGGCGAGCTTCTCATCATCGGTCTCATACGCCACCTCGATGCGATCTTTCGGCGTCAGGCCGGCCTCTTTCCGCAAATCATTCACACGGCGGACGATCTCGCGGACAATTCCGGCATCGCGCAGTTCGGGTGTTATTTCAATGGAAAGCGCGGCGCGGATTCCGCCGGCCTCGCGCACGCGCCACTGATCGTCAGCCGCCCTGTCGCCTCCATACGCAACCTGCTCCACATTGACCTCGTCGGCAATAATTCGGGCTATCTCTGAAGAAAATGCCCGCGAACACAACAGCATACCAAGCGGCTGGCGCACGCGAATTTTCGCCTCCGCGCGCAGGCCATGGGCCATTTCCACAACACTTCGTGCTGCCTCCATCTCCTGTTCCAGCGCTTCGTCGCGCACCAGGTCGGCTGCCGGCCACTCCTCAAGATGCACGGACTCGGCCGCATCGGGCGGTAATCCGCCGCAACGGCGCAGCGTTTGATGAATTTCTTCCGCAAGAAACGGAGCGAATGGCGCGAGCAGCCGCGAGACCTCGAACAAGACGCGTGCGAGCGTCGAAATCGCTGCCGCGCGCTCAGGGAGATCGTCACTCTTGAACCGGTCGCGCGACCGACGCACATACCACTGGGACAGGTCTGCCGAAAACGCGACAAACGGACGGGCGGCTTCTGCAAGGCGGTACGCCTGCAGGTGCCGGGATACCTCTTCGCGCAACGCCCCAACCCGCGAGAAGATCCAGTGGTCAAGAACGGTTCGTTGAACTGATCCTTCTTCTCCACTCCTCGCCTCGGAAGCGAACAACTCGTAAAACGAAACCACATTAAAGAGCGTATTGATCACCTTGTTGTACACCTCGCGAACGCCACTTTCAGAAAAGTTCAAGTTTTCCGCATGCATTGCCGGCGAGGCCGCAAAGTAGAGCCGCAACGCGTCGGCGCCATAGGTCTCGATCACGTCCAACGGATCCGGGTAGTTCTTCAGCCGCTTGCTCATCTTTTTCCCATCCTCGGCCAAGACGATGCCATTGACGACCACATTGCGGAATGCCGGCTCGCTTTGGCGAACCGGAATCGCTGGTGCGGGCGGTCGCGTCAGCGCGGTTGCAAGCACGTGGAGCGTATAGAACCATCCGCGCGTCTGGTCTTGGCCCTCGGCAATAAACTCGGCAGGAAACCCCGCCTCGAACTTCTCTTTGTTCTCAAACGGATAGTGCATCTGAGCGTACGGCATCGAACCCGACTCAAACCAACAGTCCAGCACCTCGGGAATCCGACGATAGATTACCCCATCCTTCACGATCGGCACCTCGTCGATGATGTGCTTGTGCAGATCAGACACCTCTGCGCCGGAAAGCTGCTTCAGTTCTGCAATACTTCCGACGCAGATCGTGTCTCCCGACTCGCTCTTCCAAATCGGCAGCGGCGTTCCCCAAAATCGGCTTCGCGATATCGCCCAGTCGCGCGCATTCTCCAGCCATTTTCCGAAACGCCCCTCTTTCATGTGCTCTGGCACCCACGAAATTTTTTGATTATTCTCGCGCATCTGCTCTTTCAACTCGGTCACGCGGACAAACCAGCTGCTTGTTGCGTAATTAAGGAGCGGGGTTTCGCAGCGCCAGCAAAAAGGATAGGTGTGCTCGTATTTTTCTTTGAAAAACAGCGCATCGGTGCGCGACAAATACTTGATGATCTCAATATCGGCGCGTGTCGGGTCCTCTTTCGGTTTAACCTCCTGTCCGGCAAAGTCACTCACCTCGCTCGCAAACGTGCCTGCCATCGTCACGTGTTGGACGAATCCGACGCCCTCCTTTTCGCCGAGACGATAGTCGTCTTCGCCGAACGCCGGGGCGATATGAACAACGCCCGTTCCGTCTTCGGTCGTGACGAAATCCGCGGCAACGACTCTGAAAGCGTTTGGCGTATCGGCGTAATACGGAAACAGCGGTTCGTACGTCAGACCGACCAGATCCATACCCCTCACCGTCCGTTCGATCGAAATCGGAGTATCCTTCATTTTTTCCCGGTACGCATCGACGCGGTCTTTGGCGAGAATGATTTTTTGCGTAGTATTCTCTCCCGCCGTCGCGACCGCGTACTCGATGTCTTCTCCGACGGCCAACAGCACATTTCCCGGCAGCGTCCAGGGCGTTGTCGTCCATGCGAGAATAGCGAGGTCGGTTTCGGCGATCGCGTGGGCATTTGTCACGCGGAACGCGACCGTTGCCGAGATGTCTTTCGCGTCCTTATAGTTCAACGTAACCTCGAAGTTGGAAAGCGGCGTTACGCAGCGAGGACAGATGTGCATCGCTTTTTTCCCTTCATAGATCAAGCCGCGATCCCACAACTGTCGGAAGACCCACCACACGCTCTCCATGTACGAGGGGTCCATGGTCATGTACGAGTGCTCCATATCAACCCAGCGGCCCATGCGCCGGATCGTCTTCTTCCACTCCTCAGCGTACTGCAAAACCGTCGCACGGCACGCCTCGTTGAACCGCGCAACGCCGTAGTCTTCGATATCCTTTTTACTCGAGAGAGAAAGCTTCTCCTCGATAATATTTTCGATCGGCAGGCCATGGCAGTCCCATCCCCACACGCGCTCCACACGGTCGCCCTTCATAGTCCGATAGCGCGGAACAATATCCTTCATGAGTGAGGCGACGATGTGGCCATAGTGCGGCAACCCGGTCGCAAACGGCGGACCGTCATAAAAAACATACGGCCGTTCTACAGGCCGCTCCTGCACCGATTTTTCAAAAATGGCGTTTTGATCCCAAAACTCAAGGATTTTTTTCTCCCGTTCTGATGCCGTCATAGCAAAACTGCTTATTCTCCCACTCTACCCAAATTCACATAAATGACAAGATCGGCACCCTGTCTCCCTTGTGACGATGATACCTACTGTGAAGATTGGGTTCCTGCACGCTGAACACCCTCAATGCATTGCGCGAGTTCCTTTGTCTGTGTCCATCCGCACGCCCCGTTGCTTTGGCGCTCGCAGACGGCGCCTGCGTAGCATGCATACTCGGGCAGGTACTGTTCGCATGAAGAGTGTGAATCCCGATCAGCGCAAACTTCCCTATTGCATCCGGTAATACGGCACTCCCCATCCTTCGCAAGCGGCGGTGTAAGCGGTCCTTGCCCGACACGCGGCACGACAGAAATTCGTTCCAGTTTTATTGCATCCTGTTGAGATGCCGCGTTCGCTGATGATGAAGATGAGGAAGGCGGAGGAGTCGCTGCTTCCGGCGGCTTCTCTTCAAGACGAGTCTGCACAACAGCTATTCGTCCCTTAGAGTCTAATGAAACGAGTGCGGCATAGAACGCGTCTTTTTCCGCACCCATCTGGAAAAGCATGATTCCTTCCGAGCCGAGCGAGCCGTTCTGTGTGATCTGTCCATCGAACGGGACAAACCCGTCATTCCCGATTTCATCATGTTTAAGTGAAAACGAGCCGCTGCCGATCACGGAGGTCGTCTTTGGATCTATGATATGCGCAGAAATAGATGGGGTGGGTTGCGCACCAAGCACATCCTTATGAATAGCTCCCCGAAGAGAAGTCTGCGACCCATCACCAGTGCCTGCCCCTGAGGGGAAGAGGCGGATTGATGCATCTGCCGTGTCAAAGCGACTCGGCTGGATCGATGACTGCTCTTGCTTTTGCTGATTACCCAACACGGGAAGAGCGACAAGTGGAAAAGGAACACTTGCACCCCCCGCAGTTGCTTCCGATCCTTGCGGTGTTCGGAACTTTCCTGCCTCAAACAGGAGAAATCCGTCCGTGCTTGATGCGCCGCTATACGTGACCGTGCCTTCAAAGGGGACAAAGCCATCAGAAGAGGTCTCGCCTCGCTTGAGGGAGAGTGTCCCACTTCCGATCGTCTTCAATTTTTTTGAGTCAACGACAGTAGCGGCGACTGTGGTGACTGATTGTGAGGCGAGAATATCAGTGCGAAGTGAACCGGAAAAAGACTGCTTCAGGCCGGCGGGCATCTGCTCCGTCTCATTGCCCGGAAGGATGCGGATCACCGCCTCAGAGGCGTTGTATTGCTTTGACATTTTTAGCCCCTCGACAAGCTTTCTATCTGTGCCGGATGGAATGAGGATCACCGGAATACTGGATCCGACAGAAGTCCCATCCGCCTCAAACAGGAGAAATCCGTCCGTGCTTGATGCGCCGCTATACGTGACCGTGCCTTCAAAGGGGACAAAGCCATCAGAAGAGGTCTCGCCTCGCTTGAGGGAGAGTGTCCCACTTCCGATCGTCTTCAATTTTTTTGAGTCAACGACAGTAGCGGCGACTGTGGTGACTGATTGTGCGGCGAGAATATCAGTGCGCAGCAAGCCCCTCAGCATTTCGCCAGAATTGATCACCATTTGTTCTCCTGCCGCTCCTGTCTGAGTTCCAATGACTTTTTCTATCTTCACGACATCCGCTTCATCACCAACACCCCCTTCACCTAACGCCACTCCCTCCGCACCCGATGCAATAATCCGAATTGACGCATTTTGGGCTGCATACTGTTTCGACTGCTTCAATCCCTCAACAAGTTTTTTATTAGTCCC
Organism: uncultured Gammaproteobacteria bacterium; assembly: GCA_964621085.1. Classification (GTDB taxonomy): domain Bacteria; phylum Patescibacteriota; class Patescibacteriia; order JACQRZ01; family JACQRZ01; genus CAZUKY01. The sequence goes on along the minus strand of CAZUKY010000002.1, from coordinate 44,984 downwards.
GGATGGAATGAGGAGTACCGAAATGCTGTATGCTGTTATTTCCCTTTCGTCAGCTTTTTCGTGCGCATCTGGCGTTTCTCCAGCAAGAGAAGCTCCTGCATCAAAAAGGAGAAAGCCGTCCGTGCTTGATGCGGCGCTGTACGTGACCGTCCCCTCAAATGGGACAAAACCCTCGGAAGAGATCTCATTTCGCTTGAGAGAAAAAACTCCCTGACCGATTTTTGCATACGTTTCCCGGTCAAAAACAGAGGCAGTGATGCTCTGAGCAGCAGGCGAGAGCCAATCGACGGATATGCTGCCCTTGAGAACCTCGCCTGCCGATAGCGAGACAACCTCATCTCCGCCTGCTGATGAAAAACGCACCGGTAAGAGACGTTTCAGAGATGCACTATCCCCTTCTTTCAAGGCAGGGTGCCAGGCACCATCAAAAAAAACAAAACCGTCCCGGCCGCCCTGCTCCGGACCGGTACCGCGATACGATACAAGTAGGTATGTACCCCCAAGCACACCAACGACAAAAAGTGCAAGAAAGGCAGCACGGCTATTCTTTTGAATCCATTGTAATCCGCTCTGCATATATTCACTCCCTAGTAATACGCGCAATAGGTGCCTCTACGCCATCCACTCCACCAGTCCCAGATCCATCCTCGGTCACCAATGTACACGTAGGCATCGCTCGTCGCAGTATATCCCCCTTCATGATCTGCCGCACGCGCAGAAATCAAATGTGTTCCTGGTTCTGTGAAGGTTACATTTGCTTCATACTTCCCTCCACCCCATCTCCATGCCGGCCATCGCCATGACCAGTAATTATAAAGCGATAAAAATCCCATCCAACTGACACCCGGTGCAGCATCGGCGGCTTCCATAGAAAGATTGAGTACGCAGTACGGGTAATTACTAACAAGTTTGCGGGTGAAATTTGATACGACCGGAGGATCATTTATGACCGTCAGCACAAAAGCCTTATCTCTACCAAGTACTGTAAGTCCGCCTTGCGTATCGCCAACTTGTCCGGTAATTGTGTATTGTCCGCTCCGTGATGGCGTATATGTCGCGTAATAATAGCGCGTTTGTCCACTTGTACTGTAATGCGTAGCTTTGATAGTACTCCCATTGATTACGAAGAATGCCGTGTTGTTATCAAGCTCGCCATCATCGTATGCTGTCATGTAAAGATACGCTGTGCCCTCACCCAGCTTCATACTCTGTGCCGGCGGAGCGCCTCCTCCCCACCATGACCACCAGACGTATCCGCGGCCTGGCATATTGACCGTATACCACGAGACGACAGGCGGCGCATTCACGCGGATCGATTTACTCACCCGTGCGCTCATGCGCGCGTCCGGCGGCTCGCGGTCGTATGTCTCGATGATCAGCTCGTGCGTTCCGGGCCGCCACCCGCCGGAGGGAGCATGAAAATCAAACCGTCTTGCGCAGGCGGCACCAGCGACGCAATCCGAGTATCCCGTCGTGTACAGCGTCTGTGTCACTCCTTGAAATATCGCCGTAATCTCCCGAATGCCCCGGTCGGAGTCTGTCGCCTCCACGTCCACACTGATCCACTCGCCCGGATTGACGGCCGGTTCTGTCGGCCGTGCCGTGAACGACTGGCCATTCCACACATTGCGTGACGTGTTTACAATTTTCGCCGACGGCGCTGCATTTACATTAAAACTGATCTCCGATGTCGCACGCGCGCCATCGGTATCCTTTACAGAAGCCGATACCGAGTATCCTCCAGGATTGGGCGTAAACGTCTTCTTGTATGAACCATCACCGGCACGCGTGATTGTCTCAGTCGCACCATTGATCGAGAGATCGACGCTCGAAATAGTGCCATCAGGGTCACTCGGAGTCATTGTGAGTGTGACGCTCGTACCCTGCCTGAGGCGAGGGCCTGTCGGAGATGAAGAGAGCGAGAGTGTGGGAACGCGATTGACGCGCACGGCATGGCTGATCGCCGCACTTCCCCCTTCATTGTCTGTAATCGTCGCGCTATATGAATATGTCGTCGGCGTTGCGGTGTTCAGCGGCAAGCCGTCGGTCGTGAAGACGTAGGTTTTTTTCCTCCCTGAGCCGCTGACGCTGACCTGCCGCGGGTTGTACGGGCCCGACAATGTTGCGGATACGTCCGCGCTGTCGCCATCCTCAACCTCGAGCGTCAGTGTGAGTGCATTACCAATTGCGACAACCTCGGGCGTGCGGACAAACCCACCGCTCGGCGGCGCATTCACCTTTACGCTTGTTGTTGCACCCGCCTCTTTCCCTGCCTTGTCGCGCGCCGTGGCGGATAGTGTATAGGTTTTACCTGCGGGGAGCGCACCGAACGCTGTTGATACGGAACATGGTGCCGATCGGCAGTCGCCGCGGCTGGGATAGTCTCGCCTACTTGCGCCGTCTACCTGGAAGTCAACATAGCTGCTGTTTTTTATCGCTGGCGAGTCGCCGGCATTCGCCATGCCATTTTCCGCCTGCACTTCCAATGATGCGCTTACCGACTCGTTCACCTGATACACGCTCTTGCCGGGTTTGAAATTCGTAATCTGAGGCGGCGCTATCACGCGGATATCAAGCGTACCTGCGGCCGTCTTCTTTTCCTTATCCTGTGCCGTGATGCTGACTCGATGAGTTTGTCCTGCTGACAGTCCCTTAAATGTCCCCCTAAACTCGCAACTGGAACGGACGCATGAGTCGTTACTCGGCGCATTCGTTCTCACGGTTGCACCAGCAGCTTTGAACTCGACAAAATCCATGCCGTTGTCTGCCTGCACAGTAACTGAAACATTCGCATCATCACCCTGCTGGAACGCGTAGTAACTCGTCGGGATCGTAAGGATCGGCGGACGGTTGATTGTAATCTGCGCAGTCGTGCTTGCGATTTTACCTGCTCGGTCCTTTGCCGTCGCCGTGATCGTGTACGACCGCCCATCAGCAAGCCCCGTAAACGTTGCCGAGTACGAGCACTCGCGCGATACGCACGCACTACTTACCGCCGCCGCTACAATCGCGCCGCTGTCGGTTGAAAACTCAAGCGTATCCATCCCATTGTCGGCCTGGGCGGAAATCGAAACGACAACATCATCTCCTCTTTGGTAGATCCGCTTGTCTGTCTTCATATTCGTAAGGATCGGCGGACGCTGCACGCCGACAACGGCGACGGGTGTCGTAAAGCTATTGTCGTCCCAGTCTGTGATTGTTGCCGAATACGACTTGGGGCCGCCTGCCTCTTGCCCGGAAACTGCCAACGAGTAGCGCGCGCCGCCTGCCGTCACGTTGCTCACCGCAATTCTCGCGTTGTCAACGCCGGGACCGGAGAAGGAAACACTCTTGATGCCATTTGATGCGCTTGCCGGACCGGACGATTTGCTGTCGCTGTCGGTCGCATCCAGGATCAGTGTAAATCCTGCATTCATCTGGACGGTTTGGGGAGCAGAGATGCGTCCGGACGGAGCAGCATTCACGCGGAAACTTGCCGTCCTGCCCGCCTCTCCAGGCGGATTCACGGTATCGCGAGCAGTTGCCGTAATCGTATAGGTGCCGGGACTGCGACTCGAAAAGCTTGTCGCGTAGACGCACTCCTTATCCCGCGTACCGCAACCGCCGCCAGCCGCTTGTGTCGCTGGAACGGCACGCGTATCACCGCCGAGAACAAATGCCACTTCTTTCATGCCACTATCAACATCTTTCGCCTTCACCTCAACGCCGATCGACTCACCCTGCTGATAGACGCCCTTGCTGGCATTCATACTCGCAATCGAGGGCTTTTCATTTCTTCCGATAAACGCGATCGTATTCGATACCGCGCTCGGCGCGCCATCGGTGTCATGCGTGACAGCTGTTAGGCTGTACGATCCCGCGGCAGGCGTGATCGTTCGGGTGAAGTTTCCGCTCTGCGCGTCATACCCCCAACCGGAAGGGCGACTTCCCGGCGTTGCCGTCTCGACGGTTCGCGTCGCTGCTGATGAGCCCGAGGGCGTGTACTCTTGCGTCAGTGTCACAGAAGCGATCTGTCCGTCACTGTCGCGGGGCGCAATCGTAATTGTTACGGGAATATCCGAACGGATCTCTTGATTTGCCGCATCTCTTCCCTGTGCTGCTGCGGCTACCGAAACGGCCGGCGGCGTATTCACCTTGACGGATGCGGTCGCTGCCTGTCCAGACTGGCCGGTCGCGCTCGCCTTCCCTGCCGTATCGACGGCGCGAATGCTAAGCGTATAGGTCGCACCGTCCGAAAGAACGCCGAGATCGACACTGCTGAACGTGCATGATGCCGCCGAACAGTTGCCTGATGATGGATACCGCACTGCTTTTCTTGCGCCATTCGCGGTGAACTCCACAAAACTAGCCGACCCGCTCCCCGCAATGCCGTTGTCCGCCTGCACAGTAGCCGAAACAGTCACTCGCTCTCCTTTCTGATAGAGAGGCTTCCCTGCCGAGAATGCGCTGATGATCGGCGTGCGGTGAACTTTCATGGATACCGCTGTTCCGGTCGCTGCGAATTTTTCGGGAGTCTCCTTGTCAAATGCAACCGCACGCACCGAGTACTCGCCAGCCGGAATGCCGCTGAAATTCGCGGTATATGTGCACTTCTTATTCTTATCCGCACATCCATTTCCAGCAGAGGCAGCTGTTACCGACACCTTTCGCTCAGAAATTGCGCCGCCGCCGGTCTGCTTCCCGTTCAACAGGAACTCGACGCGCGCCATGCCGCTGTCCGCATCCAGCGCATCGAGTGACACCGTTACATTCTCGCCGGTCTGATAGACGCTCTTCACGCTCTTCAGATCGCTGACTGCGGGCGTTGCATTTTGCGCGACGATCGTCCGCGATGCAGACAGAGGGGAGTCTTTGTCATCTCTATCGCGGGAAATCGCCGTAAGCGAATAAGATCCCTCTGTCTCGACTTTGAAGGTTGCAGTATAGCGGTTCACGCCCGCTGCCTGCGCAGGATATTCCTGTGTCGCGCCGCCATGCGTTACGCGCAATCTAGCGCTCTCTGCCGGTCCTGCAGACGCACCGTCAGCAGAACCGTCAGGATCGGCTGCGTCAATCGTAACCGTGACTGATGTTCCTGGATAATACACTGCCGCTTCCGCCGGCGACACGATCGCTGCGGTCGGAAGCTTGTTGACGCGCACCGCGACAACCGTCGAGTCATACGTCCTGCCGATCGCGTCGGTGAGGCGCGCCCGATAGGAGTGGATCTTTTGTTCGGTTTCCGACACCGTCAACCGATATGTGCCGCTGCCCACGGATGCCATCGCACCCTTGCCGATGATCTCGGCCTTTGCCACAATGCCGTCCGGATCCGACACCTTCAATTCCAACGGAATTGACGCCGTTCCTGTGTTTCCGCCGCTCAGATGAACGACGGTGGGAGTCGGACCCGTAAAGGATACGATCGACGGCTTTGCCAGCACCTTAATCGGAATAAACTGCCCTGCCGCTGCCGGATACCGCGCGGTCTTTGGCGGTTGGGCTTTATCGATCGCTTTTACGGAAAGCTGGTGCGTGCCTGCGGCCGCGTTTTTCCAAAGGTATGAGAAGGTATCTGCCGTGCCGCGCGCGCCAGTGCCGATTGCCGTTTTATCTTCCTCGCGATAGAAGGTAACGCCGCCAACCTCTCCTTCGGCGTCCTTCACGGTCGCGGAAAGCGCAATGTCGACACCCTCGTAATATCTTCCGTCGCTCGCCGCGCTCTTTGCTACCGCAGCCGAAATTGTCGGTGCGCTGTTCTTCACTATTACGCGCGACTGCTCGAGAACCTCGGGCTGCGCGCCGTCGCTATCTTTCACGCTCGCGCGGAACGGAAAGACCATCGACTGGTTTGTATTCGCCCCATCCTCTGCCCACGTCGGACGCCACTCGATCTGGAAGGCATACGTGTTTCCCTTGCCGTCTTTTGTTGCGGCTTGTGTTGCCTTCTTGAGCGCAATAGGGAGATTTGCTCCCTTCTCATCAATGAGGCGCACCTCCGACTGAGAAATGCTTCCGTCCGCATCTGTCGCGTAGACCGTCACGCTCACCGGTTCGTTCGGCTGGTACTCCGCCGTTTTGCGCGCACTCGGCGCAACCTCGATGCGATCGATCGTCGGCGGATTGTTGACCTTGATTGCGACCGTATTGGTTCCGGACGGATACTGTGCCGTCTTGACCGGTTTCGCGCGATCGGTCGCCGTTGCCGTCAGGGCATAACTTCCGGGAGTCGGCTTCCACTGGAACGAAACTTTTTGGGAAGGATTGTCGATGGTATGAATCGCCGTCCCATTCGCGAAAAACTGAAGGCGCGCAACGCCGCTATCCGCATCACTGACAGCGGCCGAGAGTGTCACGGTCTCGCCCTTCTGATAGACGCTCCGCTCGGTCAGCTGCTTGCCATCCGGCACAAGCGCAGGCGGATCATTCTTGACGGTTACTGTTATGTCTGTCTTTTTTTCGATGCGCCGCCTATCCGTATCCTCGATCCGTACGGAAAAACCTTTCGAGATATACTGCTGTGCCTGATCGGGAATGTCTGGCGACCACAGGGTCGGCGTCCAGCTCGCTTCATAGGTGTCGCCACTGCCAGCGCGCAGACGCATGACGGCGATTTCCACACCATCGCGCAGCAGCATCACCGACCCGATCCGACTGTCGCTTTTCACGTCGCTGTCGCTGTCCCGCGCGATAATCGAAAAAGTCGCGGGCACGTTCGGTTGGACGAGCGGAGTGGAAACCGTCAGGCCTTCTGCCGTCGGCGGCGCGTTGACACGGACACTCACCACCTGTTCGGGTGATGCTTTTGCGGGCGAAGCGATATCCGAAGCGATCGCCGTTATGATGTAGGAGTCCGGCGCAAGATTTTTTATCTCGGCCTCATACACCCCGCCTCGTCGTACATCAATGCCTGACACCGGCCGCGTCGGGGCATTGAGAATGAAATTTTTACTGAGTGTTCCGGCGGTGTTTTTCAAGACAAATGTGACGCCGTTCATGCCACTGTCGTTATCGATTGCCTCAAGTGATACGACGACGGGCTCGGTATCCTGATACACCGCCTTTGTGGCGGAAAATTTGGTGACGGACGGCGCACGGTTGCGAACGGTCACCGTCGGGAAGGTCGCCTCGCGAACGCCGCCGTCCGCATCCCGGACGATGAGCTTAAGCGAGTGCATCGCGCTCTGATCGACATTTTTCGCATCTTCATTCCATGGCGGCACCCACTCGAAGCGGTAGGCGTAATCGGTATTTTTTGAAGCGCCGATATTTTCTTTGAAATCGATGCGGGCTCCTGTCTTTGCATCAACGAGCTCGACGGATGAAAGCGCGCTATCGATGTCCTTTGCAAGTGCGGCAAGCGTTACTTTTGTATTCGGCTGATACTCCTCGGCATCACGGGACAGATCTCGGATATCCGGCTTCTTATTCATCTTGACGGTCATCCGCGGCAGAGGATCGTTGGTAACCCCCTCGTTATCCTGTGCAATGCCGGCGTATACGTATTCAGCGCCGGCGGCGCGATCCTTTACGGTGAGACGATACAGATTGTCTTCACCGGAAACTGGCGAGGCGGATCCGCCGCCTGCCGCCTTTTGTTCGCTCGTAAATGCCATCGACACGATGCGTCCGTCGTCTGTCGCTTTTGCTTGCAACGTGAACTCCTCTCCTTCTTGCACGATCCACGGACCGCTATCCGACGGACGCTCCTTTCCGACGACGATAAGATCAGAAACTTTCGGCCGCTCGGTTGCAATGAAATCCTTAATAACAAAGGGATCTGACGGCATGCCTTCGGTGTCGATTGCGACCGCGCGTAGGTCATGGCGGCCGCTTTCAACCTTCCACTCGGCCGCATACGTCTGCAGTGTGGCGTACGTCGAAAAATCGAGATCTTTAAAAAGAGAATTGAATTTTTCCGTGCGCGTATTAATATTTTGTGTTGGCTTTTCGAGTTCGGCAATCTTTTTGTCTCCCGCAAAAATAATCACTCGCTCGATGGGGCTGCCAGCGGCATTGCGATCCGAGTCAGCATCTGCCACATCTACTCGGATGTTCAATTTTTGCGGCAGGAGAAATGGTTTCTGATCGCTCAGAAGACTCATTGCAACAATCGGCGCCGCATTCTGCCCGCGCACCTCGACAAGACGATATGAGAAGCGCGAGATGCCATTCGCACTGACACGAGCGACTACGATATGCCGGCCGTTCTTGGCTGTCCCCAAAGAAAAAATGCACGAGACTGCATTCGGACAGGCCTTCAGTTTCTGAAAACCGGGAACTGATTTTATCGGATCCTCGATATCATCGGCAACTCCGTCATAGTACGGCGCGGAGTAGAGATCGATGTATGCATTTTGGTTGACTTGCCCAACAGAGAGCACAATAGCAGCGCCATTCCGATAGATCGGAATGCGTTCCTGTGCACCGGCAGACAGCTCGCGAGCAATAGTATTTGCACTCCAATCAAGCAGGAATCGCGAGTTCTCTGCCGCGGCTTTTCGCGCTTCGGCGCCGTAAAGACTGACATCCATCATCACTTTCTGTTCAAGCGGTTCCGAAATACTGAACTCAAAGATCGGCGGCAGAACGGGCCCAATGCGCGGCCGGCGGTAGTCACCAGGAATTGCACCTGCATCTGTTCCAGGAATGACGTCGAATTTTCCGGCTTGCTTGGCGGCACTCTGCGTAAAAGCGCCGGAAATGCGCCCTGATGCGTTTCCGGACGGAGAGATGATATTCACGCGAACCGGCGCACTGACCCGGTCATTATACCCGGACTGCGTTGCGCGCGCAGTGATCAGGTAGCTCCCGACGGTCGTGGCAGTCCACTGCGCAGAAAATGTCGTTCCGGCTGCACCGGTCGATGAAACACTCATCGGAAGCGTCCGCACATCACCGCTTGCCGAACGGATCTCTGCGGTAACCGTAACGCCAGCATATTGGTCGCCTGGCGACACAACAGTAATTGGAACCGTCACTTTCGCTTCCGGCAGTGTGACCACCGTTCCGTTGATAGGCGTACTGATTCGAAATGGCGTTGCCACCATGACGCTAAGAGCATTCGCAAGTACGGGAACGCCAAAAAACCCGCCAAGGGCCAAAACCCCGGCAGCGAAAACCAGCCGATGATGTCTCAAAAATACGGGCACGCGCCTCTTGATATACGTTGCCTAAAATGGCGGTAAACGCCCTGCCGTTCAAATAAGAACGGCACTTCTATCATACCACTCCCTGTTCTGTTTGTTGTGGGGATAGGTTCATTCACCGCATCAGCGCTCCGCCCTAGAGCTCCTCTTTTTATTGTGCGAATGCGCAGGGGACGGGAATAAACCTAGTAACATCTTTAATGCCGCATGAAGCTGCCTCTTTCATGAGACCATCAAACGTATCACGGAACAGATTATCATGCACCTTGGTACTTAGATTCCGTCTATTTTTGTCATCAATATACGAATCTGCGGTATTAAATATTGAATCGAAATTGTTTTTATTATTGTTGTAGAGATCCTCAGAACAACTAAGAGCCGCGTCCTTTCTCAGGCAAAATTTACCACACGTCGCAACATAATATGCTGACATAAGCGCATCGGCAACCGCTTTCTTTGAGCGCGTTCTATACTGGTATTCGTTAGCATATCGCTCACCGCCATAACCTTGACCGACTTCGGTTCCATCCACAGTACCCGAGCAGTCAAATATTGATTTTGTGTCTTCTTTTACTATTTCCGTTACCTTCTTCTCGACAATTTTTGACACATCGCATGTGTTACTGCATAACGGATCAGCAAAGGTACCGGCTTCAGCGGGCACGCACTTATTTTCTTCGTTGCATCCATAGCGTTGGGGCAGATACTTCTCTCCAAAACACTCTTGCGATCTCGCGTAATCGAACGGTTCGCCTGGCTTCGGAGTACACGGATCTTCTTCCTCTTCCGGAGGTTTTTCACCAGGGCAGACCTCTGGCTTCCAAGAGTTATCGCCGGTTACTGCATAATAAACTGTTTCACCGGCAATTATTCCCATTGTCTTCCCCATATCTGCTCCCATTTCGCAGCTATTTTCTTCACCATCCGGACAGCCTAAATTAATTCCAGCGATTCTGAGGAGCGTGCCGACAAGATCAATAACCTGGTGAATTGCACCAACGAGGGGCGCTGCCGCACATTTTCCAAAGATCGCCTGAAGCACGCCGGTAAATGAATTGACTGCGAAACTCAGTCCGAAGGAACCGAGAAATGGCTGCCAATTAATGTCCTTCTTCCAGTCAATAAGATTCTCGTTGTTCGCCTGCACTAAATTTCCTATCATACCAACCAATCCAAAGGCAATCGGCTCAACAACCCTTAGAACAAAATCGACAATCGGCTTAAGGAGTGCGCCGGCACCTCCAGTCACTACTGCCAGTGCACCGGCGAGCGATGACGATATTGACTCACGAGCGATATTAAAAATACTGCTAAATGTCGTTCCTCTGCATATCAAATCTAAACCTGGCCACCACTCATCGCAGTCGGTATTGAGAATCGCCTCAAAAAGAGACTTGTCACGAACATTGTTGCCATCCTTCCATCCTTCTGCCGCGATTGTCATAGGATCGCGCGGCACGCCTCGAAGCTCAAAAGGAAACTCGGCCGATGTAATATCGCCGCGTTTTGCAATGAGGATAAAATTTGAGCGATAACGATTGATTTCGCTTGTATGAATAGGAAAATATCTGTCAAAATCACCGTTTGACGTGTAGGAGTGCGAAGCGAATGTATGGTCTGTCCATACTGTCCTATTCCATCCTTTCGGCGCTTTAAGAACTATCTCTGTCGGTCTACCATCGACTTTCCAGGTAATTTCCGCGCACTCGGTCGGAGTATTGGTCTGGCCCGGTAATGCATTACTCTTGCAGTTCTCCTTTCCTTTCACGTATTTCGCGGTTGCGCTCGTGACGACAATCGGTGCCGGCCGGACAGTAACGTCGAGTCTGGCGGCTGTAGCCCACTGAGTCGGCTGTAGCGCGGTGCTGTCGCCGCGCTTATTTTCGACGACGATATAAAACGTATAGTTCTTATTGCTCTGAAGTCCCTCAACCGTAAGCTCCCGTACAGATGTTACTTCTCCCCTTGCCGGGCATGGGTCATTACTGTCAATGATGTCCCCCCATCTACCCAAACACGCCAACTGACTGAGATCCGTCGCCGTCGCATGCCGCTCATCTTTTTGAAAAATCCGTACCCGGCCGGCAAAGGGAGTTTGCCACTCCAGTCTGAGATTGACGGTATCCTGGTATGCCTGCAGATCCAATACTTCGCCCGCGCCAGCACTCAGGTCAGCACGCGCAGACGAAAATCGATTAGTTGGGTCGGGGAGAACATTAGCGCCGCTTCCAATACTTGTAAGCTCTTGTGTTGTCTCGCCGACAAAGTCACTATCCGGACCGACCGCTGTCGCCCGAAACGAACGAATCTCAACAGGCGGTATTGAAGCTGGACCAGTAAAGTACGTATATGTACTGGTCATGCCGAACTCTGAGGGCAGTTGTGCGCGACATGCAATGCCCTCATCTTTTTCTTTGGGGACTTCGGTAGCCGCCTGGACGGTTTGCGATACTCCCTTGAATATGACGTTAAACTCCTTCTCTTTTAGTAACTTGGAATTGATGACGTCATTTTTGAATGCATCGGTGGCTTTAAAACTCATGAGTACCAGCCCTACTTGTTCCTCATTTTGCGCGTCTTTTATAGATCTGTCGTAGAACCTTTTATCATGCGTAAGAATCTTTTGTTTTATAGCATTTTGTTCATCGCGGCTTAACAAAAGCCATCCGATGAACCTGTTGCCGAGAAGTCCTTCCGCTTGAACAACATAATCAGTGTACGAACCATGATGTGTTACTTCAAGAAATTTACGGTCAAAAATGCACTTGTTAAGATCGGAAAAAACCGGCTGCTCGTTCTGAACGGCCTTTACCTTATTTTTTGCCCCGTCCGTTCGATTTAAATTCTTTGTATCATAGTAGAGTAAGTAGGTATTGTCAGGCCATACCGCACCTTCTCTATGGGGAGCATATGCAGTTTTATTGTTGAGCGTAGCGAGACTAAATCGGGGCACCGTGGTAACCTCGCGGTACCTCATCTCTGTCACTGTTTTAGAATTTTCTGTTTTCGTCCCAAAGCCGATGTGCTTTTTAAAGAAGTCGTAGCAGTTATTGTTTGATTGTAAGCCGGCCACGCCGTAACTTATACAGAGCTTTTCAGTGGGGTCATTTTTGCCGCAGCCGCACTCCGGATAGCGTGGCTGCTCCCAGCGACCTTCACAATTTAATGGCCATCCCTTCCAGCAGTTATTCCAATAGGCATTCCACCCATTCGGATAAGTACCAGCGTCTGTGTGATCTGTATAGTGCATCATCCCATCCTGGGGGCTATACACATACACTCGCCATGTGTCCTGATGTTTCGGGTCTGTAACTTGCTGCGGCGCCTTATGTGTTACAGTGACGAGCTTTGAGTCATAGCACGTACGCGGTCCTGGTGCTTCCGCAGTAAAATATCCGCCTGCCTGAGTGACATCGAATTTGTCGTCCCAGCTACTGCCATTATCCCCGGGACAAAGATTTTGCGCGTAATTCCCGCCTCTTAATCCTTGAATACCATCGTATTGGATCCTTGAAAGACCTCGATCTTCTTGGGGATCTCCGGTATTCGGGTACCCGTCATCGTTACTGTATCCACTATTTTTTCGTACATACCAATAGCTTCCGGTGTTGCCCTGGACCCTCAGGCGTATTTGGATCTTATCATCCGTATCGTTATCATCTCCTCGGGAAACCATCTCAAATTTCGGCAGACCAAGATCGTTGACACAGACATTATTATTGCAATAGCCGGAACGCTGGTTCGTTATCGTCCACTTCTTATTCGGATCAGCTGTCTTTCCTTCGATTTGATAGGTTTGATTGACGGGCGTGCCGCTTGTATAATTGAAGTTCGGGATGCAGTCCGTTTTTTCCCCTTTTGTAATACACCAAGCGGCCTGAATTGGGTCCACGTTGAGAAAGAAACCGATAATACCAGTAGCTAAAACGCCAAAAAGGATTCCGAGGAATCCCTTGGCGAATATATTATTTTGCGCTGACGGTTTCATGCCTTTCTACTGAAGAGGCGAAGCGAGAGCGCTGATTCCGTTTGCTCATATACGGATCACGTCATCGCTTCGCCTTATGCTGCGGATTAGATGAGTGGTTGTTATTTTCGAAGCTTTTTCTTCACCTCGTCCAGTTCCTTGCGAAGCTTCAATAACTCCTGGGTGACCAGTTCTGTATTTCCTTCCGAAGTATTCACGAACATCATGATCTTTTCTGTTGACGTTCTCGAAGTATAGGACTCAAGCGCGATGCCGATTATGGGGCCGGGTTCGGTTGCCTTCATCGCATACCCCTTTCTTGATGAAGCCGTGAGGTAGTCACCAGGATGAATCGGGCCATTTTCGAGTGTAACCTTTACTGGAACACGCCCTGAAAGTGCTACTGGGGGATTTTTCCCTTTCGAAAACCGCGCTTCTGCGGCAAGTTTTATCTCACCTCCTTCAAAAACGATAGCGGGTGATGTGGAAACAACGCCAATCGCGCCTTTTTGATATTGTCTCGAGGATAGAGTCAATGTGTTTGACTTCTTACCAGCAACAAGTACATCCCCCGGCTCAACATCGGAGTCCGTTGAAAATTTTTCTGCAATATCGAAACCTTGTACCTTTGGATCGTAGGCAAGATACGAGCCCTTTTTCGCAAGCGGATTGTTCGCGCTACTGAGTTTGAGGTTCACGTCTCCATGAATCTCTGCTTTCCCAAGCACCTCGAGCATCACCTGTCCTCTCGTGCTTGCATTTCCGATAGTGGTTTTGCCATCTACAGTCAAACTGCCGTTTCCTCCCCAAGCATTACTGACTACAACTCCCCCCTTATTAAGTAGATATAAGTTTTCTTCACCCGTGATATGCATTCGCCCTGAGCTCCGTAATGTTTTAGTGGCGCTCAATTGCACATCTCCGTTAAAAAAAGCGCCTCCTTCATTATAAAAGTATATCTTTCGATCAGCTACATTAGGGCCACCCGCCCCAACAATATCAAGACCGTCACTCCAACGCTGATAGGCGATTTTTCCTGCATTCAACTCTCTGTTTTCAGTACCCGCGCCAAGATCAATCGCTGGCTTTGAGCCCCCCAAGGCGAGTATTTCTCCCGGTTGCATAGTTCCTATACCGACATAACCATCCGTAGGCTGAAGAATTACTGAAGTGCGAACAGGATCATCTGAACCAGGGACAAGGCCGCCGGATATATGCAAATTTCCAGTACCCGCGCTTTGAATAACATTCAGGATGGAGCCGACTAAAAGCCCTATACGGCCTCCACCCAAGGTCTGGTTGCCAGCTCGAGATAGCATAAGACCATTATCACCTTCCACATGCAACTTCGCCTTCGGATCATTCGTACCGATACCGACCGATGCGTTTTCGAATCCGCTCGCAAGATACGCCTTTGCTGCGTCACCAGACCAGATGGGCTTAAACTCATTGCCGCTCTTGTCAGTGAGGGTGCCGTTAACCTGTAGGTTCCTAAACATCGCGTCGCCGGCCTGATTGATATACGCGAGGTTCGTTGCGGTTGGATTGCCATTTGCATCGAGCTGCGGGAAGGTGATGCCGTTGCGGAATTGAGCGGGGCCGTCAACATACAAGCCGCCGTGCTCGTTACCGACCTTCTTGATGCGAACCGTGCCGTTCACGACCAGAGCGTTGGTGTTGTTTTCCGAGGCAAAAATCTCTGCGCCGCCATATTCGCTGATGCGCAGGCGTTCCCTGTCATTTGTCAAAAGGCTCAGGGGATGACCCGAGATCGTGCCGATCTGGCCCATGTTCGCACCGCCCAGGCGGCCGTCGCCGCGGGCGTCCACGACCATCTTCACGTGCTGGGCTTCTGGTTGGTACTGCGTCGCGCCCAGGAAGATGCGACTGTAGAAGGGCTGATTGATTTCCAACGATGGGTTCAACAGAGCGTTCTGTTGCGAGCCAGGAAGACCGATCGCGATCTTTCGCTCGGCAGTAAGTGCGTGAGTTGCGATCGTGCCATCCTTCTGTTTTGTATTCGGATGGGCGACGCCCTGGCGCTCCTTGAACTCGTAGTTCGAGCCGCTGCCGGTATAGCAAATCGGTTCGAGAGGGTTGTTGAAGTTGCTTGCGCCGCAGAGCGGAATGCCGGCAAGCTGGGGACTCGTCATCGTGCGCGCGCCCAAAGATACCCAGTCGTACTGCTTCGCAAGGGATGAGAATGCATTGCCAGACAACACGCCGTCTTTGCCAAGCGACAACTTATCGCCGCCATCTTTGAACCAAAATGCGAGTCTGTCATCACTGCCATCATGCCGTAACGACCAATAGTTGCCGTTCTCGCCTTTCGATCCAAGGTCGATCGCAGCATTCACGCCGTTCCGAAAAATAGCAAGTGCGGCATTCGGCGAAATCGTGCCGATGCCGACGTTACCGTTCTTTCCGCCGGTCGCGTCATCTGCGCGGATCGTAACGGCGTCTGTCCATGTTCCCGTATTTCCGCGCGTAGCGATGGCAAGACCCGTCCCTCCATTACCGAAATCGCGGCCGTAGAGCTTTGATCCGTAGCCGTTTCCGTACGTTGAATGCACCAACTCGACAACATTCTGATCCGCGCCTAAGCCCAGCCCTTTCGTCTCTTGAATCTTGTTGCTTGAGCCAATCGTCAGTTTGTTTTTCGGATCGGCCGTCCCGATGCCAATGTTGCCATCCTGAAGAATTATCAGTCGGGCTGCTGTTGCACCATTGAGGCCGGTCTTGAAAACCAACTCGCCCTTTCCCTCCTTTACGATCTCAAGGGGGTTGTTCTGACTGTCTGCCGAGCGAAGCTTAACGCCGACATTCCCAATAATATCAATATAGCGATCGGCGTCGTACGCAAACCGTCCCTGTACGCCCCCCGCCTTAACCACTTCCAACGCTGCGTTTATCGGCGTTGCCGTTCCAATTCCGACGTTCCCGCCGTCTTTTTGCAGCAAAAGCTTGTTTTTCTTCGGATCACTCGGATCGGCTGAGTCTGGTACACCCTTTAACCCGCCGCGCACCTCCAGGCTTCCCCCAAAGATGATCGGGCCCGTGTACTCGCTCGCATCGTTGCGGCTTTGATCGGTCGCGCCGCGATTGATAACCTTCTTGAGCGTCTCATCCTCGAGCAGCTCATTGAGCGTCGCGCTGGGACCCTCGGTGCTTTTGGGTTGGGCGAAGGTAGACGAGGCGGTTGCAGTCAGCAACGCAAAAATCGCTCCGACTGCAGTAAGGAGCGCCCATCCTCTTTTGGAAAATTGAGATGGCATGGGGTATGTGAGAAAATGCCGCATCGCCGTTCAGGCGAATGCCGCTCACTATATGCTCAAGTATACCAATCTTTCGGTATCTATTCATGGGGATAACCTTGCGCAAAAGGCGCAACTGAAAAAGAGCGTCTGTACGCAGACGCTCTTTTACTTTCTTTTTGCCTTCCTTACTGCTGCTTCAAGACGTCAGTTGCCAGCGTACTCACGACAAAGTTTGAAATCGCATACGCTACCACGATGATGATGAGGCCGATAATCGAGTTGCGGAGAATATTCTTTGCTGTTTCGGTGCGTTTCTCGTCGCCGTTGTCCGTCATCCAGAGGAAGCCGGCATAGATGATGAAGGCGACCAGGATCAGTCCGAGGAAGCCCAAAATAACACTGATAATATTGGCAACAATCGTGATGAAGTCGGTCTTTGTCTTAAACAGGTCCTCTTTCTCCAGTTCAGCGGTTGCGCCGCCCTGGAGCGCCTGTCCTATTCCAGTTGGGGCGGTCGATCCGCCGAGCGAACCAGAAACAGTCGTTTCGGCACCGAAAACGGCAACCGGCACAAGAAGCGAGCAGATCGCAGCAGTTGCGCCGAAAAGTGCAATAGCTTTTTTCATATGATCAAAATTATTGAGATTATAGCTATTTTGAAAAAAAGCGTACGAAAGTCTTACTCGCCTGTAAAGACCTTGGTTGCCAGAGTGCTGATCACAAAGTTGGAAATCGCCATGGCAAGCGCAACGATGACAACGCCGATGGTGGAGTTTTTCAGGACGGCTTTCGCGTGCTCTGCCTGCTTCTCATCGCCCTTGTCTGTCATCCAGAGAAACCCGCCATAGATAACAAATAACACAAAAACGACACCCAGTAAACCAAGTAATACGTTGATGATATTCGCGATGACTGTCGCCAGATCAAGTTCGGCGCCGACATTGTTTTGCACGTCACTAAATTTGAGTCCTTCGGCGAACGTTGTCATGCCACCCAGCATAAGGGAAAGGGAAAGGACTGTCGCCGTCGTGACGCTAAACGCACGGTTGAGAACGACGCCTGTGCGCTGCATAAAGATGATGTGGCCAGGCTCTGCACTTCTCCCCTCTTCTATGATGACCGCTTCGAGTTGTGGAATATTCTCCGCCGAGATCGCGGGCCGCTTCCGACGCACAGGACGAGCCGCGACGCGCGGCTTTCGTGTTGCCTGACCGCTGCGGCCCGTACGAGCACGCGTTACTGTTCTTTTCTTTATTTCTGCCATATACGGTCTTAAAAACTACCACTTACTCCGGCAGCCCCGCCGATGCTATCCAGCACGAACTTCGTCACCGCGAACGAGACTGCAACGATAACCAACCCGATGGTTGCATTCGTGATCAGTTTCTTTGCTGTTGCCGCCTGCTTCTCATCGCCCAGGTCAGTCATGTACAGAAAGCCGCCATAGATCAACAGCGCCAAAAAAACGACACCCAGAACTCCAAGAAGCGCAGTGACGATCGAGCCGATGACAACAGCAATCTCGCTTTGCGAAAATACGCTACTAGCACTCTCTTTCAGATTTCCTTTTATTGTGTTTGCAGGAGGATTGTCCGCAAAAACTGCCGTTGCCGGCAAGAATACGCCCACAAACACGGCTCCACGAGAAATGATGGAAGAAAGGATTTGCATATCACTCGCCGATAATCTCCTGTTTTACCCCGCTTTTTACAAGCTGGTCGATGACAAAGTCTGTAATCGCATAGGATGCTGCAACGATGGCAATGCCGATAACCGCGCTAATAATCGTATCGCGGGCGCCTTTGATTTCGGTGTCGTTTCCCTGCGAGAGCATCCACCGCAGGCCGCCATAGATCGTCAAGGCGAGGAAGATAATACCCAACACGCCAAAAAATGCCTTGAGGACGGTGCCGATATACCCTGGCAATTGGTTTTGCCCCTCTTTGAATCCAGCCGCCTTGCCGGTGTCTTCCAGGCCCGTGCCGGAGACATTCAAATTCACGGGCCCGGATGAAGACTCGGCTGCATCAACAAACGAAAATGTGCCGCTGATGGGGGCGAAGAAAAACAAAAAGACAGCGCTCCACGCGAAAAAGAGGAATGCTGTCTTTTGAAAAAGCATGGGGAGGTTGTTTTATGCCCTACTGCCCACCGACAACCTTTGCGATCTGCTCGATGACGAAAAAGGCGATGCTCCAGGAGGCGATGATGATGACAAGACCGATCGCGCCTTGGATGAGTTGGTTTTTCGCCTCTTCAACCTTTTTCTCATCACCGCCCGCCGTCATCCACTTGAAACCCGCAATGATAATGATGACCACGGCGAACAGTCCAAGGAAACCCATAACGACGCCGATGATGTTTTTCGCGATCATGCCGATATCCGTCTCGACGTTCGAAGAAACGGGCGGATTGTATTTCCGGAACGTTTCAGGATCCGACGGGTCGAGATCCTGCGCCAACACGCCTGCGGGAACGAGGAGAATGCCGGCCAGAGAGAGGGCTGCGAAAAGCCTGCGAAGTGCCATACGATCGATTGAGCCAAAGGCTCTGCTTAAAAAGTTATTCACGTAATGGTTAGTATACCACATTTTCCGGACGGAATGGGGATACTTTTACGACAAGAGGCGGGAGAAGAGAAACTCGACGAGCGCGTAGCTGCCAAAGATCACAACGAGGCCCGCGCCTGCGCCGACAAGCGTCTGGATGCCTTGCTGGTATTTTGTCTTATCGTCGCCGCCGAAGCGAGACATCATGATCTGCGCGCCGCCCCACATAAACATAACGAGTGCAAGCACGCCGACGATCCCCAAGAAGTTCTTGATGATCCGCCCCGCAAACTCCTGCGGCGTCTTGGCGACGTCTCCTTTCAATGTATTGCCAAGCTCGCACGTGCCATCCGGCAGCTCGCTGCAGGTGACTTTTTTGGGTTGCGATGTGACGCTTCCCTTCCAGCAGCAGCAGTCGACGTCGGCATACTTCGATTTGTTCAGACCGAAGCCCTCCATCCTTTCAAAGTTGTTCTCATGCGTGCAGTACGCGTTGCATGCCTGCTCGGTCGTGATATCGGCCCGCGTGGTACCGGCGCCAGGACAAAAGTTCAGCTGTCCTACCTGTGAAGGATTGGAAAGCGGAGCGCTTTGCAAAGTCGAAGGAACTCCTGATTGGTAATCGTTTTCATAAGGGTTGGAAGGTTCCAAATTGCCGTCCGATGAAAAAAATGTGCCACTACCCGACGGACTTTCCTCTGCAGACACAAACGAAAAGCCTCCGATCAGCCATGCTGTCGCAATGATCAATGAAACTTTTTTCAGACTCGTGCTCATATCACCCTGAAATAAACGATCGTAGGAGGAACTCGACGATCGCGTAGCTGCCGAATACCGTCAGGATGCCGACGGCGGCCCACCAGAGCGTCGTTGTTCCTTGCTGGTATTTTTTCTTGTCGCCAGCCGAGGTAAGGAGTTGAAAGCCCCCGAGGACAAACATCAGCAGCACCACAACACCCGATATCCCCAGCAGTCCTTTGAGAAACCGCCCGACGACGATCTGGATACCCTTGTTGTTCTCGCCGATATTCAGCGGATCGTCGAGCTTTGCAGCGAGGATTGGGTCGACACTTGCGAAAAGAAGTGTCAAGAAAAAAATCACTGCAATAAGAACTTTCCATGTGCTCATATAATACCTATCGGGGCTCACAGGTGATTCCTTGTGCCTCTTGGTCTATAGGATACCATTTTTTACCTCTCACTTCCCCTTCAAGAGCTCCTTCTATAAAACTACCCGTCCCTGCGTCGACCTGAGAACCGCACGCAGATGTGGCAATACTTTCCGGATTCGTATGCTTATAGCAGTATCTTGTATCTTCTACTTTCAAGTCTGTTTTTGTGCCGTTGATTACAGTGGTGGCAGATGGGTACGCTGACTGGACGCGTGCTTTAGAACAATTATTTCTGGTCCTTTTAACACCTTCTGCTGAATAGGTTGTTATTGTACTAACTCCTGAAGTCTCTCGTTTCTTCAAGTTATAACAACATACTCCGGTCGCCTCCGGTGGTGGCAGTTGTTGCAGGCCGGCGGCCCGGATATTTATCCTTTTCGGACACTGTCCTTGCTTGAAGTAAGCGGAATTAAAATCAGTTTTTGATGCCCCGAGAGCCGGATACTGAAAGCATATTGCTTCATTTTTTGGATCGGCTCCTGCCTCTGTCGCACAAAAGTAGACATCTCGCTTATATGAAGCATCGCTACTTCTAGCTATGAGATCTCGACATCCCTGTGCGTTGTGGACTCGGGGACTCTCTCGCTTAAATGAACCGTCTGAGTTTTCCGTAAAATAGCAACAGTTACCCCTCGAATTCTCCGCAACTTGCTCAGACATCTCTTCAGGCATACATACGCCTGTTGCGTCGCACCTACCCGACTTACAATTGCACGCACTTGATCGGCAGTTCGACCCTGCCGGCTTTGCGTCAGGCTTTATATCTTCTTTTTTACAGGTTGTGATCTGGTGATTAATAGTATTGCCAGGAATCGCCGCTGGTGCCGCTGGCTTCGGTGCCTTCATCTCCGGTATCGATGCGCCGCCTCTTGAGCTTCTGGCGATCTCGATACAGACCTCGGTTTCTCGGGCGAACTGGTTCCACGGCTGACCGAAGAGCAGGCCCTGAGCCTGAATGCGCTGACCCTCCGGCGTCGTAAGTGTTGCGACGAAGTAGTTCACGCCGACCCAGCTGCCGTACACGATCAAAAGTCCAATGACGGCATTCGTCATGAACTCTTTGCCTTTTTTGATATTGCTCTCCGAGGCGCCACCGAAGATCCAGAAGTAGCCGCCCACAAAAAACATCAGAAGCGCGATCGTGCCGGACAAGCCGAGTGCGAACTTGATGATGTTGCCGATCAGAAGCATGATCCCGCCCCATCCGTAGTTGCCACTGCCGTAGCACTCGCTCGGAATGATGCCTGTCGACTTGTACGCCGCAACAGGAAGAGCGGTGGTCAAAATAAAAACCGCAAAGATGCAAAAGACACCTGCTGCCATGATACCCATCCGCCGCCAGCCGCGGCGCGGGAATGATGGCCGCAATTCCTGATTCCTGAGTCCTGATTCCTGAGTCATACTCAATAGGTTGCTTGAATCGCCTGCTGGGCCTTGCGAACGATCGCCATCAGCTTGCTGCGTTCCTCGGACTCGGTACCGCCCTTGGCGTCCAGCGCATCGGCAATCATCCGACGCAGCGCCTCCTCGGCCACAAGCGGCTTTTTGCCGCGGTACCAGCTCCGCGCCATGATCAGCTGCGAGGCAAACGCGTTCATATCCTCGGTTGCCGTCTGCTCGGCAACAAGCGACCGCAAGGCAGTCGGACGGCCGGATGTTTTCGTGTAGTCGCGCATCAGATCCTGGTTTGCCGCGGCAAACATGAGAAAGTCCCAGGCGTAATCCGTGTTTGCGCTCTTTTTCGAGACGGTTTCCACCCAGTAGTTTGCGAACGTTACGGGACGCTGCGGATTGATCTGCGGAATCGGGCGGGTCGCGAAGTTCAGCTGCGGCGCCTGCGCGCGGAGAGCGGTCTGGTGGTACGAGTAGCCGAAAAACATCGCCGTCTTGCCTTGCAAAAACGCCTGAAAGCTGTTCGGCTGGTCCACGTTCCACGCATACGGCTCCTTGCGCGGCGCGTACGAGGCAAAGTCGGTATAGAAGCGCAGCGCCTCGACGGCAGGCACCACGCTCCGGTTCTGCGACTGGCGCGACGGACGATCGAAGGCCACCTGATTGCCGTCGGTCATGACTGCGCCGCTTTGCATCATGAGCGTCGCGATGATATCCGGTGACCGCTCCACATTGTCCGCGCCGCCGAATGCCGCTCCCGACTGAATGATGTCTGACGTGTCGTTGCGCTGGTTGTCGATGAGCGTGAGTTGCTTGACCACGCGCTGGAACGCGTCCCAGTCCTTCGGATCCTCGATCACCTGCGCATTGCGGAACAGCGTCATGTTTTTAAACAACGCAAGCGTGTCCACGAAAAACGGCAGGGCAAGGATCTGTTCGCTGCCGCGCGCCCCCCGAACCACGTCGTCGGACACCGTGTCGACGAACTTCTGCTTGATGCCTAGGGGCGAGAACTCCTTGTACGTATCGATTTCGTTCACCTGCACCGATGTCGTTTTGCGCAGCGTGCCCTTTGTCACGAGCGTTCCCATCGTGATTTTTCGCGGCAGCGGCTCGATCTTTGCCGCGTACGCATCGACCCAGCTGTTGTGGATCGAAAAAATATCGGGGCCGCGATCTTCCGCAAGCGCATTGACAAGCTCTGCCTCGTACTCCTCGTACCGCAGCTTCTTGTAATTGATCGTGACATTGGGGCGCACGCGCTTGTACGCACTAATGATCGGCTGCATCGTGTCCGTATCGTCAAACACCCGCCAGTAATTCAAGGTCACGGGTCGGCGTGGATCGACCTTCGGATCAACTTTTTGCGGAATAAGGCTGCAGGAAAAACCGGTCGTCATCGCCACGACCGAAAAGAGCGTGACACATATGAGTGCCTTTTTCTTCCAAAATTTGTTCATATCAAAAGTCCAATCATGCCGCCGAGAACCGCGCCGAATGCGATAAACGGCAGTGCCGGCAGAGGCTTTCTCTTCCGTAATAACCATACATGATTTCCGAGAAGACCAAAAATCATCCCCACGATCGCGGCAACTGCCGCAGGCGTGCTTACGGCGTAGAGACTCGTGACAAAAAACATCGGAACGATCGCATCGCCGCCGCCCAGAATCAAAAATCCCGACCCCGGCTGGACACGCTCGGTTCCCAGGCGCATATCGCGCCACTGCTCCGGCACGATCAGTGCGAAGTTCGCCTGCTCGCTCGTCATCTCATGCTCGAGCGTCACCATGTGGCGCGTGACAAGCACAGCAAAAAAATCATACACGGACAAAATGAAAAGGATCCACGCGGCCGTCTCCCAGGTGAACTGCGCGCCGAACAAGGCGCCGATCCCTGCGGACGCGAGTATTACAACAAGATTGTGCACCCACACGTACGGGAGAAGATAGAGACTCGTGACAAATAATGCAGCTGCTGCTGCGCCAAGCGATGCGGGAAAGACGATCTCAAATAACTTAAAAAGTCCGACAAACAAAATGGCGGTAAAGACCGCCCGATAGACGATGCGACCGCGATAAAAGTGAAAAAGAGCAAAAAGAAAAAGGGTAAAGCCAAAAAAAAGCAGGAGAAAGTGCGCAAGAGGCATGCCGCCGTTCGGGTACGCGGGAAATCGCAGCGCGAACAAGTCGTGTGCGACAACAAGCGCAACTATTTGCGCGGCAACAAAAAGGGCGGCGGTATGAAAAAAAAGTCCAAGTCGCATGAGGAAGAAGCGAGTGAGCTTCTTCTAGTATACCACACCTGCGTATGTGGAGTTGCGGGGCATTACTCGCTGCGACGTGACTTCAGGATCTCGCGCGTTTCTTTCTTATACAGTTCGACTTCGGGTTGATTGAATGCGTTCACGCCAAAGAGGTTACCCAACAGCATTACGGTGATCATCTGATATTGCATCCACGCGCCAATGGATTCGGCGGATATATCATCAAGTGTAACGTCGAGAAACGGCCGCTTTTTCTGCGCGTAGGCGCGTTTTGTGCCGCCAAGTATGGCGGACATGATATCGGCAGCGCTTGCGCCGCCGATCCCCTCGACAAGCGAAGAAAACTGGGAGTAGCCGATCTGGTTGCCCCGCGCACTGCTGGGACTCCAGAGGAACGAGGTAAAGATATTGTGCGGCCCGCCAAGATACAGCTGCCCGACAGAGTGAAGGTCGATAGATCCGACCGACACGGTCGGGAGCAGTCCCTGGTGCACAGTCTTGCCGCGGATGTCTTTTTCCTTGCCAAGGCTTTCCGCCAGCAGCTGACGATACCACTTGCCGCACGACTCAAGTTCGGGATGAAACACGAACGTGTCATGAATCACACTGCCCTTCTTTTTGCGCGCCGCCAACGTCGCGGCTGTTGCAACAGCGGGGTTTCTCATATTGGAAGCAAGGCACATCTCGCGCATCGCAGCAGCACCTCGCCGAAATCCCTTGATATCCAGTCCCGCTGCTGCGAGCGGCACCAGGCCGACTGAGGAGAAGACCGAGTACCGTCCGCCGACGCACGGACTCATGCCGACCGAGGCGATGTGCTCTCCGGCGGCCAATCCCATGAACTTCGACCCTTCTTGCGTGATGACTATGATGCGGTCCATCAGGCTCGCGAATCGGCGCGTGCCGGCTTCCAGAATCAGATCGAGGTTGGCGATTGTTTCTGTTGTCGTTCCCGACTTACTGATCGCAATCAGCAGCACCTCTTCCGGTGTGGCGACATGATGACGTAAAAAATGATCGAATGCCTCCAGCCACTCTGCGTCGGTCGTATCGGCAAAGAGGCACTTGGGAAAGCGGTCCGGCCGCAACAGGTCGTAGGGGCCGCAGAGCGCGTCATACACGGCTTTTGCACCAAGGTTCGAGCCGCCAATGCCGATGACGACAATGTACTTCGCCTGTGCGCCTTTCTTTTTTTTCAGTACCGAGAGCGACTGCGCGAGCGTCTCCTCGTCATCCGGCAGCAGCAAGGAGCACTCCGGGGCAGACCAGTCGCGCTTTTTTACGATCGCGCGCAACTGCGCAAGGTAGGGCTTGAGCTTTTCGAAACTCGACTGCAATTCGGCTTTTGAAACGCCGGCGTGAGAAAAATCGAGCTGCATACGCGCGTACTGATTATATATAAGAGGTTACACGTCTGATATGTCCCGGTCGGCAAATATATCGAGTGTCCAGTCGATGGCGACCTTGAGCTTGTGGTCCCACGAGACGAGCTTAGAAAGGTAGACCGTGCGCCAGAGCCACCAGGCGATATGTCCCCACAAGGGAAGACGGCCGATCTCGGCAATCGCCATCCACTGCCCCAAGGACAACATGGATCCCTTGCTCTTGTAACGAAACTCTGCCAGCCGGTGCGTATTCGCGCCCTTCTGCGTAATGAGACGACTGATATTCTCAGCTGTTACAGACGCCTGGTTTACGGCGACCTGCGCAAGCGCAGGAAGCGGCCGCCCATCCGGTCCGATCACGCACGCGTTGTCGCCAAGCGCAAACACATTCGGAAAGCCCTGCACCTGCAGTGTCTGATCTGCAAGCAGGCGTCCCGCGTCATCGCGAGGCAGAGCAATGTCTCCATCCAGGCGGGCAGGCGTGATGCCGGCAACCCAGATTGGCGTCGCGGTTTCAATTCGTTCGCCGCTCTCCAGGACGATACTGTCGTGGGTTACTGCCGTGACGGTCTTTCCGAGCAGAACCTCGACCCGCCGTTTGCGCAGCACGGAAAGCGCATGCGCGCGCAAACGGGGCGAGAACTGCGGAATAATTTCCTCGCCGCGATGAATCAGGCGGATGGACAGGTCGCGCAAAAACGGGGCGTGCGCATAATAGCGTGAAAACGTGCCATAAAAATACTCGGAAATTTCTGCAGCCAACTCGACACCGGTCGCCCCACCGCCAATAATCGCAATGCTAAGCAGTCGCTTCCGTTCATCCGGATCGCTCGTGCGCGCAGCCCGCTCGCAGATCCGAATAAAATGCCGCTTCAGCCGGATCGCATCATCAAGGGACTTGAGCGTAAATGAGTGCTGCTCGGCCCCAGGTACGCCGTAAAAGGCCGTCTCGGCGCCCAGCGCCACGACCAGGTAGTCAAACGCCAGTGGGCCGACGGTCGTTTCCACCAACTTTTTTTTGAAACAGATCCGCTGCGCCTGTCCGACGAACAGGTTATACGAGCAGCAAT
The DNA here is from genome assembly GCA_964621085.1 of uncultured Gammaproteobacteria bacterium. Classification (GTDB taxonomy): domain Bacteria; phylum Patescibacteriota; class Patescibacteriia; order JACQRZ01; family JACQRZ01; genus CAZUKY01. Next base: position 18,801 of record CAZUKY010000002.1, on the reverse strand, counting down.
GGAAGATCTTGCGCAGCGGCTCTACCGTGTTCTCGGGCGAGAGGCCGCCGGTCGCTACCTCATGGAGAAGCGGCGTAAATAAAAAATAATTCGTGCCGTTGAGCAGTGTCAGCGAAACGTCAGGATTGCCGTGGTATCGACGGTGCAGTTCCTTAAATGCGTAGGTGCCGCCGAATCCGGCGCCGAGAACGACGATGTGAGTCATACAGACTCACTATACCACGCTCACTCCGCGATCCAAACCGTCTTAATATTCACGAACTCGAGCAGTCCGTAACGCGACAACTCTCTGCCATACCCCGACTTCTTCACTCCCCCAAACGGCACGCGCGGATCCGACTTGACCATGCCGTTGATAAACACGCAGCCTGCCATAATGCGCTCTGCAAGACGTGTGGCACGCTGGGTATCTCGTGTCCACAGCGAGGCGCCGAGACCGAATGCCGTATCATTAGCGATGCGGATCGCATCCTCTTCATCTTCCGCTCGGATGACTGACGCAACCGGACCGAATAATTCTTCGTCGTATGCGTTCATGCCAGGCCTCACGTCTGAAAGAACAGTCGGTTGATAGAAAAATCCCGGCCTCTCAAGTCGGCAGCCGCCCGCTCTGAGTTTCGCCCCGCGCGCAACCGATTCGGTAACCTGGCGCGAAATCTCGTCCACTTGCTGCTGCGACGCGAGCGGTCCCAGTTCTGTTGCGTCGTCGAGCGGATCGCCGACGCGGATCGCCTCAAATGCGTCCGTGAGCCGTTCCACAAATCTGTCATACAACGTCGTGTCGACAATGAATCTCTTTGCAGCGATGCAGCTTTGCCCGCAGTTCTGGAGACGCGCCGTAACGGCCGTCCGAACTGCGGCATCCATATCCGCATCCGCAAACACGACAAACGGATCGCTGCCGCCCAACTCGAGCACGCTTTTTTTCAACGCCTTCCCGGCAACCGCTGCAACGCGCGATCCTGCCGCCTCGCTTCCCGTCAATGTGACGGCGGCAATGCGGTCGTCTGCCACGACACGCTCGACGCGGCCGCTTCCGATCAAGAGGTTTTGAAAAACGCCGTCCGGAAATCCGGCATCGCGAAAGAGCTTCTCGATCGCCTGACTGCACTGTGGAACCGACGAGGCATGTTTCAGAAGTCCGACATTTCCTGCCATCAACGCGGGGGCTGCAAACCGGAAGACCTGCCAAAACGGGAAGTTCCACGGCATGACCGCAAGGAGCGCCCCTAACGGATCGAAGCGCACAAAGCTCTGCGAACCGGTCGAGGGGACCTGCTCGGGAGCAAGCATCGATGCGGCATTGTCTGCGTAAAAGTCGCAGACAAGAGCGCACTTCTCGACTTCCGCCCCGCCAGCCGTTCGTATCTTTCCCATCTCGCGCGCCATCAGTTCAGAAAGCGGATCTGCCGACTCGCGGAGCAACGCTCCAAGGCGACGCATCAAGCGCGATCGATCCTCCAGCGAGACCGCACTCCACGAGGCGAACGCAGAAATAGTGCGAGACAAGACTCCTTCAAGCGCCTCGTCACTCATCTCTTCGCACTCGTATTCTTTCAGGCCGGTTGTCGGATTAATCGATTGAAGCATAGTTATATCTCAGGACAAATCATCTGTTCGCGCTCGCGCGTAAAAACTCGGAGATTGTCCGCATAATCGATTGGACAGTCGATAATCGTCACTCCTTTTGTTTGCAGTGCGTGCTCGAGTGCGGGCACGAGGCCGTGCGCATCGGTAATCCGCACGCCGCGCGCGCCGTAGCTCTCGGCATACTTCACAAAATCCGGATTGGAGAACGAGAGCCCGTACGGCGTCAGATGGCTCGCGTCTTGCTTCCATTTGATCATGCCATACCCGTCGTCGCGCACAATAATCACAACCAGATCAAGGTTGAGACGCAAGGCGGTCTCGAGCTCTTGGGAGTTCATCATAAATCCCCCGTCCCCGCACAGCGCAACGACCGGTCGGTCGGGATACACGAGCTTTGCCGCGATCGCGTTCGGCAGCCCGGCCCCCATCGTCGCGAACGCGTTATCCAAAAGCACGGTATTGTGATCGTATGCCGGATACTCTCGCGCGATCCAGAGCTTGTACATCCCATTGTCCAAAGAAAGGATGCCGTCTTCCGGAATTGCCGCTCGAAGATCCGCTACGACGCGCGAAGGGCATGCCGGAAAGCCATCCGCGACTGCCTGGGCCTGACGCGCCAGCTCGCGGACACGGAAAAAATACGAAAAATCCCACTGCCTCTGCGGCGCGATGTTTTCGGCGAGCGCCCAGAGCGTGTGGGCGATATCGGCAACTACCTCAGCTGAGGGAAAATAGACGTCGTCGACGCGCGCCGAGGTGAAATTGATATGCAAAACCTTTTGCCGCTCGGAATCGATAAACGCCGGCGGCTTTTCCATAATGTCGTGCCCGATAACGATCACAAGATCCGCAGCTGCAACGGCGCAATGAACAGTGTCGCGGTCTGACAGCGCCGTCGCCCCGATGCAAAAGCGGCTCCGCTCGTCGATGACCCCCTTTCCCATCTGTGTTGAGATAAATGGGATGCCGGTCTTTTCAATAAATGCGGACAGATGTTTTTGAATCCGTTTTCGGTTCGCGCCGTTGGCAATGAGAAGAAGCGGACGGGACGCCCCCTCGATCATCTCACGCGCGTGCGCAAGCGCCTTTGGATCGGGGCCGGGCCGCCGCACGCGGATACGCGGAAGCGGCGTTCGCGTGATTTCTTCGCGCGCGATATCTTCTGGCAACTCAAGATGGACTGCGCCGGGACGCTCTTCTTCGGCGCAGCGAAAGGCCTCGCGCACCAGCGAAGGAATGCGCGCCGCGCTTGCAAGCTGCTCGGTCATCTTGGTAATGGGGCGCATCATGCCGACCGTATCAATAACCTGGAACCTTCCTTGCTTACTCTGCTTGATCGGCTTCTGGCCCGTGATCACAACAAGCGGCATGCCGCCGAGCTGCGCATACGCAACGCCGGTCACCAGATTCGTTGCGCCAGGTCCCAACGTCGAGAGCGCAACGCCCGCCATACCGGTCAGACGGCCGACCGTTGCTGCCATGAATGCGGCAGACTGCTCATGCCGCGTAACGACCAGCCGAATCGAAGAGGTGCGCAAGGACTCGAGCAGGTCGAGGTTCTCTTCTCCAGGTATGCCGAACACGTATCGCACTCCCTCGTTTTCGAGGCATCGGACGAAAAGGTCAGAGGCTTTTTGGGAGTCGCTCATACGCCCTCTCTTTGTTTCTGAGCCGCACGAACGCGTTCGACCGCGATCTCCATGCCGACGGTTCGGGGACTGACGCGTTGCGCCGCGCTGCGCAGCAACACCTGGCGCGTCGCCTCCTCCACTTTCTGAGAAATCAGCGCAAACATTTCATCCGGCGCATGGCCGAGGTACTCGGCATAGGACGAGATCACGCCGCCGGCATTCGCGACAAAATCCGGCACCACGCACACGCCGCGCGCAAACAACTCCTCTTCTATACTCGCAGTCATCGGAATGTTGGCACCCTCGACAATGAGACGCGCGCGTATCTGGTCCTTGTTCGCATCGGTAATCACATCGGTAATCGTTGCCGGAATAAGGATATCGACATCAAGCCCGAAAACTTCGTCATGAGAAAGTGCGGTCGCATCTTTGTATCCACGAACGCTTCCGAACTCCCGCTTTGCCTGCACCGCCGCCTCCAAATGCAGTCCTCCAGGCGCATATGCGCACCCCGTACTATCTGCAACTGCGACGATAGTTGCTCCCCGCTCTTCCAAAAACTTGAATGCAAAGCTGCCGACATTGCCAAACCCCTCGATCGCGATTCGCGCCGATGAAAGATCGATTCCCAGAACTTCTGCGGCAACGGCCGTCGCGCAGGCCACGCCAAAACCCGTGCTCCCGAACTCGTGCGGCAATCCGCACCTCTCCCGATCACCATCGCCGACGCAGAATGATGCAGGTTTTCCGGTCGATGCATCCCATCGACCCACTGTCTCTGCGATCCAGAGCATCTCCCGCTCTCCCGAGTTGACATCAGGCCCCGCGATATAGCACTCCGGAATGAACGGCGCGATCAGGCGCGCATAGCTCTCCACAAATTTTTTCTTTTCCGCCTCATCGCCGCCCTTCCAACGGATGCCGCCCTTCGCGCCGCCAAACGGGATGTCTGCAAGCGCATTTTTCCATGTCATTGTCCGCGCCAGGCGCGCGACTTCTTCCAACGTTACGTCAGGCGTCATTCGAATGCCGCCTTTTCCCAATCCGCGGGCGGTGCTATCGATCACGAGGTATCCCTCCATTCCGATTGCAGGATCGTACACAGTGAGCGCTATCTCGGGTCCGAACTCGTCGTGACGTATCAGTGGCGCCATATCAATGCATTATTTCCAAATCAAGCATCACTAGTATATACGGTGCATGCCATCTTTCAAGAATCGGTATTTTTGCTCAGCCGTACACCCTCTTCAGCGACCGTATATCTTCGTCGGCCAAGTCCTGCCACAGCTTGTTTTCGAGACACTGTGACGTCTCGTAATACTCGTCTTCAAACTCGCGAGGAAGAAGGTGAAAATGAACGTGATTCACCTTTACCTTGCTCTCAGGCAAAAACGGTTTGCAGTTCTGGCGGATGTCGCAGCCGGAGGCGAACTGATCCAAAATTTTGTCCTGATACTCAAGCACGGTGTCAAAAAGCTCGATGCGCTCGTCATCGGTCAGCTCGCTGGGACGCTCGACATGGCGCTTGGGAATGATAAGGGTGTGGCCCTTTATCAAATACGGGTCGCTCAAAAGGGCGTACACATACTCCCGCTCTTCAATAAGGCGAACGCCTTCCGCACTGCGATGACAAAAGGGGCACTGTCTCATATGTTTATCAGTTTTCTTTATTATGACCGCTTTTCAAAATACCGCAAAAGCTGAATGAAGCACCCTTGACGTCACGGCGAAATTCTCTATACTCATCGAATACTTCGCACGCTTTACTATTGGGAGGAAGTAATGAACATCGCGAGTCTTGCGGAATCGCTTCAAGCATTATCCTCAATCGAACCGGAAGCCGGACGCATCGCGTCCTTTGTCCGCGAGCGGGGGCGGATCATCTCGATCGTGCCCATGAACATGGAAGAGGTCGTGATTCCCTCTCGGGAGGAGTTTCCGGAATGGCGCGAAGAAGCCCTGCCCCATTTCGAACCGTGGGGAATAACGCTCACGGACGACTATGACGAGTTCCTGCGTCGCTGCACCGAAAGCGGTTTTCTGATACAGCGCCTCAAGACAGAACTGCCGGATGATTGGCAGCCGTATCATGAGCTGGCGATCGCGCCGCTCGGGGAGGACCTACGAGAGTACCGCATTCCTAGGGGTCGCATGGCTCACACATATATGGAGGCCGAACAGGGCCGTCTTCGCTCAGTCAATCTCGCAATCTCCGACCAACCAGTGAGCGGTTTGTTCCTCGCGCTGAGCAGTCTGCCGCATCTGGTGTGCGCCAGAGAATTCCTCGACGGTGGCCACGAGCGTATTATCACTGATGAGAAGTTCCGCGATGCGCTCTTAGCGCGGACCAACTCCCGGAGCGGGGCTCATATCCTCGACGAGCAGTCGCTGTGCCTGAAGTACGAGAGCCACAAGATGGTACTCTCGATCATTCGCTCGGTGGTCGGGAAAACAGTCTTCGACGCCATCGTAGACATGTATGGACTCTCCATGATGGGTGGCGACTTCGAGGGCTGTGCCCACTTCATCGCACAGCAACTCGAGGGAGTTGCAGGCGCTCCTCGTTCTAGCTTTGAAGAAGGTCTACGCCCGCATATCATCAGGGAAGTTCTTCATGTTCGGGTCACCCCTTTCAGCCAGTTCCGTGAGTATCGACTGACGCATGAACCGGACGCGGAATTCAAGCCGGCGATCTCCGCCTCGTGACCTGTACTGCACTTCGCCCCACGCCGCCCAGCCCTCACAGCTCGGGCGGCGCTTCATTTTCATTAATCAGCTCAGGAAACAGTACATCACTCGACTCTCCGAAATAAATCTTTTACGCCCATGAAAAAACTCAGGACACCGCCTGAGCTCTTTCATTCGGAGAGGGAGGGATTCGAACCCTCGATACCCGTGAAGGTATACATGATTTCGAGTCATGCGCTTTCGACCACTCAGCCACCTCTCCAAGATTTGTTCCATTATATCGCCTTTCGCTGGAAATTCAAGCGTCATTTATCACTTGAGGCGATACGCATCAGATTCGTGTTCGAAATGCCCAGGCCAAGCTCGCGCATGACCTTGAAAGCGTCATCCGGACGGCCGAGGTAGTAGGCGCGGCGGTCTTTCGGGTAAATGTAATACGCCTTGCCGCTGTCGCCGACATCCAGAAGAATCTTGCCGATCACCGGCGTCGGAAACTCCTTATCGCGATGGGTTTCGATAAACTCATGTGTAGCGCCCAAGCCCAAGTTCCTCATGATACGGAAAGCGTCGTTGGGACGACCGAGGTAATGGCGCATCGAGTCGGCTGGATTCACGTACCATGCCTCGCCTTTAGACTCGACCTGCAAGAGAATAGCGCCGGCCATGCGCTTTGAAAACGCCGGATCCGGCGGCGGAAAGACGGTGAGCGAATAGGAGAATGACTGGCGCTTGTTCTCGAGCGGCGAAAGGTAGGACAGCCGGCCGCCGCTCTGCTGAAGCGCGAGGTGCAGCACGTACTCGCCTGCCGCCTTGGGGGCGGTGAACGAGAATGCGGCTGTGCCTTCTTTCAGGAGACCGACGGTTTTCGGCGATATATTCGCAACAACCGACCCTTGCCGCCATGCGGGATTCAGCGGAGACGTCTCGCCTTTTTTCAGCCCGACGACGACAAGCCGCGCGTCGTTCCACTCCTTCTCTCCGGCGTTGACAAGGCGCACACGGCCGCGAACGTGGCTTCCCGCCGCGACGCGCTCCGACATCTCCGACGCGGAGACCGAGAACGCGTATGCGGGCTTGACGGTTACGCGCACCGGATGCGCATCGCTCCCCGGAATACTCTCGCCGTCTTTCAACAATGCAACACGCATGTTCGTCGTGCCTAACTCGCGCGGATCGATGGGAAAAGAAAACGTTGCGGTACCATCGGGAGCGACCGTCTCTTCCTTAAATACGAAGCGGCCGTCGCTCGCCTTCCACGATGCGCTGCGCAGCGTACTCTCACCGCCAGCCTCGCTGAGGATTTGCAGTACAAGATCGCCGCGCTTCCAGGTCTTACTTCCCTTGTTTGCAAAGAGAAGAGTAATCTCTTTTTCTCCGTCGTCAAAAAATTCGTGTGTCACAGAGGGATCGCTGCGCTCTGCGGCGTACTCCAAACTGCGGTTCACAACCGCAATAGAGACCTCGCTACCCTCAATCCACCCGGACGATCCAAGTGCCATGACGACATTTTGACGCGACAGGTAGGTTCCTGCTTCCGCCCGAACCTTGAATGAAAAGGCTCCGGTCTCTCCCGGCATGACGTTGGGTGTTGTCAGTTGCGCAACACGGAAGGCGAGCGGATCTGTCGTACGCGTCGCAGGAGTCGGTTCAGATGCCGCCTGTACGCCGCGAAGAGCGCCGAGGTGCTGTGTGACCGAAGCGGACGCGAGATATATCGGCCGCTCTCCATACCTGCGCCACGGCATCGTGCCTGTGTTTTTCATGCGGATTACAATCTCTTTTTCCTCATCGGCGCGCGCCTCGATGCGGACGCTCTCCCCATCCGCACGTTCACTCGTATACGTTCTCGCCATCCCTGAGGATCGCTCATCAAAGCGCTGCTGCGCCATGAGCGTGATATCCAGCAACTGATTATAGAGCGCGGCACCGGGGCATGCCGTACAATCAACATCACGATGCCCGATAATATTCGGATACGTTTGATCATTAAAGAAGCTGTTGCCGGCGGGCTGTACCTCAAACTCCCAACTTTTCTTTGCAATCAGCTCGACGAGCGCCTCCTTTGCCGCCGGCGTTATGGATGCGTCTGTAAAGGTACCCAAGAGTGCGATACCGATCGTCCCCTTATTGAAGCCGAGGCTACCGGTCGAGAAACGGGAGCAGGCCTTGTCCCGCCACGCATGGCCGCCGACAACGCCGTCGCCGCCGAACCGCCCTTCCCACACCCCGCCGTCCGGATCAATAATAAACTGATAGCCGATATCTCCCCACTTGCGGGTATTCGTATGGTAGTGGTAGATGGCGCGGATCGCGGTCCGATAGTCATCCGCATTTAACACCCCGTCATTGTCCATGTCGCGAACGGTCGTTGCGGTGTGATGGACAATGATCTTTTTTATACTGTCATACTCGGACGGCCACACGCGCTCGCGTTCGGCCGCAGGAAGCTCAAGGCCTGAGTCAAGCCACTGGGTACGGGCAATCAGGTTCGGAGAAGTTTGCGTGCCTAACTCTAAGGTCGCAGCGCGGACACCCTGGTTATGACGGACCGGGGGAAGGGAAAAATACGTCGCTCGTACGAATTCCGGGCGCGCATCCGATCTCACCTGCACGACGCGCGTGCCGCTGATCGGAAAAATAAAATAGGGGTCGCCGCTCTTGTGATCCGGCGTATCAACCTCGTCGCCGCCCTCGTGCCACGCGCTCCACTCTTTTCCATCATACCAGCGCACCGAAACTTTTCGCTCGTGCGGCCACTCGAATGCCGCGTACTCAAAACCCGCGGTGAAGGGGGAAGAAAAACAGCCGCCGGAATTGCAGACAAAGTCATCTGCCAAAAGAGTGAAGGAGCGCTCAAGCGGCCTTCGAGCCTCTTGCGCGTGTGCAGAAAAACTTCCGTTCACGCCAAAAAGCGCGGCGGTTGCCAGCGCCGCGGCAAAAAATATCGAATAGGATTTTTGCATGCTCTTTCGCATCTTCATCAATCTGTTCTACGCTTGAGTTTTGTCGCGTGTTTCACCTCTAGTATACACTACGAATGCGAAAGCGAGCAGGAGCCAAAAGAAGGCGGCCAAGTCATTTTTAAAGTACGGCACATCGACCAAGCCGTGCACCAGAATAATAAACATGGAAGAAAAAAGTGACAGGCCCGCTATCCGGGAAAAATAATCCGGTCGTCTGAATATGTTAAAGCAGAGTGCGCAAAAAAGAACGACAACCAGCGCAAACGCGATAACGCCCAAAAGTCCGAGCTCGCTCCAAAAATTCAAAACGATCGAGTGCGGATAGAGAAAGATCTCGATATAGTCTGCCGTGTGGTACGGCTCGAATGCTGTTTTGTAGCCAGCCAAACCAGCGCCAAAAAACCAGTTATCCTTGAGCATGGCGACCGACTCAGCCCACACGACCTTCCGCACATGACCGGACCAGTCTTGTAAAAGAAGCTTTTCTTGCACGACATCGGCAAGATGCGGATATGTAAATAAGGCCATGATTGCGACAGCCGCGGATCCGGCGGCAAGGAAACGGGAGGCGCGGCTATAAATCGCGCCAAAAAGAAATCCAGTTGCAGCAAGCGCAACATATGCGGCCTCGGTTTTCGCAAACACGACTGCGGCGATCATGGAGCAAAACGAAAGTGCAGCTGTGATTACCCATGCCGCTCGCGCAAACAGTGACGCACAATGATGCGCCCGCTCCCGAAACCACAGGAGCGCCAACGGAATGATCGGCGCAAGATACAGACCCACGGCGTTCGGATACGGATAGATTCCCACGACTCTTCGCTCATCGAACCACGGATGCGGAATTCCCCATCCGGTGAATTTTTGAATGATCGCGACACCTGCTATGCTGATACCGGACAGCGCAAGGGCGCCGAACAAGCTGTTGAGTTGCTCCCTCGACCGAACTGCTGTAAGAATGATCGCGAAAAGAAGCATCGGCTCGAGCCAGTAGGCGCGCAATAGGCCGAGCGCAGTCCACGCATTTGGCGCGACGGCGACACCGATCGCTCCGGCAATCGCAAACGAGAAAAGAGCGCCGATAAACGCGACGGCAACTGGTTTTCCCCGCATGACCTCCCAATAATCCAATAGGTTGCGCGGACCGCCTCGAAGCATCCACACAGCCGCAAGAGAGAGGATCATCAGTTCAAGAAGGGTCGTGGGCAGGGGGCCGATCGAAAAACGGACGACATACAGCGGCAACGCATATGCCAGAACAGCCAGCGCGGCGTGAAAGCGGAACGCGGCAAAAAGGCCGAAGGCAAAAAAAATAAAAATTGGGAAAAGGTGTTCCATTGTCAGATGTATTCCTATGTACCGATATCTCTTCATCCTCGGCCGCGTACCGGCCGCATCAATACTCGAACTGCACGCAGTGCTCCTCCGTCGGAAAGCGGGACTTTCGCTCGCATCTGTATCCTATACTGACGCTGGCATCATCGCAACAACCGATACGCCAATGGACTGCACGACGCTCATCCGACAGCTTGGCGGCACCGTAAAAATAGCGACAATACTCGACGAGCAATTGTCAGATGACGATAATGAGAACGCAAAAATACTCAGCCGCATCATCGAGTCCGGGAGCGATCCCGCTAAACGAATTACATTCGGCTTCAGTTCTTATGCGCTGACTTCCGATAGAACCTGGCCAGGACGAAGAATCGAGCGACTTGGCATTTCGGTTAAAAAAATTCTCAAGGGAAAGGGGCTTTCGGCACGCTATATCGCGCCCAAGAAGGGTGATGGCGCGCTTTCCTCCGTCACCACGGAAAAGCAGGGACTGCTCAAGGAGAACGGGTGGGAAATTCTTTTTTGGTCGGACGCCCACGGCCACATTGCCCGCACGTGCGCCGTCCAGCCGTTCGAAGAGTTTTCCATCCGTGACTGGGAACGCCCGGAAAAAAGCATGGACGTCGGCATGCTGCCGCCGAAACTTGCGCGCATGATGGTTAATATTGCCGGCCTCCCAAAAGATGGGGTGCTTTTGGATCCGTTCTGCGGACTCGGCACTATCCTGCAAGAAGCGCTTATTCTCGGCTATGAGAATGTGCTTGGTAGCGATATCAGTAAAGAAAACATTCGAGCGACCCGAAAAAACCTTGCGTGGATTGCCGAGCGGCAAACACGCTCGCTTGCGCATGTTCGGACCCTTGTCCAGGATGCTCGCTCGCTCTCCAAAAGCTTCACGACGGAATCCATCGACGCGATTGTAACCGAACCCTATCTCGGACCGGTCGTGCGCAAGTCTGGCATCAAAAATCTTGACGCGATTATCGCGGAACTGAGCGAACTGTATTGCGCCTTCTTCCGCGAAGCGCACAGCCTTTTGAAAAAAGGTGGGAAAGTTGTTATTGTCTTACCGGTTTGGCTGGAAGGGCGGGATTCTGTCGCACTCCCTATCATACCGCGTATTCTTTCACTTGGCTTCGAGTCTCCTCCGCGCCGCACGCCCGTAACTTTTTCGAATCGCGGCTCGATTCTTATTGTACGCGAAGGCCAGCACGTCGGCCGCGAACTTTTTATTTTCACAAAGCGCTCACTGTAGTATCGTCACCGTCCGCCGCCTCTTTCTGGGAAATATACTCGTCAATGCACTGCAAAAACGCATCGGAAAGCGTTGCGAGTTTTTGTTCGCCCACGCCGAAGATATTGGAAAAAGCCTCTCGTGTCCGCGGAAAGGTGCGCGCCATATCGATGAGCGAACGGTCTGAAAAAATAACGAAGGGTGGGACTTTCTTCTCGTCGGCGATGCTTTTGCGCAGCGCACGCAACCGCTCGAAGAGCGCACGGTCGTACGGCGTTTGAGTATCGACCTCGCGTGACATTTTTGTTTGCCGAGGATGCGGGAAAAACGAGGTCCACGGCCGTCCGTCTTTTTCTCTGCACGTATCGCAACTGCCGCAGGTTAGATCTGCGACCGCCTCGCCGAAATACCGCAAGAGCGCGGCCCGGCGGCAGACGTGCGACTCGCAGAGCGCCGTCATGGCATCCAGTTGCGCGCGCACGCGGGATCGTACGTGATCGTCCTCTATCTGATTGATGAAAAAGAGGTGCTTCGTCCGATCCTGCCCGGAATAAAACAGGACGCACTCGCTTGGCATCCCGTCGCGGCCGGCGCGTCCCGTCTCTTGGTAATACCCCTCGATCGACTTTGGCATGTCAGCGTGGATAACAATGCGCACATCCGGCTTATCAATACCCATGCCGAATGCGATCGTCGCGACGATAACGGGCACTTCGTCGCGGATGAATTTTTCTTGCGTTTCCCTGCGCAGCGAAGGCGAGAGTCCCGCATGATAGGGCAGGGCGGAGATCCCATTTGCCCGCAACCGCGCAGCCAGGGCCTCTGCATTCCGACGCGAAAAACAGTAGATGATAGCTGATGCGTCCCTGCGCGAGTCAAGAATACGGCAGATTTTTTCAAATGCGCTTTTCTTTGGAATGATCGAGTACGAAAGATTGGGACGATTGAAACTCGCGGCGAACTGGCGCGCGCTCTCTAACCCGAGATGGGTAATAATGTCGTTGCGAACGCGATCGGTCGCCGTTGCCGTCAAGGCGATCATGGGAACACCCGGAAGCCATTGCCGCAAAACAGACAGTGCACGATAGTGCGGACGGAACTCATGGCCCCACTCCGATACGCAGTGCGCCTCATCAATTGCGATCAGTCGCACGGGCAGCTCGCGCAAGAGAGCGCCAAAGTCCGACCGTGTGCACCGCTCTGGCGCCGCATATACGATCCGAACCTCTCCGCTTCTGATTCGCGCAAACGCATCCTGCTGCTCCCAAACCGTCATTGCGCTGTTGATCGAAAGAGCGGGAATCCCATTTTCATTCAGTCCGTCGACCTGGTCCTTCATCAGCGCGATCAGCGGAGAGACGACAAGGGTCAGGCCCCCATGCGCAAGCGTCGGCAGTTGATAGCAGAGCGACTTGCCACCGCCGGTCGGCATCACGACAAAGCAGTCCTGCCCGGCAAGTGCGGTGCGGATAATCTCTTCCTGCAGCGGCCGAAATTCGTCGTATCCGAAGTGCTGCCGCAGCAGCTCGCGGATATCCGGTACGACGAACGAGTGTATGTCAGAAGCAGTCCCCTTCATGATATGCAGTATAAGCGAAATTCACGCAAACCGAAACACCATCACATCGCCGTCTTGAACAACATAGTCCTTTCCCTCAAGACGGACGAGTCCCTTCTCTTTTGCCGCCACCTCTCCTCCCAGCTCGATAAGATCTTTCCAATTGATAACCTCCGCGCGGATAAAGCCCTTCTCAAAATCAGTATGAATCTCGCCTGCCGCCTGAGGAGCTTTTGTTCCCGTGCGTATCGTCCACGCGCGCGTCTCCTTCGGTCCGGAGGTGAAATATGTAATCAGCCCCACCGTGTCATACGCCGTGCGGATCAGTCGGTCCAGGCCAGTGCGCTGCAAACCGAGCTCCGCCAACTCATCGTTATCAAGCTCAGCGATCTCGGCCTCGTAGCGCGCGCAGAGCCGAACTGTCGGATACGAGGCAAGTGCAGTGCCCAGTCTGCCTTCAAGCGACGGGGCAAGAGTATCGCTCTCATCGGTATTTAATATATATAGAAATGGCTTTGCAGTGAGAAGGTTCAGATCGCGTACTGACTTCCACTCCTCAGGAGTCAGAGAGACACTGTGCGCCAGCTTCCCCTCCTCCAACGCCGCCTTGATCCGCTGGCACACATCCTGCTGAGCTAAAAGATTTTTGTCTGCCCCGGCTTTCAACTGGCTTGCGATTGCACCGAGACGCTTCTCGAGTGTCGCAAGGTCGGCAAAAATCAGTTCAAGATTAATTGTCTCAATATCGCTTTGCGGATTCGGCGCGCCCGAAACATGAATAATGTCCTCGTTTTCAAAAACGCGCACCACCTGCGCGATGGCATCGACCTCGCGAATGTGTCCCAAAAACTGGTTTCCCAAGCCCTCGCCTGCATGCGCGCCCTTCACCAGACCCGCAATATCGACAAACTCGATGCTTGCCGGAATGGTTTGCGCGGACGCGTTTAAAGACGAGAGTTGCTCAAGACGCTCGTCGGGGACTTTCACAATGCCCGTATTCGGCTCGATGGTACAGAATGGGTAGTTGGCAATATCAACGCTTTTTTTTGTCAGTGCCGCAAAAAGGGTCGACTTCCCGACATTCGGCAAGCCGACAATTCCTATCTTCATGTATTTCTTGAAATGAGTCTGTGCAAATAATAGCAAGTGTCTCCATCCAGACAAGCGGGCAAGTAAACAAAAAACGCCTCGGTGTTTTCGGGGCGTTTTTCGCCTTTTATCTGGTACGCGTCTTTTGGCTCAGCCGTGCGGCTATCTTGCGGGATCTGCCTGTCAGAATCTGTAATGATGTCTTGATACTGTCGAGCTTGATAAACGAGAGAATGTAGCTTCCGATCATAGTACATCGGATGCGCTCTTCGCCGCATCCTTGATTTATTTTATGATTACGGCACAATAAGGGGCGCTCCCAGCAGAATAATGAATGATGGTAGTATAGCACGACGGCGCAAAAATGTCAATGCTGACAATGACAAAAATTCCATTTGATATACTAAAGAGTGGTTTCACTTTTTCCACTCGCATTTCCTGATTCTTGAATACGCACAAGCATGTCGGGGCATTCCAAATGGGCGACGACAAAACGGCAAAAGGCGGTTACCGACGCGAAGCGTGCGGCCTCTTTTACGCGCGTTGCAAATATGATTACGATCGCGGCGCGGGAGAAGGGAGGCGACGTGGCAACGAATTTCTCGTTGCGCCTCGCCATTGAAAAGGCAAAGGCCGTAAACATGCCGAAGGACAATATCGATCGGGCGATCAAGCGCGGTACCGGGGAACTGGAAGGAGCGCGCCTTGAAGAGATTACGTACGAGGGTTTCGGTCCCGGCGGCGTTGCGCTTATCATTTTTACCCTGACCGACAATCGCAATCGCACCGTTGCCGACCTGAAGCACATCCTATCCAAGCACGGAGGAAATCTGGGCAGTGCGGGCTCTGTTCTGTGGATGTTTGAAAAAATCGGGACGATTGGCATTGCCGGCGCGCTTGGCGACGAGCAGGAGCTCGCACTTATTGAAGCTGGCGCGGATGATATCCGTATCGATGGCGATGAAGTCACAATTTTTACGCAACCCGAAAATCTACAAAATGTTAAAGAGGTGGTGGAGCAATTTAATAAAACAATCGCCTTCGCGGAATTTTCCTACCGCGCCAAAAACGAGGTTTCGCTCGCCCAATCCGATCAGGACGCCCTTGAGCGGCTCTTATCGGCGCTTGACGAGATGAACGACGTGACCGATTACGCGACGAATAGTGGCGGCGGCTCATAATCATATAATCCCTCGCTCGCATGATCATCCTTGGTATTGATCCCGGCTATGGGCGGACCGGATACGGAGTCGTTTCGTCTGGTCCGCGCCCCGCATGCGTTGAGTTCGGATGCATTGAAACCCCAACAAAGGATCCGTTTGCCGACCGCCTTGCGTCACTCCATCGTCAATTATATTCGCTCCTTGAGCGCGTCGCACCGGATGTCGTTGCGGTTGAAAAGCTTTTTTTTACCAAAAACGTCACGACCGGCATTGAGGTGGGGCATGCGCGCGGCGTAATCCTTCTTACGGCATCTCTCCGAGCCATTCCTGTCCGCGAGTTCACCCCCTCCCAGATTAAGCAGGCAACAACGGGGTATGGCAAAGCAGACAAACGGCAAATGAAGAAAATGATCCAGCTTCTTCTTGGGCTATCGCACGAGCCGACAAGTGACGACGCTGCCGATGCGCTCGCGGTCGCACTCTGTGCAACATCCCTCAGTCATTAAAAGCTCTATGGAAATACACTACTCATATACGCCGACAGGCGCGCAAAAAAAGAAACGGCGACGCCCTGCACCCGCGGCTCCGGCGCACATGCCGTCTCTCCGCAATCGGCCACCGCGAAGCCGCTCGCGCATTCTTCTCACATTTTTTACACTTGTTTTTTTGGGCAGCATTCTTGCCGGCATTGCCGCAATCGCCTGGGTGTCGCGCGACTTACCCAATCCGAACAAGCTCATGAATCGTGCACTGCCGCTGTCCACGAAAATCTACGATCGCACGGGCGAACATGTGCTCTACGATATTCATGGGACTGAGCAGCGGACGCTCGTGTCGTTGCGCGATATTCCCAACTACTTGAAGTGGGCAACCATCTCAGCTGAAGATCGCGGGTTTTACGAGCACAAGGGGTTTGATCTTCGCGGCATCGCACGGGCGATTTTTGTCGACATTGCAACAGGCAAAAAAGCACAAGGCGGCTCGACGATTACCCAGCAGTTCATTAAAAACTCGCTTGTGGGATCCCGCAAAACGTTCGCGCGAAAGTTCCGGGAACTGATCCTTGCCTATCAGCTGGAGAAGAACTTCACCAAAGACGAGATCTTGCAGCTCTATTTCAATGAAATTCCCTACGGATCGACTGCGTACGGCGCACAATCGGCCGCTCAGATGTATTTCGGCAAGGATGTCGGGGAACTCTCATTGGCTGAAAGCGCCATCTTAGCGTCATTGCCAAAAGCGCCGACGTACTACTCGCCATGGGGAAATAACCGCGAGGCGCTTCTCGCCAGATCCCACGCAATCATCAATGCGATGCGCGAAGAGGGATATATCGTCGCCGAGGAAGCGGAGGCGGCAAAAAAAGAAAAAGTTCAGTTTAAAAAGCCTGGGCAGCAGATCACCGCACCGCACTTTGTTTTTCACATTCGGGAACAGTTGGTCGCAACGTACGGCGAACAGCTCGCCGAGGAGGGGGGGTTGCAAGTGATCACGACTCTTGATTTTGAGAAACAAAAAATCGCTGAGGAGGCGATCGCAAACGGCGCGAAAAAAAATGCCGCATTCAACGCCTCGAACGCGGCCCTCGTATCGATCGATGCACATACGGGCGAGATCCTCGCGATGGTCGGATCGCGCGATTATTTTAATGAAGAGATTGACGGCAACGTGAATGTTGTCGTGCAGCCGCGACAACCCGGCTCGTCATTCAAGCCGATCGTCTATGCAGCCAGCTGGGAAAAGGGGTATACGCCCGATACGACCCTTTTTGATGTGCGGACAAATTTCGACACGACTGGTGTCAAAGAATACGCACCGCAAAACTACAACGGCAAGGAGTACGGCCCGGTTTCTATGAAAAAAGCCCTTGCCGGATCGCTCAATATTGCGGCCGTCAAAACGCTCTACCTCACCGGCGTCCCGACGGTACTGAATTTCGCGAACCGACTGAATTACACATCCCTGACGGAACCCAATCGCTACGGCCTTGCGCTCGTCCTTGGCGGTGCCGAGGTCTCTCTTTTGGAACACGCGTCAAGCTTCACCGCATTCGCACGCGACGGCGAGGTTGTGAAGCCATCAAGCATCCTAAAAGTACTCGATAAGAACGGCGCTGTCTTAGAAGAGACAAAACCGAAAAAATCCCGCGCATTCGATCCTGAAATCGCACGCCAGATCAATGACGCGCTCTCTAACAACGCCAACCGCGCGTACGTATTCGGTGCGCGCAATCATCTCACGCTTCCCGACCGTCCGGCCGCCGGCAAAACCGGCACGACAAACGACTTCCGTGACGCGTGGATGATCGGATATACACCATCTGTCGTGACTGGCGTGTGGGTCGGCAACAACCGGAACGCGCCGATGAAAAACGGCGCCGACGGCTCCCAACTCGCAGCACCCATTTGGAATGAGTACATGCGCCGCGTCACTGCCGGAACGCCCGTTGAATCATTCAAAAAACCAGTGGCGGTGAAGACAGGAAAATCAATGCTTGACGGCGGTATCGGGGATGAGAAAAAACTGAAGGTCGACATTACGACCGGAAAATTGGCAACTGATCTCACCCCGCCTGAGTTTGTCGAGGAAAAGGTATTCCGCACCGTCCATACGATCTTGTATTACGTCAATAAAGATGACCCCCGAGGCCCGCAGCCTCAAAATCCTGCCGCCGATCCGCAATTTACGGCATGGGAAGCCGCCGTAAAAAAATGGGTCGCGGATAATAAGATCGAGGAGAGTGAGCCGCCGACAGAAAGTGATGACTCGCGAACACCCCAACTCGCTCCGCATATCTCAATTATCGCGCCACAGGAGCACGAGACAATCAGTCAAAACCCCTTGCGCATAGCGGTGGAGACAACGGCTCCGCGCGGAGTGCGGCGCGTCGAATACTATCTCGACGGTACGCTCATCGATATAGTCACAACCCCGCCGTTTCACCTTGAGTACCCAATCGCTGGCATTGAGAGCGGGTTTCACACGATCACCGTGAAAAGTTACGATGATATTGGCAATGTCGGCATTGAAAACCGCACACTTAACTTCCTTATCAGAAACTCGTATCCATCGGTGCACTGGAAGACAGAGCAAAATACGCGACTCGCGCTCGGCAAAACAACGCCGCTTACCCTTACTATTGAAACGCCAGCACATTCTTCTTCTCAGCCCTCTCGCCTTACGGTTCTCTATACACCCATCGCACTTGGTATGACAGGGACACTCGCCAACACCGGAATACAGTCGAATGCCATATCCCTCCCATGGACACCGCAAGAAGCAGGGGAGTATATTCTCACCGCACAATTACACGATAGCGCCAACCGTCTTCTCTCACAGAAAAGAATCCGCGTCATCGTCCGGTAGCTCTCCATAAAAAAGCCCCCGTACAGGGGCTTTTTTTATTCCACTATCCTCTTTCCTAGGTATCGCGCAACGGCATGATCAAATACAGCGAGTCGGTGCGTTCGCGCGGCTTAATGACACAAGGATTATTCTTATCAATCATCCCAAAAAAAACAATCTCATCATCAAGTGAAGAAAGGCCGTC
>CAZUKY010000001.1:0-239600 GCA_964621085.1 uncultured Gammaproteobacteria bacterium | reverse complement strand
CGACATGGCCGGAAAGCCAATCGATATTAACTCAAGCGCGTACACCGCAGCGCGAATGTATGCGGGGCGCATGGGAACGGTGGAATCGTTCTTAAATGATCTCCAAAAAGTTATTTCACCATTGAGAAAAGAGCGTGCTGATTTTACTCGCTTTGTTTTGTCGCGCCGAGCTCTTGAACGAGCCGAGCGCGGATTTGCCAACCCAGCCGGAGTCACGGCCGATACCGCAAAACAAGCAATGGACGAACTCAAGACAAAAGTCGGCCCCGGCATCTTCAAACAATTCGAAACGGCAGAACAAGCGATACAGAAATGGGCTGACGAAGCGATCCTGCGGCCAGCTGCAGAATCGGGACTTATATCAAAGCAGGCATACAATTCGATCGTAGCAAAAAACAAACATTGGATTCCGTTCCAAGTCCTCGATTATTTACCGGACTCTGCATTCGTAGACAGTCTGCCGAAAGGTGGGGAGATCTTCTCCGTAAGCAAGCAAGGCATTGTTAAGGGTCTTGAAGGTACAGAAAAAATAATCCGCGATCCGTTCGAAGCAATCATCGACAAACTATCGAACGCGGTAAATCTTGCCAAGCGCAACGACGTGGCCCGCAAACTCATTAACATCCGGGAAGTGTTACCGGAAGCCAAAGAGCTTATACAGCCTCTGGCTAAAGATGCGCGCGTGCCAAAAGGCTGGGGTTCCATCAGTGTATTCGTCGATGGAAAGAACACGAAATGGGTTGTGCCCGAAGAACTCTCCTGGGCTATGCATCAAATGAATGAAGTCGAGGCTGGCATGCTGGGAAACTTCGTGAAGTTTACATCCGGCGCATTCAGGAAAGGAGCAACCACACTATATATACCGTTCTCGCTTTCCAATGCCGTGCGCGATGCTCAGATGGCAGTCATGACTTCAAAGTACGGATTCAACCCTGCCGACTGGGTCAGCGGTTTTGCTCAGGGTCTCAAAGGAGCATTCGGCTGGGATTCAAAACTGCTTGAAGAATTCAGTCGCAACGGCGGAGGCTTTGGCGGCTTCATTCAAGGAGCGCGAGAGATCAGCGGTGTGAAGAAACAACTCTTTGAACCGACGTGGTGGAAACGAACCAAAGCAGTCGTTAATCCCTTCAACCTTATAAGCAATTTTGCTGAGGCCATAGAGCTTGCACCACGACTGGGCGTATATAAGCGCGCGCTGAAGGGGGGAGCGACCGGCTTCGAGGCAGCATTCGAAGCTCGCAATGCGACTATCGACTTTGCCAAATCCGGCCAGGAGATGCGAATCATAAATATGTGGGTTCCGTTTGTGAACGCGCGATGGCAAGCACTACTCAACACGGCCCGTGTATTTAAAGAAAGTCCGGTCAAAGCTTCAGCAAAAGCAGGCGCATTAATTGTCGCACCAGGCGTGACGACATATTTCTGGAACTCACTGAACTTTCCAGACCTCTACGAGGATGTACCTCGCTGGATCAAAGATACCTACTTCCCAATTATTGTCGGCGAAGAAAAGGATGAGCAAGGCAACCGTGTACCTAAGATGGTGCTGATTCCAAAAGGCGACGTCGGGCAGATTTTCTACAACCCGATCGAGTATGCCCTCGACTATGTACGCAAGGGCGAGCCGAGCAATTTTAGCAAGCTCGCACTGGAATGGATGAGCCAACTGGCTCCGATCCCATTCACTCGTGACGGAGAACTATCCGTGAGTCAATTTCTTTCCGGAGCAATGCCTCCGATTCTACGCACACCAATCGAGCTTGCCACCAACCAATCATTCTTCACTGGAGGCCCGATTGTTCCGAGACGCCTCGAACAAGTTTCGCCAACCGAGCAGTACGACGAAAAAACACCGCAGGCGGCGGTGGTCGTAGGTCGAGCGCTCGGTGTCTCGCCAATGAAGATGGCCTATGGGCTCGGTGGTTTGCTCGGAGGCTTTGGCCGCGAAGCCATAGACCCGGCAAAAATTCTACAGAGCACGGCCCAGCGATTCTATCGATCCGCCGGAGGCGAGAAGCGGAACCAAGCATGGAATCTGAAAGACGAAGCAGTAGTCGGATACAACACGGCGCGTGAGCAGGTCAAGCGAGCTATTGAGGAGAACGATATAAAAACCGCGACGGCAATCATTGAAAACTGGAATGCATCAGCTGAGAAAATATTGCCGGACATTCTGCCATACCTCGCGCAAGACGATCCGCAGGAAGCACAAAAAATAAGTTCGTCGGTGACGTTCCAGTCACAAGATATTGCCAGGCTGCAAAGGTCGGTCTACGACGAACAAGCCGGGAAAGCTGAACGGAAAGGAACGACATCCCAACTTAATCCGAAACTGACGAAAGATAGCCTTCGCTCAATTCGCACAGGCAAAGAAGACCCGCTCGCAACGATCGGACAAATGTTCCCGAATGAGGATCTTCAGCAGACAGACCTGAAGCAGATGAGGCAAGGATTACGGCAATGAAGACTTTGGCTCAATCTGCTGGCGCATTTCCCGGAGCTTGTCTGACTGAACAGCATCTCGCACCATCGGGTCGAAATTTAAGAATAAATAAAGCCCGATGCCGAGACTCACCACCACAAGCACCGCGACTAGCGCAAATAATCTTTTTTGAGCTGTAGACATAGACCCTTGTGTTGTAGCTTACACTCGGCTCAAAAAGCAAATCAGTTATGGAACACCCAAATTACCAAAATCAAATGCAGGACAAGAGGCTCGACAACCTCGAAAAAAGCGTCGACGAGATCAAGAACAACCATCTGCCCCACATCGATCAGAAACTGACGCGGGTAGGCACCGATGTCGATTGGCTCAAACGGTTTTTCTGGATTGTCGCTACTGCTTCGGTCGGCGGTCTTATCGCGGCCCTGCTCAACTTACTAATTACCCTTAATAAATAACGCCATGAACATCACTCAAAAAAAGTCACCTAACTTCTGGGTCGGACGCAAAGGCTACCGGCCCGAAGGTGTGGTCATTCACATTATGGATGGCACGCTCGTTGGCACTGACTCGTGGTTCGCAAACCCGGCATCGCAAGTGAGTGCACACTACGGAGTCGGACGAACCGGCGAAGTCCACCAATATGTGAAAGAAGAAGACACTGCCTGGCATGCGGGCCGGGTAGATGCGCCGGTCTGGAAACTTATAAAGCCGAACATCAACCCTAACCTTTATACGATTGGCATAGAGCATGAAGGAAAGCCGGAGGATATTTGGACTGATGCCATGAAGCAGTCCAGTGCAGAACTGGTTCGTGAGATTTGCCAGCGATGGCAGATACCGATTGACCGCAACCACATCGTCGGCCACTTCGAAATATTTTCGAAGAAACCGAATTGCCCGGCGCGCGACAAAAAAATAATTGACGACATCATCGCGCTGGCCGGTAGTCAGCAAACACCACATCCTTCGCAGGTCGATGAAGGAGTGAGGAAAATTGAAGAAGGACTCGCACAAATAAAAAATTCCTTAAAATAAATTATGGAAATCCTTAAATCCGCGAGCAAAGTTGTATTCGTCCTGATGGCCCTGGCAACGATTGGTGCGCTCTTCTTGGGCAAAATCTCAGGCGATCAATTCTTGCTTCTTGCCGGAATGGCTTTCTCGTTCTACTTTTCCAATAAAGGAGACACGACTCAGCCGTTCGCAGGAAAATAAAGTCGAAAGTTTATCAAAAGCCCGGAGTCGCACCGGGCTTTTGTATTTTATTTGTCAGACAAAATAAAAATATAAGGAAAAGATAAAGGTTTAAGCGATCAAAAATCTGGACTTGTCTGACAACGACTTATAAAATTCACTTACTATGGCATTCGTGTTTGACTTCCTTGGCGCGAAGGAATATCTTTCCGTTTGGCATAGCGGTAGACTGGTGTCGACTGGTCTCTCGTCAAACACATTAACTTAAAAATACCTATCTCATTGTTCCCGCAAGGGATCAATCGACCGCAAGGTCGAGGATGCGACACAATGGGGTTCGACAGAAAGCCGCATAAGAGCTAAAATTGCTCTGCATGGTTTATGTGCCGGGGATACCCGGATAACACTGAAGCATGCGCGCCTTGCAAGGCGCTTCGCGTCCCGATCGCTGACTTCGGTCTGCGGACGGAAACGGCACGAACCCACCACGAGTCGCATCCTGGTGGGTTTCGTGTATATGCTAACTAAAGACGCAATAAATCAATTCTCGAACTGGAGACAGTTCAAGGTTAAAAAAACAACAGTGCGCGGCTACGACCGCGAGCTGAGAAACTTCTGCCTGTTTCTCCGCAATCCCGACATCGAGCACATCACCTTGAGCAGCGTGATGGAATACCTGAACGGAATGGCAGAGCTTGGATGGGACAGAAACAGCTTCGTTGGCAAGTGCATGGCACTCAGAAAATTCTTCGAATTCTACCGGCTGCAAGGATACAAAGTGCTCGACGAAGAACTGATCCCGATTCCTGACAAAGAACCGAAGCTGCCTCGCGTGGCGAGCGATGAGCAGTATAAGCAGCTTGTCGCTGCAATTCCGCAAGATACCAGCGACCCACGCCACATTAGAAACCTAGCAATCCTCGGCCTACTTTGGGACACGGGAGCACGAAACGGAGAAGTCTGTTCCCTCAACGTAGACGACCTAGACCTAAACGAAAAGAGAGCAATAATCCGAACAGAGAAAGCAAAGTCCCGCCGACCATTCCGCGAGATCTTCTGGACGGATGACACCAACGATTATCTGGTGCGCTGGCTCAAGAAGCGAGATCACCTTACGAAAGTAATGAAGTTCGAAGAACCAAATGCGTTGTTCGTATCGGTGACCAGCGTGAAGTGTGGCGACAGGTTCTCAATTAAAGGGGTGGGCGAAATGCTGAGACGGTACTGCAACAGAGCAAAGATGCCGTACATGAATGCCCATAGCTTCCGGCACCACCGCGGACATCACATTATCAAGAGCGGCGGATCAACTGCAGACGTCATGAATATCCTGGGCCACGCTTCGGTGCAAAGCACGACCATCTACACAATGATGCACGGTAAAGAATTGGAGCAACGCGCGCGGCTGTTCCTCACTGAGCGACAAGGCGACTTCGGCGAGAGGGAGCGCGACCCCGGATTCGATGACGCGCTGAAAGGTCTGGTCACATTCCTCAGAAACGAGAATCAAGGCAAAGAGGCTATCACGGTTGATGAGTTCCAGCGACAAGCTGAACACTTCTCAAAGCACGGCCTCTACATGCAGCGAACCCGATCCAAAACTAAAGTCCCTTATCCACAGTACATAACTTGACAGAAGTTGACAGTGGACTATAATACTGGTGAAAGGTAACCAGCGTTATGCCACTATCAACATTCAAACAAAAACAAGTCCAAGAGATGAAAGACAAAGCGGTGCGCCTGTACCAGCAGGGGCTGGACACGCGCACCGTTGCGAAGATGCTCAAGGAATTACATGGCTTCAAACGAAGCCATACTTGGGTATGGGAGGCCGTAAAAGAGCACGACAGTTTATCCACTTCCAAGAAGTTGACAAAAACTGACAGACGAGTAAAATGACCATAGGATCATTGAAAAACGAATACGCCTACTCGTCTACGAGGGGGAAAGCACAACAGGCAAAAGGGCCCGTTGCGACTCCTCGCAGACGAGCAGTCGAGAATCAAAGCACGGGTGGCTTCCCCAGCACCAACACCCCTGTGGCATTTTTTACACTAGAAGAAATATAAAAAGTGTCATGGGGGATAAGTATGAGGGAATTCATCACACTCAATCTGTCATCAATCAAGTCATTTTAAGATTTTATCACTTGAAAGTAGAGCGGGAAGGATCGAATGAAAAATTCGAAAAGCCAATCAAGGATTTTCTTGGTCAGTTCCTCAGTGAAAAGGAGTTACACGGAACACATGTTCGCGAGGTGGACATAAGCGCTCCAATCATGAAAGATATGGAATCAATCAGAAAGGGTGACTATCAAGTAAGGAACGTTCTAGTTGCTCCAAGTCAAGAAAATAGCTCAGGAGTCTCAATCCATTTTTATGTTGGACAAACGGAGTTTCATATCGGCGGAGCGGCTGCCGATTTGATCGCTGATCAAGCGCGGTAATTGTGCACTTAATCACCATCGCAAATACTCATTTCGTTAACTAGGAAGTAGATATGCTACCAGAGCGAGAACCAATAAATGATAAGTTGTTATTTGCAGGTGAGTCACGCGCTTCTGCTAAGCACCAAGAATCGAATGAAGATTATATTTTGCAAAATGAGCAACTTTGCCTTTTTGGTGTATTTGATGCCGTGGGAAGTCATAATACGAAGGGAGCTCCTGCTCGACTAGCAGCAAAATTAGTTGAAGAGAAAGTAGCAGTGGTTGAACTTGGACTTGCCGAACAACAATGGGCTGAAGAGCTAAAGAAAATATTGTTCGACGTGAGTAGGGATCTTTTCGATCGGGGGCTTGGCGGAACCACCGCGTCGATTATAAAAATTATAGAGACGCCAGATAAAATACAAAAAGTTGTTATCGGAAATGTAGGAGATAGTAGGGTATATAAGATAGAGAAGAATTGTTCCTCTCTTACAATGGTTACCCTCGATGATTCACCCTTTCCTGCAGAGGGAGTGAGTAAGCTCGATCTGCAAAAGTTGCTGGCAAACGTTGAAGACTACGAGGAGCTTGAGGACGATGATTTGCTTTTTGATGCATTTAATCAGAGAAATAGGCTGACTCAATACTTGGGATATCGCGGCTATAATGATGGGGCAAAAGGATACATTCAGCCACATATATACATACTTGAGCTTGATGATGGCGAAGGCGTTCTCTTAACAACAGATGGAATCCACGATAACCTCACTCATAAGGAAATCGAGCAAATAATTTTATCGGCTGCCAGTGATCCAAAATTGTGCTCTAGGATGCTTATATCGGCTGCTTATGAAAGAGCTAATAACATCGATCACTGTCGACAAAAGGAAGATGACATGACGGCAGTCGTCATTTATTTGAAGAGTCCCTAAGTAAAAGATTCTTTAGAAATATTGTTGAGCAAATGATATGTGCACGAGGTAGTAACCTTTAGTTCGCTTGTTACTCTTCGGGTAGGTCGAGTGCCGGTTTCAGGAATGATCTTCATTAGTATCCATTAAGCTAGCACTTCAAAAAGTGTCACGGTGCGTGAATATGTTATATTTTGTAACAGGTAACGTGAATAAATTTCAGGAAGCGAACAGTATTCTCGGTGACCTTAAACAATTGCAAATAGATCTACCTGAGATACAGGAAATAGATCCTCAGAAAATAATTCGTCAAAAACTGATATCTGCATTTGAATACACGGACGGTGAATTTATTGTAGAAGATACCTCGCTATATCTCGCTTGCCTCAATGGTCTCCCCGGCCCTCTCGTTAAGTGGTTTCTCGCAGCGATCGGTAACGAAGGATTAGCGCGGCTCGTCAAAAAATATGGAGACAATGCTGTAGTAGCCAAGACATGTATCGGATATGCAAAGAGTTGTGACGAGATATATTTTTTTGAGGGCGAGCTTCATGGGTATGTTGTAGCGCCTCGTGGCGAGGCGAGCTTTGGCTGGGATCCAATCTTTCAGCCCCTCGGATATGAACGTACTTTTGCAGAAATGTCACAAAAGCAAAAGAATGAGATTAGTATGAGAAAAATTGCACTAATAAAGTTGAAAGAATTTTTGTCCCAATAAGCAGTACTTCAAAAAGTGTCATGGCGTATAGACCTATGCCCATCTACGAAAAATTAAAGAAACCATTATCCGGGTATTCTTCAGAAGAACGGTTTAACCTGATCAATGAATTTATTGAAGAGTGGCATGATGAGCGAACAGATGATGATGGAATTGCTTCGCAGAAAATAGAAGAAGCGGAGGCAAGACTTGGCTTAAGTCTACCGTTGTATTTAAAGAAATGGTACGTGATGTACGGCAATAAGCTGGTCGATAGAAGTATACGACACCGAGGTCTAAACCCGCAGACAATGGAGATTGTTGAACCAGTGCATGTTGATAGCATCATTGTTCAAAATCATTTTCTTTCCCCATCTGAGCTTCACGTTGAAAATGAAATGCTTATTTTTTATGCTGAGAATCAATGGTGCTCGGCTTGGGCGTTTAAGTCCTCAGAGTTGAATCAGGATGATCCTCCTGTTTATATACAGAAAGAATATCAAACAAGCGAGTGGATAGCCCAACACAAAAATTTTACAGAATTTCTTTTCCCGATGAATTTTTTAGAGACGATCTTTGGGTCCGAAATCGGGGGTAACGGTTCGGTTGCCGAGGATGTGCTACAGCGAATGAAAACAAATCTGCATCTGTTGCCTGTTGCGGATTGGAAATGGCCTGGGGACCCGACTCGTTTTTACTTCACGGATGATCTTTTGGTATCGTGCGATTCTATGGAAGGAGCGTCCTCTTGGATATGGTTTGCCGCAAAAGATCAAGATGCTTTTGAAGTGGCAAGAGATATATTTGGCGATTTGGAGGATATGCGTCCCGAATGCGAGGAAGACGATGAAGGCGAATAATCCATTTAGATAGCACTTCAAAAAGTGCCATTGAGCATAATGTGCAAAATAATTCTAATCCCCTCAACGTTTTTCTTGACGCGAATGGTCAGCCCTACCAACTTCCTCAAGGGGAAAGAGTCTATTGGAGAATCTCGGGATATGGTCTTGTCCGATCAGAATGTGATAAGGTCCTCATGGTTGTTCCAACGTGGAACATATTATGGGAATTGCCAGGTGGTGGCGTGGATGAAGGCGAGAGTATTGCAGAGGGGATTAAGCGAGAGGTTTATGAGGAGACGGGATATTCGATTACGTTGTCTGACACGCCATTTCATGTAAGCGAAAGTAACTTCTATCACCGTTACGAAAAAAAGTTCTATCACTCCGTAATTATGGTATACCTTGCGGAACTTCTCTGGCCAGAGCAAGATATCGAAGTCATCAATACGTATGACGGCGACGAGATCAGTAAGATTGAATGGAAGCCCCTCGAGGATCTAGATGAGAGAAGCTGCCATTCAATTATATATCCCGTAATACGCAGATTAAAATATCCGTTAAATTAACACTACAAGCGTTGTCGCGGCGCGTAGGTAATATGCAAAGAACTTTGTATCATGGATCAAAAGTCGACGACATAAACTTTCAAATCGTCCAGATATCGAACATGATCCCGAGCGCTTTAAGGAATGAGTGCCGCATGCATACATAAAATTGCACTTCAAACGTTGTCATAATAAATAGTGAAATGTTATGCGGAATTGTATTTTTTGCAAAATTGTAGCTGGGGAAATTGAATCTACTAGAATTTGGGAAGATGAAAAATTCCTAGCAATATTAGACGTGAATCCAAACACGAGAGGGATGACGCTTGTACTTCCAAAAGTACATTATGATTCCTATGCATTTGACTTACCGAAGGATGTATATTCGGATTTTATGTTTACTTCACAATCTGTAGCGAAGATGATTGAAAAGGGACTGCAGATTTCTAGGGTGGCAATGGTCATGGAGGGAATGAGTGTAAATGACGCACATATTAAGTTGTATCCACTTCATGGCATTAAGGGAAAATTTCAGGAGATGTGGGTGAAAGATCAGGTGTTTTTCGAGAGGTACGAGGGTTATGTATCCACTCAATTAGGTCCGCAGGCTGATATGTCGGAGCTGATGCGACTTGCGGAAGAAATTAAGCTAAGTAGCACCTCATAAAAATATCACTTCGGCCGCTGTCACGGCGCGGAGAACTATGAGTTACGATACAGAAATACTATAGGAGCGATCTACTCTATTAAGCTAGGACTTCAATCGCTGTTATGGTGCATAAAAATAGTGCCCAAGAATACATTCAGACGCTATGCAAGAGATAATTAATACATACTTCCTAAACAATCCTGATTCGGCAATACCGATGGATCGTGATGAGTTCTATGCTGAACAGATCAGCGCCTATCGGAATGCACAAAAGCCAACACGGGCCGCTGATATTGTTGCAATCTTTATTTTCAACACAAGGAAGGAGCTCCTGCTTCAGAAGAGGAATTACCATAAAGCCCATAATCCAGGGTTGATTGACAAGTCTATGGGTGGTCATATCCGCTACGGGGATGCGCCAGATTTTACCGTAATGGTTGAAACAGTGCAGGAGCTGCAGACTCCCTCCATTGTCATGAAGTCAACAGAAGACTTTAGAAAGGCATTTGATCTCTTGCAAAATTACCTGCAGACTATTGCCATTGTGAAGCACATCCAGAGTAAAATATTTTATCTCAAAAAAGTGTTTGGCGACGAAACAGTTGAAATCGCAAATAAGACCCATGTCTACTTTGGTCTCTACGATGGCAGTGTTAAGCCGGCAGACGGCGAAGCGCAAGGTGTATTGTGGTATACTTTGAACGACCTTTCATCTGAGATGGAAAAGTTTCCCGATGCATTTTCGAATGACCTTCGAGTATTTCTGAGGGAGTATGCTACCGAAATAGATGAGTTTTGCAGTATGATCAGTGGTGCAACAAAGAAGTATCCATTAACCTAGTGCCCCAAGCGCTGCCTCGGCATTTACACAGCAGTCAAAAACCCTTGATACTCTTTTTAAAAAGAGATACGATCACCTTCGCCGATGGGCGTTCCCTGAGGCGAATGGCAAGGGGCATTCCCCGCGTTGAAGGAGGTCGAAATGGAACTGTTGTCCGAAGGCGCCAAATTGATTTGCGCCAAACGTCCCCGGACTTCGGAGGAATGGGATGCTCTCATCGAGACTCGCCGCCGCGCTTTGAAGCCGCGGCTTGCGGAAATGCGACTTCCGCGTCTCGGCGACTACCGACTGGAGTCTGAGGAATTCGGGATGGGGCACTCGCTGAATTCAAGCGAGCCTGAGGTAAGAAACCTGAGCAAGCGGACAATCTTCACCACGACGGGTATCGCGATGCCGCTTGTCTTCTGCCATTGCCGAATCGACGAGAGCGGCAGCCGCGAGATCCTCTTTCTGACCCAGAAAGCCGAGTGGATTCGGGTGATCATTCAGTTCGACAAATACCGGCCGGGCGGTTCGAGCGGGTCGTGGATCGAGCGGGCCACCAATGTTCTCATTCAGGAGACGAAACTTGCGAGTCTCTTCAGCGAACTGAAGGCACCCGACTCGCAAGTGCGCTCGATCGGCATGAAGGAGATATTCGATCGTTTGGGCGAGGTTGCTGAGGAGTGGTATAAGCGGCAAGCAGCTCGCTACACCACGGCCAAGCGTCTCGTCGAGACCTTCAAGCTTGAAGACGAGTTGTTTGAAGCTTTGAGGCACAGGGAGGCCTAGTAGCTCTTTCGGTCCGCGGAGTGTGCGCTTTGCCCTCCGCGGACGTTTTAAAATAACAAAGCCAGGGACTGCGTGAGCCCTGGCTTTATGCAAGGTTTGCGAGAACTATTTTTTCAAGTTGCGAGAGTGCGTGATCGAGCCCGTCTTCTGCAAACGAGTTGACGATCACGTGGTCTGCCAGCACCGTGCCGCGACGCGCGCGGTCGGCGTTCTGCCGCTCTTGGGAAATGCCGCTTGTATCAGAGCCGTCCGGCAGGATTTCGATGACGCAGACTTGAAATTCCCGTGTGACCCCTTCCACGCGGAGCGCTTCTGCGCCCTTCTCCGTTACCGCGATAACGCCGCTCCGGTGGTGAAGAATCCGGAGGAGCGTGTACCGGTTGGTGCCGTACCACTCGCCGGCGTACTGGTCTGCGCCGATGAAGTCCCCTTGCTCGAGTCGTTCCTCAAAGGTGCTATGCCGATGTATGCGGCGGTAGAACTTTTTGAACATGCGCACCTCCTCCTCGGGTTTTTTTCTCCGCGTCGTTGTAGAAGGAACGATCTCGAGGAGTTGCGGATGCCGTTGGACAAGAGACGTGATCAGCGTTGTTTTTCCGCTTCCCGATGCGCCAACGATGCAAAACAGGGGATGATATGCGTCCATCCTTGCCCCTCCTTTCCCCGCACTGTAAAGTACTAGCAAAGATTAAAAGATTCATCAATAGTCTATGCGCGTTGTAGCGGTAAGCGGCGGATTCGATCCTATCCATGCCGGACACATACGGTATATCAAAGAAGCGAAAAAATTTGGCGACAAGCTGGTCGTCATTTTGAATAACGACAACTGGCTCCGCATGAAAAAGGGTTTCGTTTTCATGCCCGAACACGAGCGGGCGGAAGTGCTTGCCGCGTTGAAAGAGGTGGACGAGGTCGTGCTTACTAAACATACTCCGGATACAAGCGACTACAGCGTCTGTGAGGCGCTGCGGGCCGTGCGGCCGGATATATTTTGCAACGGCGGGGACCGTACGCATGACAATATCCCCGAGGTGCCTGTCTGCAATGAGATCGGCGCGGAGATGGTATTTGGCGTCGGTCAGGGCGGCAAGGTGCAGTCGAGCTCCTGGCTGCTCGAGGGCCACAAACGGCATGCGCTTGGCGAGTATGAGAGGTCGCTTCGCACAGCAGTGCAGTCGATTGGTGATTCGAGTTCTGTCGGATGGCACAAGAAAATTCTGACGATGTGTCTTGTAATGGATGGCGCGCGGGTGCTGTTAGGAATGAAGAAGCGGGGATTCGGCGCAGGCAAGTGGAATGGTTTTGGCGGCAAGGTGGAGGGCGGGGAGAGTATCCGCGATGCGGCAATGCGCGAGTTATCGGAAGAGGCGGGCATTACCGCGCGCGCAAGTGAAGAGGTGGGAGTTCTGCGCTTTTTCTATGAACATGAGCGATTGGAAATGGAGGTCTTCGTGTTCCGTATTACCGAATACGAGGGCGAGCCGGCAGAATCAGAAGAGATGCGTCCCCAGTGGTTCGATGCAGATGCCGTGCCGTTCGACTCGATGTGGCTGGATGATCCCCACTGGCTGCCGGCCGTCCTCGGTGGCAAAAAGGTGCATGCGATATTTCGATTTACGGATTACGATACTTTGCAGCACTGGCACGTTGACGAGGTGTAGACGGTCGACAGAGGGGCATTCCTTCAGCCGCACGGCGATTCCCTGCGAGAATCCGCCTCTATCCTCGCCGGCAATTTTCTCGCTTCACTCGAAAAACCATGCCCGCCGGCTGCGGGCGGCGTCTGAAGGAATGCCCCCTCTGTCTCTAGGAAAATTTCTAGAAAGAAAGAAGACCCGCGCGTGCTGGATGCACGGCGGGTCTTTAAAGATCACCAGATGAGTTGCCTGCAGCGGGGGCAGGCGGGATTCGGGTCGAAGCGCCATCCGACGCCTGGCCCGAAGTCCATCCCCTCGATGTACCCCCAGCGGTCGGATGACCGCGGGTAGTCCCATCGGAAGAGGATGTTTCCCCCGTCGCCGGTGCCGGCACTGTCGCAGGAGGCGTACCAGACCAGCGGTCCGGGAAGGAGTGTGCCGGCGATGTTGATCTGCGGGCTGCGCTGAGTGAGCGCTCCGCAGGACCGGCCGCGTGGCGTCGGCGAATCCGTAATGTAACCGAGTCGGTCAGACCCGAGGTACACCTGGGTGCTGGCCGGCTGGAGGAGCTGCTGCACCTCCGTGCCGACCAACCCCGGGACATTGTTGAGCGGGAACTCGAACTCGAGTCGAGTCCCGACCAACTGTACCCGAGGCCGGGCGACCTGCGCCGGTTGCGTCGACGTGGTCGGTTGCTGTCCGGTCGTCGTGCTCGCTGGCTGCGAGCTGCCGCCGACTGTGGTTGTAACCGACGCAGGGTCGATCGCGTTTCCGGTTGCAGTGCTCGCTGGCTGCGAGCTCTGCGCCGGGGCGCTGGCCGTCGCGGCGGGAGACGATGGGCTGGACTGCTGGACGCAGTCTTGGCTCACGGTCTGGTTCCACCGGATGCCGTCGTTGGCCGGTGCTGACGGCGCTGTCGCAGTTGCCGGTGTCCCGCAGCCGCCGGATGCGGCCGTGGGAGCGAGGTTCCCCGTCGAGGTCGACGCAGGAGCCAAAGCTCCGGCCGACGCGGTAGGGCCCTGGTACCGAGGGGAGGTCGGGTATCCGGTGCAGCCGGCGAGGACTGCACCAACTACGTAGGGGAGGTACTTCCTCACTTGGTCTCCTTTCCGGCCAATTGCCGCATGTCTGCCAAGGACTTCGGATCGAGATCCGAATGCGGCTGTACGGTCAATTTCCGCGCGACGTCCGCCAGAGACTCCGGATCCAGATCCGAGTCCATAATGGAGATGCCGCCCTGGATCTGAAGGTTGACGGCCTGATTCGCGAACCCGCCGCCGAGCTTCAGGAAGTAGTTGCCGAGCCCATTGCCGGCGTTGCCATTGTACATGGCGCCGCCGAGCCACTGCGTGGCGACCGTACCGGCACGGCCGTGGATGTCCCGCTCCTGGAAGGAGATGTTGTAGTTGTACCCGAGGTAGGCCCCAAGGGTATTCAACCGCTCCTTGTCCAAGTGGAGGAGTGGAATGTAGGCATCCGTGTTGTAGAACGCCCGCCCTCCGTCGTTGGCGAAGTGGTTGGACCACTTCACCAGGCCGAGCTGGGTGCGACTCCTGGCCAGGAAGTTGAGTGGCGGCACGCCCTCCGTCGGCCGCTTGGTGCCGAGGAGGAAGCTGTCGTTCAATGATATGTTCGGGCCGCCCATGAGCTGGAGCCGGTTGGCGAACCAACCGCTCCGATAGTCATGCTCGACACCGAAC
Source organism: uncultured Gammaproteobacteria bacterium (assembly GCA_964621085.1). Lineage (GTDB taxonomy): Bacteria > Patescibacteriota > Patescibacteriia > JACQRZ01 > JACQRZ01 > CAZUKY01. The sequence goes on along the minus strand of CAZUKY010000001.1, from coordinate 224,939 downwards.
AGGAGCGACAGCGCCGCGAAGCCGGGGGTGGTCCACGGGAGGGTCCGGTCCGAGAAGTTCGGATCGGACTTGTGGGTCGTCCGCCCGACGGCTGCGCCGCCGAGAAGAGCGAACCCGCCCGTGACGTGCATTCTTGCGAGTGCGAGGACGTCCTGGGTCAGGTGCGACGAGGACGCTGTGGGCGAGGATGCCCAGGCGCTCTGGTCGTAGTTGTTGACCCAGAGCTGGCCCCCGAACCGCGGTTGGAACCACGGCTCGGTGACCTGGATCACGCGGGTCCACGCCTTGACCGTTTCGTTCTTGCAGTTGGTCGAGACGTTCCTGGCCGTGAGCCAGACGTGCTTGCCAGCAAGCCGGCCGTCGGCCTTGAGGACGACGTCGAAGTCCGCAGCGGCTGCGCCGATGTTCTTCAGCGTCAGCTTCGTGGCCGAGGACTTCTTCTTCACGACCTCGTATCCGTTGCCGGACGCGGTCGTGAAGGTCATCCCGGAGAGATTCGCTGCCACTTCGATCTCGTTGCCGATGCAGGTGCGAACGCCCGTGAACCTGACCACGCTGTCGTCCTTACCGTACTCGAGAGTGTCGATCTTGTGGATCCCGGCGTTGAAGTCGCCCACGAAGACCGTCTTGCCGTTTGGCAGGACGATGACGTGGTCGTTGACAATGGCGGGGGCCGTGGACTTGCCGTGCGCATCCGCCGGAGCCGCTGCGCAGAGGATACCGAGGACGGCCAGCAGGCTGGCGAACGTCTTACGGATGAACATGGAGTAACTCCTTTCGTCGAACGCCACCAGCCAGTGGCGGGGATTCCCCGTGGTATGCGGTTTCAGACGTTCCGAAGACATCTGAACCAAATTTTGTTTGATTTTCAAGCTTCAATCGCCCTATTTCTGCTCTTCGGCAGAAGATATGCGACCGCTTAATACTATCAAAAAATGCCTCATCTGTCAAGGGTTTGGGGTCGGTTTTCGTATAGTTAAGCTCTTCTGTATCACTGATGTGTTCAAGAGTCTTGACAAACTCGTCATTACGTGCAATAATAGTGCCCAGCGTTTCGCCTGTTGGCAGCGCATATCAGACGCGCGTCCCTGGATCCCCAGGGTGTGAAGGAGGTACATCAATGAAGAAGCCGCTGTTCGGCTCCTTCCGCGTCCTCGCCCTGGCGGGGATGCTCGTTCTGCTCACCGGCTGCCCCTTCGGGCCCAGCCAGGAGGTCGCGACCCTCGAGGTCAAGACCGAGTCCTCGGACAAGTTGAGCGTCAAGCCCTACTACCTGTCCAAGGGGCTGGCGGTGCAGGTGGACCTGAGCGGGGTCACGGATCTCCCCAAGTCCGGCAGCGTGGTCATCTCGGCCGCGGTGACCGGAACGGCGGCGTCCGTCTCCGAAACCCGGTCCGCTGACATGCTTCCGGCCAATCCCTACGTGACGCTCGGCATGGCGACCGCGACCCTCGAGGGTCTCTCGGCCAACTCAAAGCTCGTGGTCACGGTCTTCCAGAAGGAGAGCAAGTACCTCCTGCGGAAGAGCGAGGCTGTACCGTCGAAGGACGGGGAGAAGTCGTCGTCGGGTTCGACCGGCAGCACGTCTCCCGTCTCCTTCAACGACAAGACGCTCGCGGTCGGCTCGAAGTCGGTGGATGTTCCGATGACCACCGTTTCGGGCAAGTCCCAGAACGTCGTGACCGGGCTGACCGGATTCGAGACCTTCGTCGTGACTCTGTCCAACGGCTCGACCAAGTCGATCACCGTCGCCACCGGGCACTCCACGGGCTCGGTCAACGTGCTCGACACGATCGCGACTGGCTCGACCAGCATCGAGATTCCCACGCTCACGGCGACCCAGTCCACGAACACCCTCGAGCTGCCGGCCTCGCCCGCGGCCTCCGGTTCCTCGTCCTCCGGCTCCACCAGCTCCGGCGGGATCACCTGGAACCAGTAGCCAAGCGCACATTCGGGCGCCCCTCCCTCTTCGGGACGGGGCGCCTTCTCATTTATACTCGAGATCTCTACAAAAGTCCCCTCCGCGCTGTTTGCCCCAGAATCGGCTGCGCCACTCGCAGTGTCTCCTCACTGTATCGCTACGGATACAGCTTCGTCGACCCTGCGGCGGCTCGCTCGATTCTGGAACAAACATCATCGAAGTGGACTTTTGCAGAGATCTCAAAGATGAGGCAGACTGTTAGTAGCTTCTTAGCTTCCTGTGTTGAGGTATGTTTCAAAATTTTTCCAATCGACTCTCGCTTGTGCCACACTTCCTTCTTCTTGGACTTGCGGCATACTTCCCGTTTGAGCCGTTTTTCTTGAAATTCGTCCCGGACTCGCTGTACGTCTTTGTTCGGTATGCGCCCGAGGTCATCCTTTATTCTCTGGCGGCGTATGCGCTTTTCCATTGGAAAAGAATTCCTCGCGTGTTCGGACTGCTCTTTCTCGCGCTTCTCGGCGTTGCAGTCGCTTCCGCACTTTTCAATCAGACGCCTGCCGAGGTAGCTGTCTTGGGCATTCGACAGATCGTGCGTTTCATACTCGTCGCGTTTATCGCTGTTGCGTTGCAGCTTCACGAACGCTTTTCCCGCGCCCTTTTGGGAATTCTTTTTGGTGTCTTGCTGTTTCAGGGCGCTCTGGGGATTCTTCAGGCGGGAATCGGCGCGCCGTTGGATCAGCTGTTGATTCCGTCGGACCGAAAGATATTCGGAGACATTCAGCTGACGGGCGGCACGGAACAGTTTTGGGAGTCGGGGCAGCGGGTCTTTGGCACGATGGGGCGCTATGACCAGCTGGGGACCTTTGCCGCACTTGTCCTTACATTGATCATCGGCTTCTTGTACCAGTGGCGACATCGCCATGATCACGTGTATTTGTTGCTTCTGTTTGCTGCTGCACTGCCGGCGTTTCTTTTGACCTACTCGCGCGCATCGTGGTTTGGACTGCTGTTGTCTGCGTTTGTCATCGGGTATGTGTTTATGCGCGACAAGCGGATTCTCTGGGGCAGCATGAGCGTTGCCGGACTTGCTGGGGCGTATATCTTTTTCTCCGTCGCAACAAGCGCCTTCCTGATCGACATTCCGAATCAAACGATTGTTCACCGGTTCTTTGAGGCATTTTCGCTGGAGCGGTGGAAGGGCGAGTATACCGCCATGGGACGCGCGTACTTTATCGTTCATACACCGCTGTCAGTCGTTGCAGCATCACCTATTTTGGGAGTCGGTCCCGGAAGCTACGGCGCGGGCGCTGCTGCTGCCCTGCACTATGTCGTGCAATATGAAGCGCACGGTCTTCCGTTCGGCATTCATGGATACCAGGGCCACATCGACAACAACTGGTTCTCGCTCTGGGGCGAGATCGGCACGCTGGGACTCGCACTGTATATCGCGCTCATCGTATATCTCGGCTGCGCCGCACTCTTTGTCTTCCGTCATTCGTCGGACGAGTTTTATCGCGCATTCGCTCTCGGGTATTTGGGAGTCATTGCGGCTATATCTTTTCAGGCGTTTTTGGCGACATACCTTGAAGTGAGAACGCTCGCGTTTTACTTCTGGCTCATCGGCGGATTAATCCTTGTCGAACACGAGCGGTTGAAGGCGCATATCGCATGAAAATCATTCTCGTCAACAAGTACTACTACCAGCGCGACGGATCCACGACGTCTTTTTTTGACATGAAAAGGATTCTGGAAGCGCACGGACATGAGGTCATCCCGTTTTCCGTTGCGTGGCCGCAGACTGACGAGACACCGTACGCAAAATATTTCGTCTCGCCGACGCAGTTCCGGTATGCGGGAACATTCCGTGCAGTGGCTGGAAAACCGCTGTCAGCGCTCAAGGGCTTTTTTACCATGCTCTATTCCTTTGAGGCAAAACGGAAGTTCGGAGTGCTGCTTAGAGACGCTCAACCCGACATTGTGCACATTCATAACATCTATCATCAGATCTCGCCCTCGATTTTGCACGCGGCGCGAAAACGGAATATCCCTGTCGTGCACACCGTGCACGATTACAAGTTGATCTGTCCCAATTACAAACTTTTTACTCACGGACGCATCGATGAGTCCTGCAAGGGGGGGAAGTTTTACCGAGATGCGTTCAATCGCTCGATTCAGGGATCGGTACTTAAGGGGCTGGTTGACTGCATCGAGATGTATCTGCACCGCTGGTCGGGAATCTATCGGAACGTCATCTCGCACTGGATCGCGCCATCCGAATTCGTAAAAAACAAACTGACGGAATTCGGGATGCCCGCGGAACGCATAAGGGTGATTCCGCACTCGATCGATGCTTCGGCAATCGAGCCCTCGTTCGAGTCGGGCGAGTATGTGCTGTACGCCGGCAGACTATCGGAAGAGAAGGGCGTGTCCACTCTGATTGCGGCGATGAAGGACGTGTCCGCACCGCTTCTGATCGCCGGCTCGGGTCCGGAAGAGGAGCGGCTGAAGCGGCAGGCCGCCGAGTGCGGCGTTGTCGATCGCGTCTCGTTCCTTGGTTTCAAGTCGCACGAAGAGATCCTCTCCCTCATGCGAAACGCAGCGCTGATCGTGGTCCCGTCCGAGTGGTACGAGGTATTCGGCTACACGGCCCTCGAGGCTGCCGCGTGCGGGAAGGCGGTGCTTCTTGCAGACATTGGCGCGCTGCCCGAGTTATTCCCGTCGAAGGTCGCCTTTTTCTTCCGGGCCGGCGATGCGCACGACCTTTCTCGCACACTGAATGAGGCGTTGAGTGACCCTGAGGCGCTTCGTCTTCACGGAATGGCCGCTCGCGCACACGTCCAGTCTGTCTACGCGCCGGAAAATTTTTACGAAAAGCTCATGAATATATACGAAAAGGTTCTTTCCAGCGCTACCCCAAACCATTGACAAATTCAGCTCATCCGCTATACTAAAGGTCTTCAATGACGAGCTTTATGCGTATAGCGATGATCGGGCAAAAGGGGATCCCGGCGCGCTCCGGAGGAGTGGAGCGGCACGTGGAAGATCTGGCAACGCGCCTGGCTTCGGCCGGGCACGAGGTTTTTGCCTATTGCCGGAAGTTCTATGTCGCGCCGCGCGCTACCGAACGCTTCGAGGGCGTGCAGTGCGTCATGCTGCCGACGCTGCGCAGTAAGCACCTCGAGACGCCGATCCACACGCTTGCCGCGACGCTGCATGCGCTCGTCGTCATCCGTCCGGACATTTTTCATTTTCACGGCATCGGGCCGTCGATCTGGGCATGGATCCCGCGGATCTTCGCGCCGCGCGCGAAGGTGCTTGCGACCTTTCACTGCCAGGACTATTTCCATAAAAAGTGGGGAGCTCTTGCACGCCTTGTTTTTCGCCTCGGCGAGATTTTTGCCTGCACGACCACGCACGAGACGATCGTCGTCTCCCGCACCCTTGCCGCGTACGTGCGCGAACGCTACGGCCGAGTCGCGACCTATATTCCAAACGCCGTTGCTCTGCCGTCGCCTCGCCCCGCGCAGGCAATTCAGCATTTTGGCCTTGAGAAGGACTCCTATATTCTTTCGGTCTCCCGTCTCGTGCCGCACAAGGGCATCCATACCATTATCGATGCGTACAATCGCGCATGCGCAAGAAGCGGCTCACTGCCGAAACTGGCGATTGTCGGCGCACAGAGCTATACCGACGGGTATGTCGCGGACTTGAAGCAGCGTGCGGCAGGCAATGATCGCATTCTTTTTCTCGGCGAACAGAGCGGAGAAGCGCTTGCCGCGCTGTACAGCAATGCGCGGCTGTTCGTCCACGCATCCGAAAGCGAAGGGCTTTCCTATACGCTACTCGAGGCGATGAGCTACGGCACGCCCGTCATCGCATCTGATATCAGTGAAAATATCGAGGCATTGCCGCACGACAGTATCACGTTCCCATCGGGGGATGTAGACGGTCTGAGCGCTGCCATGGAGGCGGCACTGAGTCTGCCACACAGAGAGCTCGCGAGTGCAAGCGCCGAACACATCAAAAAGCATTACGACGCGGATAGGGTGTTTCCCCAGACGCTCGCCCTCTACGGACGACTGCAGGCGGCGTAACAGCCTTAAACCCTCCTTATTACAAGAAAAAGGCATTGCCTTTTTTTTGTTTTTGGATATACTCAATTTCTAGTTTGTTTGGAGCCCGTTTTTATTGCAATTTTCCTCTTCGCGTTCCACGTTGTATGAATATATTAAGAAAGATTTTCGCCCCCTCGCCGCGCGGCAAGTTGCGCTGGACGATGCTGGGCATCGCCGTTCTTTTTGCCTTCACCGCCTTTTATTCAGGCACTGACGCGCTCAATCATTATCGCGAGCCGATCAATGCCACTCTTCAGTCATGGGGCCTGCCGGCAGATGTGGTTCCTCAGATTTCTTTTACCGCCATTCCCGACTCGTTCCGTCTCGGCCTTGATCTGAGAGGCGGGACGCATCTGGTGTATGATACGGATCTGTCGAAAGTCGCACCGAGCGAGCAGACGGCCGCTGTCGAAGGGGTGCGCGACGTTATCGAGCGCCGCGTGAACGCCTTTGGCGTTGCAGAACCTATTGTCCGCACCGTGAAAACGGGCGATTCGTATCGCGTCGCAGTCGAGCTTGCCGGGGTCCAGGACACGGCGAGTGCTATCCGTATGATCGGCGAGACGCCGCTGCTTGAATTTAAAGAAGAGATGCCGCCCGAAGAGCGGATCACCGAGTTGACGCCCGAGCAGAAAAAAGAACTTGAAAAAAACAATGCCGCGGCGCGCGCAAAAGCGGAGGCGATCCTGAAAGACGCTCGTGCGAGCGGCGCCAATTTTGTCGATCTTGCGAAAAATCGCTCCGAAGACTTGGCAACGAGCCAAAAGGGCGGCGAGCTCGGCTGGATCTCATCCCAAACAGCGGACGTGCCGCTCTCCGAACTTTTGGAGAGTGCCAAGAGCTTGAAAAAAGGAGAGATCGCGCCGTCTCCGGTAAAAAACACCGAGGGGTACAACGTCGTGAAACTCCTGGATACGCGCACGAGCGGCGAAGAGCTTGCGCTCAGCCACATCCTGATCTGTTATCAGGGCGCTTCGCGCTGCGAATCGGAGCTTTCCAAAGAAGACGCGCGAAAGAAAATCGAAGAAGTGCGCCAGAAAGCGACACCGCAGAATTTTGGGGAACTTGCGAAGGAGTACTCAACGGATTCCGGAAGCAAGGGATCCGGGGGGAGTCTGGGCTGGATCTCGAAAGGCATGCTCGTGCCGCCATTTGAGGAGGCCGCATACGCCTTGAAAAATGGAGACATTTCCGCACCGGTCGAGACTGAGTTCGGGTACCATGTGATTCATCGTACCGATGCGCGCCCGTTGAACGAGTACTCGATCGCCCGCATTTTGGTCCGCGCGCAATCGGAGAGCGACTATCTTCCCGCCGATGGTGGCATGTGGAAGGATACGGGGCTTACCGGCAAACAGCTGAAACGCGCGTATGTCGAGTCAAACCAGCTGACCCGCCTGCCGGAAGTCGGCCTCGAGTTCAATGACGAAGGGAAAAAGCTCTTTGCCGAGATCACCAAGCGCAATATCGAAAAACCGGTTGCCGTGCTTTTGGATGGTCAGCCGATCAGCGTGCCGCGAGTGAACCAGGCGATTACCGACGGCCGGGCAGTCATTCAAGGGGACTTCACGCTTCAGGAAGCAAAGCTTCTTGCGCAGCGCCTCAATACCGGCGCTCTTCCCGTACCCATCACGCTGGTCAGCCAGCAGACGATCGGCCCGACGCTCGGCGCCGAGTCGCTGGAAAAGAGCCTGTACGCCGGCTTGTTCGGCTTTTTGCTCGTGGTGATTTTCATGATTTTCTTTTACCGGCTGCCGGGCCTCCTGGCGGTATGCGCACTGCTTATCTATACCGCGATCGTGCTCTCGATTTTCAAGATCTGGCCGGTGACACTGACGCTTGCGGGCATTGCGGGATTCATTCTTTCGATCGGTATGGCGGTGGATGCTAACGTTCTTATCTTCGAGCGCATGAAAGAAGAGCTTCGCAGCGGCAAGGGCCTTGATGCGAGCCTGAGGGACGGCTTCCGGCGCGCCTGGACCTCGATTCGGGACAGTAATGTCGCGTCGCTGATCACGTGCGCCATTCTCTTCTGGTTTTCGGCTAGCCTGATCAAGGGATTCGCCCTGACGCTTGCCATCGGCATTCTGGTCAGCATGTTCTCCGCAATTTCGCTGACGCGCATATTCCTGAAGTTCTTCGCGGGATGGAAAAAGATCCCCCGCGCGCTGTGGATGGCGCCGGCAAAATCCGCGGGAGAGAATGCAGAGCCGGCTCAGCCCCGCGCCTCATAGTTGTTCAGGAAAAGATACATATGACCAATATCATTCAAAAAAGAAATATCTGGCTGACCATCTCGGTTGCACTGATGGCTGCCGGTATCGTGAGCTTGTCCCTGTGGGGGCTTCGGCTGGGCATCGACTTCACCGGCGGCAGCCAGTTGTCAGTCGAGTATGCGCAAACGCGTCCGGATACCGGCGCGATCGGCGCGCGTCTCGTCGAGGCGGGGTTGGCAGAATACGAGATCTCGTTTGCAGGGGAGAAAGGCGTTTTGATTCGCGCAAAGACGCTTTCCGAGGAGACACACCAGAAGATCCTTCAGTCGCTGCGCGCCGATGACCCGGCGCTTACCGAGGAGTCGTTCGAGTCGATCGGACCGGTGATTGGGGAGGAGCTGAAAACGAAGTCGTTTTGGGGACTGATCTTTGCACTGTGCATGATCCTCCTGTACATCTCGATCACATTCCGCAAGGTGTCCTATCCGGTATCCTCGTGGAAATACGGCGCGGCGGCGATTGTTGCGCTTCTTCACGATCTGATTTTTGTTCTTGGCGTATTTGCCGCCCTGGGCCACTTTGCAGGCGTTGAGATCACCAGCGCTTTTATCCCTGCATTTCTTACCGTTCTCGGATTTTCGGTCCATGACACCATCGTGGTCTTCGACCGCGTGCGCGAGAACTTGCTGAAATATCGTGGAACGTTTGAGGAGATCATGAATAAGTCGTTGAACGAGACCATTGTCCGCTCGATCAATACGTCTGTTACCGTCCTGCTTGTACTCGCTGCGATTTATGTGCTGGGCGGCGAGTCGCTGAAAACGTTCTCGCTCGCCTTGATCCTGGGTATCGGCATCGGAACCTACTCGTCTATTTTCTTTGCCTCGCCGATTCTGATGGCATGGCATGAGCGTTTCGGCAAAAAAGGCGCGTAATACACGCGGAGCGTTGCGGAAAATCATATGGAAGCCCTCGGAATCGAGGGCTTTCTTGTATTGAAAATAAGCGAAAAATATGCTAATATACGAAGGTATGGATATCCTGTATTTTTTCGCGTCTCTTGATTTTTCAAACCCGCTCAAAACATTTTGGTTCATTCTCATCAATGGCGGCTGGATCCTGATCGCCGTGTTTGTCATTCGGGGACTGTGGGAGATGTGGATGAATGAGATCCAGGGCAACTATGCCGCAAGCATTCAGTATGTGCTCTTGGCCATCAACGTGCCAAAGCAGACCGAGCAGACGCCAAAAGCGGTCGAGAATATCTTCGCGCACCTTGAAGGGCTCTACAGCGGATACGGCAACCTGATCGACAAGTACTGGAAGGGCAAGTTTCAGGAAAACTTTGCTGTCGAGATCATCAGCCGCGGAGGGTTTATCCAGTACTACGTGCGCATTCCGGTCAAGTACCGCGACATTCTGGAAGCGGCGGTGTTCGCGCAGTATCCGGATGCCGAAATCGTCGAGGCGTCTGATTATACGAACGAGTATCCGCAGGATTGGCCGGACGAGACGTACGACATGTGGGGCGCGGAACTGTCCCTTTCCAAGGACGACGTCTATCCGATCCGGACTTATCCGGCGTTTTACGACCAGATTTCCCAGGCGTTCAAGGATCCGCTTGCGTCGCTCCTTGAGTTTTTGGGAACGCTGCGGCCGGGCGAGTCCATCTTTATCCAGATTCCGCTCGTGCCGACAGGCGGCGACTGGAAGGAGCGCAGCATGAATGAGATCAAAAAACTGATCGGCGCCCCCGAGAAGCCAAAACCAAAGTCGCGTGTGCAAAAAATAACAGACGCTGTTCTCGGCCTGGTAACGTGGCCGTTGGAAAAGATTCTGGGCATCTCATTTGCAAAACCCGCCGAACCGAAAAAAGATCCGGCAGCACCCCCGTCGATAATCCAGCACCTGTCTCCGGCCGAACGCTCGGTCGTGGAGCAAATCGGGATCAAGGCCTCAAAGCCTGGTTTTGCCGCGAAGGTGCGCGTCATCTGTATCGCGCCCAAAGAGCTGATGAACCGCCAGCGCATGGTCGGTGGCGTTATGGGTTCGTTCAAGCAGTTCAATACGCAGGACATGAATGCGTTCGGCGTCGATAAGTACACCGCGACAAAGGCGAACTACTTTCGCGTCGCGCAGCGCGTTGCAGTGCGCCAGCGCAAGGTGTGGGAGAATTATCGCGGCCGCTCCTCTGGCGGCGGACCCACGTATATCCTGAATATTGAAGAAGTCGCAAGTATCTGGCACTTTCCGATGATCGACATCAAGGCTCCCTTGATCAGTAAGGCCGAGGTGAAGCGCGCCGAACCCCCATCGCGGCTGCCGCTCTCCGAAGAGCCGGTCTATCGCGCGGCGGAGAAAGTTGTTGTCGATATCCCGCCGCCAGCCGAAGGTGAAGATGCGGACAAGCAAGAACCGCCTTCAAATATCCCGTTCGTATAACTGAACACAACCGCAATGTCTTTGTATCAGAATGAAATTACCGCCATCGGCGAGACGACGTTCCGCAACCAGCGTCGCCGTTTCGGCATCAAAACAGACGACCGCAGGCGCCACGTGTACCTGATCGGTAAAACCGGCATGGGAAAGTCAACCGTGCTTGAGAACATGATCATCGACGATATCCGCAACGGCCGGGGTGTCGGCGTTGTCGATCCGCACGGCGATTTGGCGGAAAAAATTCTGGAGTACATCCCGCCGCACCGCATCAATGACGTGGTCTATCTCAACCCCGCGGATATGGAGTATCCGGTCGCGTTCAATATTCTCGAGACGGTCGAGGAGCGCTACAAGCATCTGGTCTCTTCCGGCCTGATGGGCGTCTTCAAAAAAATCTGGCCAGACGTGTGGAGCGCGCGTATGGAGTACATTCTCAACAACACCTTGCTCGCGCTCCTGGACTATCCGGGAAGCACCATGCTGGGCGTGAATCGCATGCTCTCAGACAAACTCTACCGCCAAAAGGTCATCGAAAAGATCCAGGACCCGGTCGTAAAGGCGTTCTGGGTCAATGACTTTGCGAGCTGGAACGACAAGTACGCGAGCGAGGCAATCGCGCCGGTGCAAAACAAGGTCGGTCAGTTCTTGTCCGCGTCCCTGATTCGGAATATCGTCGGCCAGGTCAAGTCATCGATTCACATCCGCGAGATCATGGATAATCAAAAGATCCTGATCATGAATTTGTCGAAGGGCCGGATCGGCGAGGACAACAGTCGCTTGCTCGGCGGCATGCTTGTCACCAAAATTCAGCTCTCGGCGATGGAACGCGTCGAGATGCCCGAGGCCGCACGCCGCGACTTCTACCTATACGTCGACGAGTTTCAAAATTTCGCGACCGAGAGTTTCGCCAACATCCTGTCGGAAGCGCGAAAGTACCGACTCAACCTTATTGTCGCCCATCAGTACATCGAGCAGCTGGATGAAAAAGTTTCAGCGGCGGTCTTTGGCAACGTCGGCACTATGATCGCGTTTCGTGTTGGCGCATCGGATGCGGATTTCTTGGTCAAGGAGTTTACGCCGCGATTCACGGAAGAAGATCTTGTGAATATTCCGAAGTTCAATTACTACATCAAACTCATGATCGATGGCGTCTCCTCCGATCCTTTTTCCGCGATCGGATTGCCACCGTTGTCAGAGGAGGAAAAGACCGGCAATCTGGACAAAGTGATCAAGGTCAGCCGCGAGCGATACGCGATCGCCCGCGAGATCGTCGATGATAAGATCCGGCGCTGGACCGAGACGATGGATCAGAAAGAAAAAGAGCGGCGTGCAGCCGAGGCGGCGGCGATGCCGCAGCGTCCCTTTGCTCCAGTCGGGCGGGTTATTCCGCCGCCCTCGCGTTCGGGTTTTTCGCACGCTGCGCCTGATCGTGCAGTGCCGATGCCGCCTCGGGCAACTGCACCGGAAAAGACGCTCTCTCTCCGCGATCTTGCTGCAGAGCCGCGACGCGATGAAGATGCGCCGCGAAAACGGAAGCGAAAAAAACGGCCATCGCCCGTATCTTCGTCGGTGCGATCCGCGCTGACAAGCGCTTCGCCGACGAAAAATCTGGAGGGCAAAGAGCCGCACCGCGACGGTGGGCGCCAACCGTCAGTGCAGCCGGCCGAGAGTCGGGAACGCGATACTGCCGATCGCGCGCCATCAGCGCCGGCAGTTACGCCGCCCGAGCCTCCGGCACCGACCAAGAATCCGGAAAAACCCGCCCCCCCGATCGACGATTGGGCTTTGTAATTCTCTGCCAGGATACACCACTCTATGCCTCTGACACTCACAGAACGCTTTTCGCGGTATGCGGCTGCCTTGAAAAAAAAGCCGCGCGAGATCGAGGACGAGCAAAAAATCGTCATCAATGAAGCGGTCGGCGCGATCGCGTTTTATTACGAAAAGATCCGCAGCGTCATCGATTATGCCGACGAGCATCTTCTGCGGCAAAATGCGATCCGGCGGATCCTCTCGCGGCGGCTGATCCTGCAGGATGAGCCCGAAAAGATCGCAAACGGACTGGTACGCGAACTGGTGCGATCGCGGTATTTTCCGAACAATACACTGGGCCACCGTGCGATATCCGAGGTCGCCGAGATCCTCGCCTTTTACTTGCGAATCGTCGAGTCGCTTCGGCGCGAAAAAACCCTTTCAGACAAAGACTCCGACTGGCTCATCGCGATGGCTGCCTGCGCGATCGATGAGCGCCTCTCGCCCATGGATCACGAAGAGGCGCTGGTTCGCCTCATGTACGAACAGTGCGAGCCGCTGACTCCCCAAGCTCAAGACGAAGCGGACGAGCGTTTGCGCAAGTCGCAGATGTTCATTGCCGCATACCGCATCCTCCTGCGTCCCGACATCCATCGGCTTCGCTACTTCATCTTGAAGCAGAGTTTCCCCGAGTGGATCGACACGAGCACTGATCCGCGCACGCGCGCGACGGAGTACGCGAACGTGGCGCGCAAGATCGACGCTCTCATTCGCCATCCGCTCAACAAAAAGTTCCAGGGAGAGTTCCGCCGGCACCGGATTCCCTTTATCGTGCTTTTGACGATTGCAAAAAACAATCCCGAAGCGATCATGGATCCGGATGTCCTCGAGCGCGAGGCGACGCGTATTTGCGAGGGGCTCTACTCCGTGCAGCATCGGCGGCTCTATTCGCGCACAATCCGTGCGTTTGTCTATATCTTTTTAACCAAGATGGTGTTAGGTCTGGCCGTTGAGCTGCCCTACGACCTCTTGACGGCAGGCGAGATTCACGGCGTGCCGCTCTTGATCAATATCTTGTTCCCGCCGTTTCTTCTCGCCGCCATCGCGTTTACCGTTTCTTTTCCGAGCGATGCCAATACGCGCGCCATTGTTCAGGCCGTCAAAGAGATTCTCTACAAGGAAACGCCGGCAGAGATTTTCGTCCCGAAGAAAAATTCGGATCCCCGCCGCAACCGGGTCCTCTCCGTTTTTTTCACCATTTTTTACCTCGCCGTGTATGCGATTTCATTCGGTGCGGTCGCCTGGGTGCTGCACAAGTTGAACTTCAACCTGATGAGCGGCATTATCTTTTTCCTGTTCTTCTCTCTTATCACGTTTTTCGGGATTACCTTGCGCCGCCAGGTGCGCGAGCTGATCATTCTCAAGCCCCGCCAGACGCTCCTCGGAACCTTGCTGGACACCTTTTCCATGCCGATCGTGCAAGTCGGCCACTGGCTCTCGTTCAACATCTCCCGCGTCAATGTCTTCGTCTTTCTCTTCGACGTGCTCATCGAGCTGCCGCTCCAGGCATTCATCGAGATCACCGAAGAGTGGTTCTCGTTCATCAAAGAGAAAAAAGAGGAGATTGAGTGAAGCGCGCTTGAGTCTTCCAAGTGAATAAAGGGGCCGTCCTGTGGGACAGCCCCTTTGTGCGTCTGTGCCTAGTCGTCGCGGTAGGGAATGCGCTCCGGTTTCCGTTCGCTGATGGTCATCGTGGCCGATGAGGTCTCGCGTGTGACGAGGCGCTGCCGCTCCTTCTTCGGCCAGACCGTCGTATCCTGCTCGCCGTTGATGAGGCGAAGGGAGCGCTTCTTCCGGTCGCCGTGCAGGATGTAGTAGGGGATGTCGGCGATCAGACACTGGCGCAAGGTGCGGAACGCCTCGCCGGTCGACATGTCAGCGATGATCAACTGCCCCTTTGCAGCCTCTTTGCGCGCGCACTTGCCGCGGGCTTCAAAGCTCTTCCCGGTCAGGTTGATCGTCTCGACTGCGATTTCGTCCGCATTCGTATTGTGAAGCGACGCGAGGGCGTCGCAGAGGAACTTAGTATCCTCCGCGGTGGGAGTGCCCACGGTCAGGTATACCACCTTTAGCTTAGCGACTACCTCGAACATTACACCTCCGTATAGTGCCAGACCTAATATCATATAATTATAGCAAAAAATCGCTTGAATGTCAAAAGTGCGCCCACTCTCACCCTACTGCGCGATTGACGTTAAGGTATACACGCGCGATAATCGATCTGACGAATGTAATTTTTTGTATGCAGGGAAGCGTGGAAATAATCGTCGGGTGCATGTTCTCGGGCAAGAGCGAGGAGCTGTTGCGCCGCTTGCGGCGCAGTGCGATTGCTAAGAAACGTATTGCGGTTTTCAAGCCGTCGATCGATACGCGATGGGACAAGCCGACAGAGCTGTGCAGCAGAAACGGCATTTGTTTTACGGCAACGCCCATTGCGCATCCGGATGAAATTTTGCCGCAAGCCCAGGGCGCAGAGGTTGTCGGCATCGATGAGGCGCATTTTTTCCCGCCCGGCATCGCGGATGTTATCGACACGCTTCGCAAAAACGGCGTCCACGTGATCCTCTCGGGTCTGGATATGGACTTCCGCGGCGTTCCGTTCGGCGTTGTTCCGCATCTGATGGCAATCGCCGATGACGTACTCAAGCTTGATGCTGTCTGCATGGTGTGCGGCGACCGTGCCACAATGTCCCAGCGACTGGTAAGCGGAAAACCGGCGCCGGCAGAAGGCGATCAGGTGCTCGTCGGCGACGAGGAGTACGAGGCTCGGTGCCGCACGTGCCATGTCGTTTGAGTCTAGGGATTAGTCCATTGACAGAGGCTGCATTTCTTTTTATACTTGCGAGCGTCTTTGGATGAGTGACCAGATGAAAGGAGTGCGAGTTAATGTCATCGCCGCAAAATACCACGGTACTCGCTCAGCCCGTTCGGCTGCTCGAGTTGCCGCGCGAGAACGCCGAGTCGCGCCAACTCGCCTGGAATCGCAGCGAGAGTCTGCCCAGCGGCAGCGCGATTTTGCTCGGGCGCAAGCGGTTGATGAT
The DNA here is from genome assembly GCA_964621085.1 of uncultured Gammaproteobacteria bacterium. Classification (GTDB taxonomy): domain Bacteria; phylum Patescibacteriota; class Patescibacteriia; order JACQRZ01; family JACQRZ01; genus CAZUKY01. The sequence continues at coordinate 209,395 of CAZUKY010000001.1, read as the reverse complement.
CTATGAGCACCGCGAGCAGTACGCTTGGGAGTGCGAAGTTGACGGCACGACCTACTTCATCCTCGACAGCGAGCTGGAGAACGGCACTCCCGGCTACCTCCTGCGCGGCACGCTATCCTAGCCGAAGAGAGGAGAACCAGATGTCAACAGCGTACATTGCGGGTAAGGTGAACAAGGCTGAGGAGCGCATCGCTCAAATCAAGCAGGTGCTTGAGAAGTACGGCTTCACCGTACCGTACGATTGGACGAAGAATGTCGTCGCGAAGCCCTTCGAGAACCACCCCGAGAAAGCGGCAGAGGCAGCACTTGCGATGTTGCGTGCCGTCGGCAGTTCAGACCTCCTCGTCGTTCTGTATGACGACGACCTTCTCGGGGCGCATATCGAGACTGGCTTCGGGTTCGCAGCCGCATTCCTTGACGGAAAAATGGTCATTATTGTCGGGGAGAAGAGCGATCGTTCGATCTTCTACTTCCTGCCTGGAGTTCGTCGCGCGAAAACTGATGACGAATTCATAACGATAATGGAAGAGCTGTACGGTTCGGATGTGCGGGATACGGGAGGGCCGAGCCTCGAGTTTTTCTTGAAACCTGGTTTTTGAGCTGGACGTGTCCAGCCTGACCGCCCGGGCGACGAACTGTCCGGGCGTTTTCTTTACGCCAAATCCGTTTTTTTATAGAGTGGTGATATGAAGAAGACGGTGAAAAAAATAACTGTCGCGCTTTCCGGCGGGGTCGACTCGGCGGCGAGTGCTGCGCTTCTCAAGAGCCAGGGTCATGATGTCACTGGCGTGTTCATGCTGCAGTTTGACGAGGATATTGAGAAAACGATCGTCTGCACGCAGCGGGACGATAAGAAGGATGCGCTCGCCGTTGCGGCGCATCTGGGCATTCCTTTTGAGGTCTGGGATTTTCGCAAAGAGTACAAGCGCCATGTGATCCGTTACATGCTCGCCGAGTACAAGGCAGGTCGCACGCCAAACCCGGATGTGATGTGCAACACCTTCATCAAGTTCGGCTATTTTTTAAAGAAGGCCCGGAAAGAAGGGGCGGATGCGATTGCAACCGGGCATTATGTCCGAGTAAAGAAGAAAGAAGGTCGATTTGCGCTTCTGCAGGGAAAGGACAAGAATAAGGACCAAAGCTACTTCTTGTACGGTCTCACTCAGGAGCAGCTCGCGCATTGCATGTTTCCTGTCGGCGACCTTACAAAGCCCGAGGTGCGCGCGCTCGCAAAGAAATTCAAGCTTCCCAATGCCGATAAAAAAGACAGTCAGGGCGTCTGTTTTGTCGGTGAGATTGCCATGTTAGAATTTTTGAAGGGTAAAATAAGGATGAAGCCCGGCCCGCTCATGACACTCGATGGTGCGCGCGTCGGAACGCATCAGGGTGCCGGCTACTACACGATCGGGCAGCGGCACGGACTCGGGTTTCCCGGCGGCGGCCAGGCGATGTATGTCGTGGGTAAGGACATGAAAAAGAACATCGTGTATGTCGCACCAGGCGAGAAGAATCCGGCACTCTACACACGCGAGCTTGCAGTCACGGAAATGAACTGGATTGCAGGAAAGCAACCGCGACTGCCCCTTGCGTGCACGGCGCGGATCCGCTATCGCCAACCGTTGCAATCGAGCAGGCTCTCAAAAAAGAAACCAGGGCTCATCGCGACATTTTCAAAGCCTCAACGCGCAGTCACCCCCGGGCAAATCATCGTGCTCTATAAGGGACAGGAAATGCTGGGAGGCGGGATCATCAACCTATGAGTGCACTCGAGCGTCCAACAGAGAAAGCTCCTGAACGGGTAGAGCGACCGGAGTTTCGTCATTCTGTTATTAATCAGGCGTTTAAGCTTGCGAACGCATCCTTTTTTGTCGCTGATATCAAACCGTATCCATCCCTGCGCGTTATCCAGGATGAATATCCGCCGGATACCTTTGTTACGGTCCAGATCGATGGTGTTGAGACGCCATGCATAACAGTGACGGGCGGCCTTGTCGCGCTCAAGAGGGTTATCGTCCATGGGGTAGAGATGAATGGGCGGAGTGTGACACGCTTCCTGAAGCGCGCCGCTCCAGTAGGAACTTCGTTTGCTCGGATCGATATTAATAATCCGGAAATTGATGCAGAACTTTTCGAACCGCTGCCGGATCCTCCGGAAGACTGGTTGAGCATTACCACTCTTGCCGATCGTTTTGGTCGAAGCGGTAAGGTAGCAGGAGATGCCGTACGAGTGCTTTTGTCCGAGGACCCATCACGTAAGACATATGTGAAGAAGTTTCAGAGCAAGGCTGGTCCGACCGAATTTTATGCACCAGAATTTATTCGACTGATCGGCGAGCGGCTTGCTGTAATGGGCGAGAATGCGCCAGAGGGATGGAAAACGCCTGCAACGCTCGGTCGAATGAAACTTGCGGGGAAGACGGAGCAAACAATAAAAAATGCATGCGACGATCTTTTGAAATCACATCCAGAGTGGAAGGATGAACATACGGGGCTGTATTTTTCGAATATCGGAAAGACGACATACTACTCACCGTTCTTTATTACACAGATCGAAGCGCTTCTCGCCAAGAAAGAAAAAGCGCCCGATGCCTGGAAGGCAATCAGAACGCTTGGAGCGGAAAGGCTCGGCGGAAGAACGAAGAAAACTATTCAAAAAGTTATTGATGCTCTTCTCGAAGAGAATCCCGAACTCCAAAAAGATCATGCAAAGGAGTTTTATGCAACATCTGGATTTACAACCTACTATTCGCCGGACCTTATCCAGATGGCACAAGAGCGAATGAATAGCATGGAGCGTGCGCCTGAGGGATGGATAACGCTCAAAGCGTTGGGGAAGCAAAAGATTGGGGGACGAAGCGAGACAGGGTTAAAGCCCCTCATCGATCGATTACTTGTCGAACGACCGGAACTTGCCGATCACGTGAAAGAGTATTGGAGTGCAACGGTAAAAACGCCCCACTTCTCACCGATATTCGCAGAAGCGCTGAAGAAGGAAATCGCAAAGCAGGGCGCGTATGCCCCGGAAGGGTGGCAGACCGGCAAGGCGCTCGAGCCGATTCTCAAGACCTCACGGCCGGTCATTGCAGATATCGCCGCAGAGCTGCTGGCTGAAAACCCGAAATTGAAATCAGGGAACGTTGATGATTTTTTTAGTAATTCCGGAGATACATCAACCTATTACTCTCCTTCGTTCGTGGCGCTGATCAAAAGGAGGCTCGAATCCCGGCGGGAGGGAGACGTTGCGCCGACGGGATGGCTTTCGCTGGATTCGATTGCGGCCGACCGAAAGCATATCCGGAGTAAGCCCTTCATCAGGGGTGAAATCCAGTCGCTTATTGATGAGAATCGGGACTTTGCGGAAAAGGAGACCGGCACATTTTTTGATTCTCGGAAAATAAACAAATTCACTTACTACTCTCCCCGTTTTGTCCAAACCCTTGACGAGCGACTTGCAATGCGAGCCAAGACGGTCAAATGATACCTTTACCGTCTTGTATTTTAAGGGGGTTTTGGTAGCATCCTCATTGTATCTATTTTTGTATGACTTCCTCAGAACTTCGTAAAAAATTTATCGAGTACTTTAAGGAGCGGGGGCACGCGATCGTGCCGTCGTCTTCGCTGATTCCTGATGATCCGTCGGTACTCCTGACGACGGCGGGCATGCAGCAGTTCAAAAAGTACTACACTGGCGAGGCCGACGCGATGGCCGACTTTGGGTCGAAAAACACCGCCTCGATCCAAAAAAGCTTCCGCACATCGGATATCGACGAGGTGGGTGATGAAAGTCATCTCACTTTTTTTGAGATGCTTGGGAATTTCTCCTTCGGCGGATATTTCAAGCGGGAGGCGATTACGTATGCGCATGAGTTCATAACGAAGGTGTGCGGACTCACAATCTCCTACGTTTCCATTTTCGAGGGGTCGGGACACGTGCCGAAAGACGAGGAGTCGCGCGCCATCTGGCAGGAGCTGGGCGTTACCGATATCCGCGAGCAGGGGATGAGCGACGTCTTTTGGGGTCCGACGGGATCAAGCGGCCCGTGCGGACCAACGACGGAGATCTACTGCAAAAATGCAAACGGTACTGATATTGAGGTGTGGAATATCGTGTTTAATCAGTTTTTCTGCGACGGTTCGCGGGAGGATCTCGAGGCGGGTCGCGCGCATCTCACCGAGCTGGCGACACCCGGGATTGATACCGGCATGGGTTTTGAGCGGCTTGCCATGGTTGCTCAGCATACAGGTACCATGTATGAGACAGACCTCTTCAGTCCGATCATCGGGCTTCTACCAGCAACCCTCGAACCGCGCATGAAGCGTATCATTGCCGATCACTGCCGTGCCGTCGCGTTTTTGGTCTCAGACGGCGTTCGGCCGTCCAACAAAGAACGAGGGTACATCCTGCGGCGTCTTCTGCGGCGGGTGATCGCGCAGGAGTACTTGGCCGAAGGCGCACTTTCACTTGCCCCGGTCTTTGATCGCATTGTCGACGACTATGGCGAGTGGTATCCGGAGCTGCAAAAAGAGGTAATTGCAAGCGAGTTTTCCGCCGAGAAAGAAAAGTTTCTCAAAACGCTAAAGAACGGTCTCAAAGAGCTCGCAAAACTTGAGAGCGTCGATGCCCAGACCGCCTTTAAGCTCTACGAGAGTTACGGCCTTCCCTACGAGGTCACAAAAGAGGTGGGAGGCGAGAAGGCACGCGGACTGACGCGAGAAGCATTTGAAGAGGCGTTCAAAAAACACCAGGAAATCTCTCGGGCCGGCCTCGAGAAGAAGTTCGGCGGCCATGGATTGCTGCTGGACACCGGCGAGTTAAAGGCAAAAGACGAGGCGGAACTCTCGATCGTGACACGCCTGCATACGGCAACCCATCTGTTACAGCAGGCGCTCCGACAGGTCCTGGGACCTGACGTCTCGCAGCGCGGATCGGATATTACGGTCGAACGCACGCGCTTTGACTTCTCGTTCCCGCGCAAAGTAACCGACGAGGAACTGCGCCAAGTCGAGGCACTCGTCAACGACATCGTGCGGCAGGATCTCCCGGTGCAGCGCATCGAGCTGCCGATCGAAGAGGCGAAACGCACCGGAGCCCTCTATTTTTTTCAGGAAAAATATCCCGATCGCGTGAGCATTTATGTCGTTGGCCCGTCGCTGGAAGAGGCGTTTTCTAAGGAGTTTTGCGGCGGTCCGCACGTGTCGCATACCGGTCAAATCGGCTCCTTTTCGATTGTCAAAGAAGAGGCATCTTCTGCTGGCATCCGCCGGATTCGGGCCGTTGTGGCGTAGGGGCTGAGTGGACGCTGTAATGCTACTCTTGCATTCTATGCCGCAGTGCTCTAAAATAAGGGGGTTAGCTGCTTGCATTATCCAAAAAACGTGGTATAATCAAAAAGCTTTCAGCATAATATCTCCGGATATCAGCGGAGTATTATTTATTTTATAAGCGATTATGGGTGAAAGCGGGGTCGTTGGAAAAGACTTCATCGAGGTTGACGGCGTTGTGAATGAACTGCTGCCGTCGGCATCATTTCGGATCACTCTTGATAACGGGCATGAAATCTTGGCACATCTTTCGGGCCGTATGCGGATGCATCGCATTCGCTTGCTGCCGGGAGATCGCGTCAAGGTTGAGATGACTCCGTATGACCTGACAAAAGGACGGATCGTGTATCGCTACTAGTTATGAAAGTTCAAGCATCAGTAAAAAAAATTTGCCTCAAATGCCGAACCATCAGACGCAACAAGCGCGTCATGGTCATATGCGAGAACAAGAAACATAAGCAGCGTCAGGGATAATTACGTATGGCTGTCATCCGTATTGCAGGAGTACTTCTTCCTCAAAACAAAAAAGTGATGTATGCGTTGCCGTATCTGTATGGCATCGGTTTGTCGTTATCGCGGAAGATTCTTGCCGAGACTGCCGTGGACGGCGAGAAGCGCACAAAGGATCTGACAGAAAGCGAAGCAAACAAGCTCCGCGAGTATATTGAAAAGCGTTTTCGCCTGGAGGGCGACCTGCGCCGCGAGATCATGGGCAACATCAAGCATCTGAAGGAGTTCGGCACCTATCGGGGATCGCGCCACGCACGCAATCTTCCGGCGCGGGGGCAGCGCACGAAGACGAACTCGCGCACCAACCGCGGCAATGTCCGAAAGACGATGATGTCGGGTCGCCGCACGCTGACAAAGACATAATTCCACTTTCCCTTAACACAGCGAGAAGCTATTCGCAAACACATGCCAGACGAGTTGAAACAATCGGAAGAGCTGCCGGTAACAGAGCAGCTTGATATGGCCGCTCCGGAAGCGAGTGTGACAAAGCCGGCCACGACAGCGGGTAAGAAAAAGGGAAAGAAAAAGGCTGTCCGCCAGATCTCTTTCGGCCACTGCCACATCAAGGCGACATACAACAATACGATCGTCAGCTTTACGGATCCGAACGGCAATGTCCTTACGTTCTCATCCGCCGGCGCAAGTGGATTCCGCGGACCGAAGAAGTCAACGCCATATGCAGCTTCGATTATCGTCAAGAATGCCGCTGATAAGCTCAAAGCGTACGGTATGACCGATGTTGCGGTATTTGTTCGCGGCGTCGGATCCGGGCGCGAGGGCGCCATCCGCGCACTGAACGCGCAAGGCTTGAACGTTGTTTCGCTCAAGGACGTGACGCCGATTCCGCATAACGGATGCCGGCAGCGAAAGGTCCGCCGTGTTTAAGAATAATTTCGAGATCCACACAAAGGTGATTTCCGAGTATGTCAAAAGTGATTGATCAATGTCGTCTCTGCCGCCGCGCCGGGGTAAAACTTTATCTCAAGGGTGATCGGTGCCACACGCCGAAATGCGCGATTGTCCGCCGCAACTATCCGCCGGGCGTGCATGGTGCGAAAAAAGGCAAGCCCCGGCTCACCACCTATGGTATCCAGCTTCGCGAGAAGCAGAAGTGCCGTTTTTACTATGGCCTTTCGGAAAAGCAATTGGGGAATTCATTTGCCGCTTCTGCGCGGAAAATCGGTGACACCGGAGAGATCCTGTTCCAGTTTTTGGAGAGCCGTCTCGATAATGTCGTTGCGCAGCTCGGATGGACCGGCGGCTCGCATCGCCGCGCACGCCAAGCGGTCAGCTATGGCCACATCCTTGTCGACGGCAAGAAAGTCACGATCCCGTCCTATCATGTAAAAACAGGACAGACGATCACTCTGAACCCGCGCTTGGAGAAGTCAAAACTCTATCAGGACGTCCTTGCTGGTCTTGAAAAACGGGATATTCCAGGGTGGCTGCATACGGACAAAAAGAGCTTTCAGGCAAAGGTGGTCGGTCAGCCGAACTTGGTCGATAACCGTCCGCTCTTCGACATGAAGTTGATTGTCGAATTCTACTCACGCTAACGGCTCATACACCTCGCAATTAAACATCCATTATGGAAAACGTTTCCCTTCCCACAAAGATCGAATACGCGGCCGGGCAAAAGCCGAATCAGACGGTCATGACCATCGAGCCGCTGTATCCTGGCTATGGGCTGACGATCGGCAATGCGCTGCGTCGCGTGCTGCTGTCATCGTTGCCGGGCGGTGCGGTCGTTGCGGTCAAGATCAAGGGTGTTGCTCATGAGTTTTCAACGATTCCGTACGTACAAGAGGATGTTGTTGACATCATTTTGAATCTGAAGAAGGTTCGTTTTCGCGTCCATTCAGACGAGACGGTCCGTGTGACGCTTCAGGTGAAAGGGGAAAAGAACGTCACAGGTGCCGATATTGAGGGTACGAGCGAGGTTGAGATTGCAACACCCGATGCGCACATCTGTACGCTGACAAACAAGAATGCGCAACTGGAAATGGAGCTCTTCGTCAAGCGCGGCAGGGGGTATTGGCCGACGGAAGCGCGCGAGAAAGAAAAGCTTGAGATCGGGACCATTGCCGTCGATGCGATTTTTACGCCTGTCAAAATGGTCGGGCTTGATATTCAAAATGTCCGCGTCGGACAGATGACGAACTACAATAAAGTCGTGCTCACCATCGAGACGGACGGCAGTGTGACTGGAGAGGAAGCGGCGCGCGAAGCGAGCAAGATTCTTGTCGATCACTTTGCTGCCCTTCTCGGCGGCGTTTCCGCCGAGGCTACGCAGGCCGAGGAAGAAGAGGCTCCGCTCGAGACGGCCGTCGAGGCAGAAACCGAAGACCAGGCAGCAGCTCAGGACGAGGAAGAGGGAGAGGCCGAAGAAGGCGGCGAGGAATCAGCGCCAAAGAAGCGCGGCCGTCCGAAGAAAGGAAGCTAGAGAGAGATTGAAGTTCACAGCTTTAAAGCGAGAGATATGAGACATCGGAAAAACAAAGTGACGTTAGACCGAAAAACCGGACCGCGCCGGGCGCTTCTGAAGAACCTGGCCGCCCAGCTTATCGTATACGAAAAAATACAGACGACCGAGGCAAAAGCAAAAGCGCTCCGGTCTTTTGTCGAGCCGCTGATCAGCAAGGGCCGCGTCACAACACTTTCGTCTCGACGCCAGCTTCTCGCGGTTCTGCCGACGGAAAACGCGGTCAAAAAAGTCTTGGAAGAGCTCGGTCCGCGCTACAAGGAACGGCCCGGCGGCTATACGCGCATCGTCAAGCTGCCGCAGCGGCAGGGGGATGCCGCACGCATGGCGCGCATTGAATTCGTTTAATACCAATTTCGATTGCAGTTTTTTGGCATATGAAGTCGAGAAAAATAAAAGTAAGCCGCACAACGCACGAGATCGATGCGACCGGAATCCCGCTCGGGCGACTCGCGACACGTATTGCAACACTCTTACGCGGCAAACACAAGCCGACGTTCCAGCCCCATCTTGATGAGGGTGATGCGGTCGTCGTTTCCAATATTACGGCGGTCAAGCTGACTGGTCAGAAGGCGAACCAGAAGGTGTATCATCGGTATTCGGGCTATCCGGGCGGACTGAAGACGACTAAGCTCAGTGAAATTTTGGAAAAAAAGCCTGAAGAGGCACTCCGCAAGGCGGTCTATCAGATGCTTCCGCCAATCCGTCTTCGTCCTGCGATGATGAAGCGGCTCACTATCAATAAGTAATATGGCAGAAAAAAAGACAGCAACAGCCACTCCGCGCGCACCTCGCAAGACGGCTTCCGCCGCTCCGGCAAAGGCTGCCAAGAAAGAGGTTGTGGAAGGACCCATTTATCGCGCCGTCGGGCGCCGTAAGTCGGCGATTGCCCGTGTTCGCATGATGCCGGGCAGCGGCGATATCGTCGTCAACGAGAAGGATTTCAAGACGTACTTCCCGACGTTTATTTTGCAGCGTAATGTCGAGCTTCCGCTTGTCTTGACAGACAACCGCGCCGCGTTTGATTTCAGCATCAAGGTGCAGGGCGGCGGTGTTAACGGCCAGTCCGAGGCAGTCCGCCACGGCATTGCCCGCGCACTTGTTTCGTGGAATGTCGAACTCAAAAAAACGCTCCGCTCCGAGGGTCTCATGACTCGCGACCCGCGCGTCAAAGAGCGCAAGAAGCCGGGTCTTAAGCGCGCCCGCAGAGCCCCGCAGTTTTCCAAGCGGTAAAAATCTTCATTGTGAAAGAAGCCTCCTTGAGAGGCTTCTTTTAATTTTCCCGTAACCCTTTTCTTGACATTCGATCAGAAAATACGTAGCATATGCCGCATCCCTCAAAGAACCATGCGCAAAAGGAGATTTTTCGATGAGCGACAATCAGATCGGTGATACCCTCCCGCTTACACCAGGAGAACTCCTCTGTGGCCGCGGCGGGTTCGGTGATCGTCTTGGGGATACCGAGTGCGAGTTCGCGGCATACTGGTATGTGATTTACTGCCAGGCCAAGGGAGGGTGGGTGTCACCCACGAGAGAAGATGTCATCAATTGGTATCGGATGAGCGGAGGACGGCTCGAGGGATGGGGCACGTACATCGTTCGCGGCATGGCAAGTCTCGCAGAGGCCGGGCTTCTCGAGCAGCACGGCGACAACTTCGCGATGACCGCGGAGCTGTTGGAGCTCCTGCAGACACAGGGCGCGTGGACATCGAACCAGAAGGCGCGCCTGGCAAAGGAGATTTATGACGGAAGGGTCACCCGAGCGTAGCGACTTTTCCGACGGGTGGCCGTTCCATCGCTTTTTCTTGTCGGCCCGCGCTTCGCGATGGCGTTGCGCGGGTTCTTTCTTTTGAATTGACCCCTGTGCGCTTCCGAGATATTCTAAAGGAGATTCTATGCTCGAAAAGCAGTCGATAACCCGGAATTCCTTTTTTGCGCTTGGGTCGGGCGTCATCCAGAAGTTGATGACGCTCGCATATTTTATTATTGTCGCGCGGACATTCGGACCCGAAGATCAGGGAAGCTATAGCGCTGCGCTCGCGTTCACGGCGCTGTTCGGCATACTGATCGATCACGGCCTCTCGGCTGCTCTCACGCGCGAGACGGCGCGCGATACCCAGACGGCGCGCAAAAATGCGAGCCAGGTCCTACTCATGAAGACCGGTCTCGGCGTTATTGTCTACGGCCTTATCGTCGGCAGTGCGGTCGCGTTGCAGTACCCGCCAGTCATGATCCAGCTGATCGCATTGGCGGGAGCGGCGACATTCATCGACGTCATCTCGACATCGTGTTGGGGTATTGTGCGCGGTTTTCAGAATTTGTGGTATGAGTCCTGGGGCGGGATCCTTGCGATTGGCGTCATGATGACAACCGGAATTTCAGCTATCGCATTCGATCTCCCCATCCATGCGCTTATCGGCGCGGTATTTTTAGGCAGCTTCTCGAATTTTCTTCTCGTCCTTTTTGTGCTTTTTCGGCGGATGCGCGTCCCGATTCTTGCGCGGCCGGATAGTGCGTGCATCCGACACCTGTTCGCAATCTCGATGCCCTTCGCAGGGGCTGCTCTCTTTTCCCGGATCTACACATTCATTGACACGGCACTTGTCGCGCGCCTTGCAAGCCCGGAGGCAGCCGGCCTGTATTCGGCCGGAAACAAGCTCATTCTTGCCTTAAATATCATACCGGCGGCAATTTCCTCAAGCTTGTATCCTGCGCTCAGTTCCCTGATCGCTCGTGATCCGTCGCGCCTCGGACCGACATTCGTCCGAGCGCTCCGCTATCTGCTGCTCGCCGTCGCCCCGGTTGCGGCAGGCACTGCAATTCTGGCCGACGATATCGTAGCGGCATTTTACGGTGCGGCCTATGCGCCGACGGGATTCGTGCTCCGACTTCTCCTTCCCGCGATCGTTTTCGGCTTTCTTTCATATCCGCCAGGCGCGCTGCTGGCAGCAAGCGGCAATCAGAAAAAAAATACGGTTATTTTTGGTATCGCGGCAGCGATCAATGTCGTACTGAATCTTGCACTCATTCCTTGGTACGCAGAGCAGGGGGCAGCTATTGCGGCATCGGCAACATATACGGCAATATTTCTTTTAAGCATGATCGCAACATACACGTATTGGAAAGCCCAGGTGCGGGAATTTGCTGGCGCGACGTTCCGTATTGGGTTTTCTACACTGGGAATGTCTGTTGCTCTTGATGTGCTTCACACTCCCTGGCTGGTTTGGAATATATTTGTCGGGGTCGGGGCGTATGCGTGCATGCTTTTTGTCACCGGCGTCGTAACGCTGAGTGAACTTTCTGGCTTGATGGAGCGCATCAAAAAACCGCACACGAGTGTTGAGAGGGATAAGAAGGAGCCGTGAGCATGTATGAAAAAAGCTTTGCTGGTCACGATGGATTATATTCCGAACACCGGCGGCATCCCTCGGTATTGGAAACATCTTGGCGAGTGCATGCCGCCCGAATCCTGGCGAGTGATGACGCATTTTTCTCGGAATTGGTTCGGATTGTTTTGGAGAATTCCCATCACTCTCAGGCGCGAGAACATCGAGCATATCATTGTGGGGCAGATTCTTCCAGTCGGAACGGTCGTGTGGCTCATCTCGAAACTGATCGGCATTCCGTATTCGGTATCTCTGCACGGAATGGACATCGCGCTTCCGCTGCATCACGCGCGAAAACGATGGCTGTGCGCAAAGATATTGGCAGACGCGCACACAGTCATCGTTAATAGCCGATACACGGCATCGCAGCTTTCGCCATACGGCGACTTCACAGCGAAAACGGTTATCGTATATCCTTGCCCTGGCATTACGCCGCGCGGAACTGCTGCAGTCGAAGAAGAATATACGCTTCTCACGGTGACGCGAGTTGTTGAGCGAAAGGGAATCGATGACGTGATACGGGCAGTTGCCCTATTGAAATCGGAATTTTCAAGCATACGGTATGTCGTGATTGGGGACGGCCCGCACCGATACGCATTGGAGAGTCTTGCAGCGGAGTTGGGAGTTTCGGATAGCGTCTCATTCCTGGGACTGTTGAATGACGACGAAACCGCGGAATGGTATGGGCGGGCATCGGTATTTGTCATGACGCCGCGCGCCATTGGCGGGGATGTCGAAGGATTCGGGATCGTCTATCTGGAGGCCAATGCGTTCGGAAAGCCGGTTGTCGGTACGCGATCGGGCGGTGTTCCTGAAGCGGTTATAGATGGCGCAGTGGGCTTGCTTGTCGATGAAGATAGTGCTGAACAAGTCGCTGATGCGATTATGCGGTTGTTTAAAGATAAAGAACTTCGCTCGCGTCTTGGATGGCAAGGAAAGGAGCGTGTTGAAAAAGAGTTTCGCTGGCATGTTCAAGCGAAAAAAATTCAAAAAGTCTTATGATCACGGTCATTATTCCATCGTATAACCAGGCAGGGGAACTTCCCAAGACGCTGGAAAATATCCTTGCCCAGAGCTATTGCGATATCGAAGTGATTGTAGTCGACGACGGTTCGACAGACACCACGGCAGAGCGAATCGAGCCGTTCCGCGATCGAATTACCTATATTAAACTCGAACAGAACAGGGGTCGGCAGATTGCGCGAAATATCGGCCTCTCGCATGCTCGCGGCGCGTACGTGATTGTTTGCGACGCCGATATTGTCATGGCGCACAACATGCTCGAGAAGATGGCGGCGGTATTGGATAAGAATCCTGATATCGCATTCGTGTATTCAGGATTTCGCTGGGGGTGGAAGGCGTTTCCAAGTTTTCCGTTCGATCCGTCGCGTCTCAGAAAGATGAACTACATCAATATGGCCACGCTTGTACGCCGCGAACTCTACCCGCCTTTTGATGAGTCGCTGAAAAAATTTCAGGACTGGGATATCTGGCTGACGCTTACCGAGCAGGGGCATCGCGGATATCATATTCCCGAGATTCTTTTTTCTCTCGGTCAGCGGAAGGGGGGATTAAGTTCCTGGCTTCCACGGATCGCCTATAAAATACCGTGGCAGCGGTTTGGGATGAGAGTGGAGGCTATTGAAAAATACGAAACGGGACTCTCGGCGATCAGGCAAAAGCACCATCTCTAATTCACTTGTGCTTCACGTCTGGGAGGTCGCTTGCATGCTCTAGCAAGTAGGGGCCGATCGCAGTGCGTTTCAGTTCCTCAAGATACGCGCCGCAGCCGAGCGTTTTTCCAATGTCGCGGGCGAGTGAGCGGATATAGGTGCCGGAAGAGACCGTGCACCGGATTTTGGCACGCGGCCACTCGTACGCGAGAAGCTCCAGCGAGTGGATTGCGATCCGTTTGGGTGCGAGTTCCGGTACCCCGCCCTTTCGCGCAATCTCATACGCCTTTTTCCCTTTGATCTTCTTTGCGCTGTAGACAGGCGGCATCTGATCGTACTCACCGACGAATGAGGCGAGCGTTTCTTTGAGTTTCAATAGTTCAATCGGCTGAGCTACTGAAACGGGTGCTATTATGCCTGTTCTATCCTCCGTGTCGCTTGTCGCGCCGAACCGAATCATTGCCTCGTAGGTTTTGTCCATTCCTAAAAATTCCGCTTGCCGTTTGGTCTGCTCGCGACCGACAAGAATGATAAGCAGCCCTTCGGCAAAAGGATCCAGAGTGCCGGCATGGCCCACGCGCCTAATGCCGCTGATTTTTCGGATGCGCGCGACAACATCGTGCGAGGTGATTCCCGCGGGCTTATTGATGAGGTGTATTCCTTCGCCAAGTTGAGGTATGATTGATTGACTTTTCACAGCGCAACCTATACATTCGGATATATGAAACTTTCTGTCGTGATCGTGAATTGGAACGTGCGCGAGCTCGTTCGCAAGTGCCTGGACTCCCTTTTTTTGTATGCTTCGGATATTGAACATGAAATAATCGTTGTTGACAACGCCTCGGGGGACGGAAGCGCGGACATGATTGCGGCAACGTACCCATTCGCACGACTGATTCGCAATGAAGAGAACCGGGGGTTTGCCGCTGCGTGCAATCAGGGTGCCGCAGCCGCAAAAGGCGAGTATGTTCTTTTTTTGAATCCGGACACACGCATACAAGAAGGCGCGTTGCACAAGCTCTTGGCGTTTGCCGCTGAGCGTCCTCAGGCAGGATGCGTTGCGCCGCAACTGCTCAATGACGATGGATCGGTGCAGCCGTCCGTGCGGAAGTTTCCTGGACCGCTATTTTCGCTACTGCTCTTTTTCCGGCTCGTGCGATGGCACGATGAGGCGTATGCCGAGGCGCGCACAATCGAGCAGCCGCAGGGCGCCTGTATGCTGGTCCCGCGCACGGTGCTGACCCGCGTCGGCGCATTTGATGAACGGTTTTTCCTCTGGTTTGACGAAGTGGATCTTTGTAAACGGATTCGCGATACGGGATATGAAATTTGGTATGTGCCCGAAGCGCGCATTTTTCATCACCGAGGGGAGAGCTTTCGTCAAAAACCGACCTCTGAAAAACAAAAAATTTTTTACCGCAGCTTTTCGCAGTATCTTTGGAAGCACTGGCGTTTGCGTGCCGCGCTCCCTGCAGCACTCATGGGATGGTACTCGCGTATCCTTGCACGGCCGTGGTTTTGGGTGACTTTGGGTGCAGTGGGTGTCGTTGAGGTATTATCTCTGGTAGGATATTTCTTTCCGATTGTCGGGCAGGCGGCTTTTGTTGCGGTTGTCGGAGCGTCGCTTGCGCTTGGCATGCGTTCGTTTTTTTATCCTGCGGCTTTTCTGGCGGTCGAGCTCGTCATCGGGTCGAAGGGGCACCTCCTCTCTCTTCCGATCGGCGACTTTGATCTTTCGCTGCGGATGGGGCTTTTCGCGGCTCTGTTTGCCTGTTGGTTCGTGCACCTAGTCCGCAGCAAATCTATGCCTGCGCTCGTGCGCTCACCGCTTGTGGGCGCATATGTGCTCCTGGCAATCGCCGTCGCCTGGGGTGTCGTGCGGGGCCTGTCGTCCGGACAGAGCGCGGCACTGATATACGCCGATGCGAACGGATGGCTGTTTTTTCTTACGGCGTTTCCTCTTTATGACGCTCTCGTTTCACGCGAAGACTTCCGGCGTTTTTTCTCTGTTGCGGCAGGGGCGCTTGCTGCACAAATCACGAAAGCAGCGGCAATACTCTACATGATGTCGCATCGGAGTTTCGGTCATGAAATATTATATCCTTTTTATCGGTGGATTCGCGATACGGGGATCGGGGAAGTGACGCAGTTTGATTGGGGTGTCCGCGTTTTTTTTCAAAGCAATCTGTATCCCGTACTCTTCCTCTTTATCGCTGTGCCGGCGATTGCGTATGTCCTCCGGACAGGCACGATCGGCGCTCTGTTTCGGCGCCATGCGCGCCATCTCTTCCTTTTTGCGGGCGCGACAGGGCTTTTCCTGATGAGTTTTTCCCGGAGCTTCTGGCTTGCGGCAGCGGCGGGCGGTGTCGGCATCCTGATCTGGTATGTGTTCGCGCGACAGATCAAGACGATTGTCCGCATGGTAACGGTATATCTCTCTGCACTCGCGATTGCACTCGCCGCGATTGCGACGATCTCGTACTTCCCGTTGCCCGCAACAACGGGCGGCATCGGACTTGACGCGTTTACGAAACGGCTCGAAGACACTCAGACCGAAGCCGCGGCCGCGAGTCGCTGGAGCCTGCTTCCTGTACTTCGGGATACGATTGCCGAGCAGCCGGTCTTGGGGCATGGTTTCGGGAAGACGGTTACGTACACCTCATTCGATCCGCGGGTTCGCGAAGGCAATGCGAGCGGTTCGTTTACGACGTACGCATTCGAATGGGGGTATTTGGATTTTCTCGTGAAGACGGGATTTGTCGGGCTTGCCGCGTATCTTTTCTTTGCGTATGCGCTTGTGCGCAGTGGGTACCGCAGTGCTCGAACCGCTAATGATCCAGTCGCACAGGGAATTCTGATCGGTATTGGCGTATTGGCCGCCATTCATATGTTCACGCCCTACCTCAATCATCCCCTTGGCATTGCATACCTCATTTTTGCTGGCGTATATTTTGAGCGGCTAAGTAACCAGCAATTAGTGCAGATACCCGCGAGCGAATGAGAGTCCGTCCATTGGCGTTTTTCCTTCGGGCTGGATTTCATCGATAATCAATGCGCCCGGATTGCAGTGCGCAACCAGGACAGGATCCGTATGCGGGGTGAGGATTTCAAACACTGATGTGTGGGGAAGTGGTTCGAGCGAGAAAAGCCGTGCGCGGAGGATTTTTAAACGCTTGCCATTCCATTCTGTCCAGACGCCCGGCCAGGGATTGAGCGCGCGCACTTTGCGTTCGATCGTTAGCGCGTCTTCGGACCAGTCGATCTTTCCGGCGTCGCGGGTGAGGAGTCGGGTATATGTTGCCTTAGCGTGATCCTGTTCCTGCGGCTCGATTGCGCCGGCAAGCAGGTCATGCAGCGTCACGATGAGAAGCGACACGCCGATCCGTGTTGTTTTCTTGCGCAGTGAGTCATACGTTTCTGCCGGGTCTACATCAAATCGCTCCTGACGCAAGACAGGTCCGTGATCCATCTGTTCGTCCATGAGCATGATCGTGACCGCAGACTCGGTATCGCCTGAGAGGATCGTCTCCTGGAGTGGAGCTGCGCCTCTGTGGCGGGGAAGGAGCGAGGGATGCACGTTAACGCACCCATATCTCGGAATATCCAAAATGCTCTTCGGAATGATCTGCCCGAAGGCGACAACGACGATCAGATCCGGCGCAAGCTCGCGAATTTTTTCAACCCATTCCTCATCGCGGATTTTTTGCGGCTGCAGAATGGGGATACTGTGTTTCTCGGCAGCCGCCTTGACGGCAGTGGGTTCGAAAACCTGCTTCCGTCCGACGGGCTTATCCGGTTGCGACACGACAGCGACCGGCTTCATCCCGGCTGCAACCAATCCCTCAAGAAAAGGGACCGCATAAAGGGGCGTTCCCATAAAAATAATGCGGGGATTCATAGCGGACTTTTGATGTTTTTCAGTATTTCTGTAAGCTACCATAAAGAGAGACTCCCGTTAATGGGGACTCTTCGTGATAAGAGTTAAATATCATATTTATGTCATTTACCCACGAAGCATTACAATTGACTGCTGATAAAAACCTGGTGTATACGGCAATGTCAAAGCACTTGTTCTATTATCGTATGTTCGTGTCGAAGTTCGTCATTGAGCAGCACGGCGTGCCGTTAAATCCGTTCATGATTTTTGATTATTTTTTATTGGACACCGTCGACAGGGACTTGGTTCGTGAGGGCAATAACAATCTTGTAAAGCGTGCCGATGAGTTGTGGGTGTTTGGAGCTATTTCAAATGGCGTGCTCGCCGAGATAAAAATAGCGTCTGATATGGGGAAGCCCATTAAGTATTTTAAAATAGAAAAACATCACCAAATCGTCCCTGTTACGGCAGTTCTTGTTGAAATGGAAGACGAAGTCAAAGATTATCGCCATGAGTTACCGACGGCCTAGTCTGTGTTGACTTGCTGCGATCCTGTTGGCTTGATAAGCTTTCTCTATCATAAAAAATCACTCTATGCCTGCAGAAAAGATATCCTTGGAGCACGCGAAGTCCGATAAGCTTATGTATTTTGTTGTCAACGCTGTGATCTATCGCGAGTCGGATGGACGGTGTCTTATCTTGAAGCGAAGCATGAATGAAAAGGCGCATCCGGGAAGGTATGCAACTCCTGGCGGAAAGCTTGAGTGGGGGCAGTTCGATCTGTCGAAACCCTCGCGCATCAATGGCGATATTCTTGATTTTGATAATGCGCTCGAAGAACTGCTGATGCGCGAAGTAGCCGAAGAGGCTGGTGTTACGATCCACCCAGACCTCACATACCTCAAAAGTGTATTTTTCGTGCGTCCGGACGGCATTCCCGTGATTCTTATCAAGATGGCAGCACGCTATAAAGATGGAGAAGTAAAGGTTGAAGAGGGCGCGTTTGATGGGTACGCGTGGGTAAATGAGGATGAGGCGCGGCACTATGAGTGCATCGACGGCACTCCAGAGGAGATTGCGGCAGCAGTTCGGTTGTATCAGCAGGAACGGGTGAGCACATAAAATGGCGTCTCAGGCAGCGGGAGTATGTTTGTACAATGGTTTTCAGAGATTACAAAGAATGATGTCTCTCGTGCCGGGGGAAAGGGTGCGTCGCTTGGAGAAATGACCCGGGCGGGCATCTCGGTTCCGCCAGGATATGTCATCCTATCGGATGCATTCGATACTTTCATTGAACGCGAGCAGCTTTCCGTCGACATCGATGCCATTCTCCATACGGTAGATCACGCAAAGATGCATACGGTCGAGGCGGCATCCGAAAGGATTCAAGCGCTAATTATCGCGCGAGAAATACCAGAAGCACTGGCGAGAGAGATTACGGATGCATTCCACGCTCTTGCATGCGAGTACGTTGCCGTAAGATCTTCCGCAACGACGGAGGACAGCGCATCGGCTGCATGGGCCGGCCAACTTGAGACATATCTTAATACGACAGAAGAAGATCTTCTCAACAACATCAAGCGGTGCTGGGCGTCGCTCTTCACGCCGCGGGCTATCTTTTATCGTTTCGAAAAAGGACTCCATGACTCGCCGGTATCCGTTGCTGTCGTCGTCCAAGCGATGGTGCAGTCCGAGGTGTCTGGGATCGCGTTCACCGTTCATCCGGTGACGCAGGATTACAATCAGATGGTCATCGAGGCCGGCTTCGGTCTTGGAGAGGCGATCGTTTCGGGACAGGTGACGCCCGATACGTATGTTGTCGAAAAACAACCGCGCGGCATTTTTGATAAAGCTGTTCAGAAGCACGTGAAGGGACTGTATCGTGCCGCACGCGGCGGAAACGAGTGGCGCGCGCTTTCGAGGGAACAAGAAAAAGAGCAAGTTTTGTCTGACGAGAAAATTTTAGAGCTATCAGGCATCATAGTGAAGATCGAGAATTATTACGGTTTTCCGTGCGATATCGAGTGGGCATGTGCCGACGAAAAATTCTTTATAACGCAAAGCAGACCGATCACAACGCTTACGTGGCAGGAAGCTGCGGGACAGCAGTAATATGTGATTCCTTTGAATTCGTATGTCTCAATCAAAAACAAAACCATACCACCCATCCATGACCGAATGGTTCGCCGAAATCGGACAACTTGAGGAGTCTGCCGAATTTCGCAAGGAAGATAATGAAAAAACAGAGCGCCTCTCGATCTTGAACAGACTTATCGGCGTTCCATTTCGTGCGCCGAAAGTTTTTACGGCGCGGGAAATGCAAGAAAAGAGCGATGCAGTGCGCAGGCTTTTGCAGGATCATGGCAGTGAGCGCTGCGCCTTTCGTTTGATTCCCAACACGCCGGATCTTCCAAAGCTGCGCAATAGGGGGCTATCGATTGCGGAATGCTACGAGCAATGGTTCCGTGCGCAAGAAATTGATCTGGATTCATATACCGTTCATGTGTTTCCCGATGAGTCAGACATTCGCTGGTCGATTTTTCTCGTCATCAAGGAAGATGCGCTCTTTGGCGAGATAGCCAAGGGGACGCCCTACCAGCTTTCACAGGGCATACTTACGGGTGAAGCGTATCGGTTCTTTTTCGACTACCAGACGTGGCAGTGGTCTGCGCATAATGAGGAGGCAATTGCTCAGGTTGAACGCATGGTCGCCCACCTCCATGTTGCGGAGAGCGTGCGCCAAGATGCGCTTTGCGATGCGGTCAACGCGATGTTTTCAAATAACTATCTGCTGGGCTATTTCGAGGCGGTTGTTCCCGGTGATGATCTGTATTTTTTTGATTTCAATCGCATGATGCCGCGCTCTATTCCCACGCCAGCGCCGCATGTATTTATTCAACAAGGCGGAGACAGCGCTGAACTGAAGGGGGTGAGCGCATTTTCGGGTATTGCAAGGGGGCTGGTGTGTCGCGTTACCGATGAAACCGTTTCCAGTCTCGATTTTCCGGAAGGCGCAATTCTTGTTTGCGTGAGTACCGACGTGCGCTATGTTCCGTTGATGAAGCGCGCAGGTGCGATCATAACAGATACAGGCGGGATCCTCTCCCATCCGGCGATTATTGCCCGTGAATTAAAGAAGCCATGCATCATCGGAACCGGAAACGCAACGTCAGTAATCAGCGACGGCGATATTGTCGAAGTTGACGCAGATCGCGGAGTGGTGAGAATTCTCGAAAAACGCACGCAATGAGCATTCTTGTTGATTGACAAAAAGCTATTCATTGGATAGGATTTTTGCGTCTGTAAGAGTGGTGTCCGAGGAGATAGGGAGTGACGAAAAACAAGCTCGCAACGTTGTATTTGGTGCGACATGGTGAGCCAAGCGTCGACGATGCTCGCCAACTGGAAGAGGCGGATCCGGGCTTGAGTGCAATATGGGTTGCAGAACACGGACCTGTTTTGGCGGAAAGGTTGGCAGCCATCGGCACGCCGAGCAAAGTCTTCGTTGGTACGTCTCGGCGCATGTCCGAAACGATGCAAGCGGGTTTTCCGCCCCGTACGCTGTTCAGCTTTGTCCAAGAGCTCACCACAACATCGGTCTATGTAGGAGGGAAGATGTATGGCCGCGCCGAGCCGTGGCACGTGCTCAACAGCAAGTGGTGCAGGTTCCGGGATCAGAGGTGCGAACCTGGAGCCGTGATTGTCGCCATCACGAGCGGTATGATCATGGAGGCGGCTCTTGCTGATGCGGACAACTTTTACCCGACAGACGACGAGATGATGGCTGCCTGGCGGAGGCACAATAAGGAACACGGGCGGAACTCCGCCTGCGGCGATATCTGGAGGTTCGACGTCGAGTTTCCTGACATGCGGGTTGCGTGGCTCGGAGCCGTTCGGTAGAAGTGGAGAGTCATCAGATACCAACTGGGCGGGAGGTGCCGTGTGCGCCTTCCGTTTTTGCATTTTTAGCAACTTGAGCTTAAAGTGACACTATACTACCGCTATGCATCTCTTGCGTCCAACAGTAAAACGAGATTTGAGCCTGTTCTCAGTCACAGCCTGGGAGTTGGGGTACAAACAATATTTCAAAGAATATTTCGGGTGGGAGTATCCGGTCATTTTCCGTTATGACGGCGCGCGCGTGCATTTCTACCATCGGGCATCCGATTTTGCGTATTTTAAAGAGACGATCACGAAGCGACTTATTGAGGATGATCGTTTGTTTGAAATACAGAATACGGTATTTTGCGAACAGATTCATCGACTGAAGGAGTTGAAAAATCACGTGACGCTTGAACATTTGCGCGAGATTCATGCGCTTATCGGAAGCGCGATGGCGTTTTATGTATTTGTCGTGAGCGATGCATTTGTAAAGGCTTGTCCTGAAAGCTGGCACGCCCGAAATCTTTCCGAAGGAATCCTGTACGAGCTCGATGCAGAGATCGAGCACTGCATTGCCGATCTGCTTCAAGAAGAAGGATTGGATCCGCGACTTGCGCATGTCCTAACATTGGACGATCTTGAGAATGTCTCAGAGGCCGCAGAAAGGATGTCGAGCCGTCTCGAGGGATATCTTCGTGTCGAAGGTATAATGCTTGAGAAGTCCTTTCAGGAATATCTTGCCGAGCAGGGGCTGAGAAATCCGGAAGACGATGAGCAGCTTGAGAGTGTTTCGGAGGTGCGCGGCGCGTGCGCTCAGCCGGGCACGGCACGCGGGATTGTGCGCATTGTCCGTAATCGGGAAGATCTGGATCGCGTGGGCGAGGGAGACATTCTTGTTGCAGTCATGACCAATGCCACGTATGCGCCGGCATTCGCCCGTGCCGGTGCCGTCATTACCGACGAAGGTGGCATCACGTGTCACGCGGCGATCTGTGCGCGCGAACTCGGCATACCGACGATTACCGGCACTCGAATAGCGACACGCGTGTTTCGAGAAGGCGATATCATAGAAGTCGATGCGGCAAACGGCATTGCACGAAAAATCATACTATGACCAATGAACTGCCGGAAGTGAGTTTTCAAAAAATCGAGCTTGAAAAGCCGGCTGTGTTGTATCACGCGTCGTCGAATAAAGACATCACGGAGTTCGAGCCGCGGGCAGAAACGGTACGCGATCCAAACGAGGGACCGGTCGTATTCGCAACGCCGGACAAGGCAGGGGCTACCCGATTCCTCGTGCCTACAAATGATAGCTGGACCCAGATCAGCACGTATGATGGCGTACGTACGATCATTATTAGCGACCGCGAACGGTTTGAAGCGATGGATGCGGGCGGCGCAATCTATGCGATACCCTCTGATACATTCCACTGCGATGCGTCAAAAAGCGCGACAGAGTGGACGAGTCGCGTTCCGGTTCGGCCGACTGGAAAGACGGAATACGAATCGGCGTTTAAAGCGATGCTCGATGCCGGCGTTCAGGTATATTTTGTTGACGGGCCAACGTTTGATGCGATCCAGAATTCAGATGATCATGGCTACTCGATCTTGAAAGGACTTCAATCGGAAAACGAACAACTGGGATGGAATCACATCGCTTTTCCAGATCGCTGAATCATACCCATCCTTGCACTGCGTGGCAAATGGTTTAAAGTAGAGTTATATGAATCTTGAGCAACTGAAAGAAACATTACGCCTGTTTAACTACGAGCGCGACTGGGATCAGTTCCATAATCCCAAGGATCTTGTCGTCGCGCTCATGAGCGAGGTCGGAGAGTTGGCAGAGTGTTATCGTTGGCTCAGCAGTGAAGAGATTGCGAATCTTCATGCCGATCCCGTGAAGAAAAAGAAAGTCGAAGAAGAGGTCGCAGATATCTTCATGTATCTGCTTACGCTCGCGTATAAACTAGATATTAACCTCGATCAGGCGATCTTGGATAAGCTCGAAAAAAACAGGACAAAATATCCGATTGAAAAAAGCAAGGGCGTACACTCGAATCCGATCGAGGGATATAAGGGGGTTGCCGTATGAAACAAGTATTGATAACAATCGCTCTTGTCGCTGCCGCTATCACTGCCACCGTCTTAATTTTTTACTCGACGATTCAAACAAATATGTTTTCATTTCTTCAACGGCCGAATCAATATGAAAAATTTTGGAGCTTCTTTCTTGAGAATGAAGACGCCTTGTTTGATATTGAGAACTATCCCGAGGCTGCTCTCGAGGGACTTGATGATCATTTGAGAAAAATTCACTCGAACCTCTCTTTTGAGTTCGGACCGGTCGTGAATGGGAAGCGTGAATTTGTCATTTCGCCAAGCGGTATTTCAGATGCGATTTCAGTCGTTGAGAAGCTCTACGACGTTCGTCCGCCTTTGGAGCGATGGGATATCAAGAAATTCAAGCAGCGAAAAGACGACCTTGCTGACCTAGAACTACGTTTCGGCGATCTTGCGCTCAGCGCAGAATCGATTCATTATACCCTTCACGATGAAGGGGAGAAGGTTGGAGTAAAGCTCTACTTTGATGGTTATACCGACGATGCGTACGAATTGTTCGGCCAGGCGGGATTTATTTTTTTGGACTCCGCACTTGGCGAGTACGACGTTATGACAAAGATAGGAACAATCGAATACTTTTCAAAATCCGATTTATTTGCCGCTGCGGCGAAGCCGCTCACGAATCTCGCAAAGGAGTTTGACATGCGGATAAAAAAATAACCCCTTCCTCGTATATGGACATCAAAACAATGACCGAGCAGATCGTTCGCATGTTCAAGGAATACGATAGGCAGGGGACGAAAACCTGGACGTATGAGATTGCAGCGCAAGATCTGCAATACCAGATTGGCAACCTGACGAAGCGTATCCTTCAGTTGAAGGGCTATCGCTATGCTGAGGGATTGAACGAGGAAGAAATAAAAGAGAAACTTGCAGACGAGCTCGCAGACATCATGGCAGAAACGCTCTTTATCGCCCACGAGCTGAACATCGATCTTGCAGCTGCATGGAATGCGATGCTTGCAAGCGATGCAAAAAAAATAGAAGAGAGATCAAAAAACAGTTAGGACGGTCGGATGCGGTAGGTGTTTTTCGCCTTGTCGATAAAAAGAATGCCGTTGAGGTGGTCGATCTCATGCTGAATGACGCGTGCCATGAGTCCCTTTGCGCGTATTGTTTGATGGGTGCCGTCGCGGTCGAGGTAGGTGGCCGTGAGGCTTTTCCATCGGCGCACCTGCCCGTACATATTTGGAACGGATAAACAGCCCTCTTCTCCCGATTCCATTCGCCATGAGTGGCGAACGATCGTCGGATTGATGAGAACGAGTGCCGTTCTCGAGTATCGGAAGTCCTCAAAGCGCTCCGGATCCGGCACGATGACGGCGATGCGCACGCTTGCGCCGACTTGCGGGGCAGCAAGTCCGATCCCGTCTTTTTCATACATGGTCGGGATCATGTCATCGATCAGTTTTTGGATATCCGGATCTGCGCAGTCTGCAACCTCGGCGGCGCGCGCGCGAAGGATCGGATTTCCCTCGGTGATAACAGGAAGAGTCATAGGAAGACCATGTAAATGGAGACACTAAAACTATAGCACAATAGGATCGTTGTCAACGAAACACCCTTCGGGAAGTGTTTCAAGTGCTGATTTCAGACGTGCGGATGGATCGCTCGATTTCATTTTAATAACGATTGCGCCTTCACGCACCCGCTCGATCTCTTCACCTGCTGCGCATGCCACCTCGAGGGATCGGGCAATTGCGCGCGCATCGTTTTTTTTGACCAGCACGCGGATCAGTCGCGTTGCCGGCGGCCAGCCGTAGCGCGTCCTCTCCTCGAGAATGCGTCTTGCCATAGTCTCGTAATCGTTTTTTGCAAGCGCTTGGACGAATGGCTGGAGCGGGTCATAAGATTGGATAATGCGTTTCGCGGATCGCGGCGCTCGATAAAGGATATCAGCAAAGGTTTGCCATTGCGTTTCTAGGGAGCGAAAATCTTCTTTTGACGGCAGCGGATCGGCGAGAGCAATCGCGACACAGTCGGCACGTGCGCATAGTTCCGGATATCTGCTCATCAGTGCGCTTGTCGCGATTACTACGGCTGGTTGCGGCACTGGAGCAGCGGGCGCATCTTTCGTAATTTCCACGACCGGGAGTTCTGTAATCTCTCGCACATGCTCTGCGAGTTTCTGCGAACCGGTTCCGAGGAAGGCGAAGTCCGTACTTCTGCATGACGGGCAGCGGGCGGGCAGTTTTTCTACGCGAGCGCACGCGGCGCAAACGAGAATGTTTTCTTTGGCGAAAAAGGCGCGGAGGTTCTTGCAAGCGAGACAGGAAAAGACGTGTTCGCATTCTTTGCAGACAACAAGCCGGCTGGTACCTTTACGATTGAGAAAAATGACAGCAGTTTTTTTCGCTTCGGCACACCGTTTCAGCGCTGCGCACAGCGCTTCGCTGAGAAGGGGCGGAAATCCCTTTCTTCGTTCGTCTCCAAGATGCACGGTATGAGACTCCCATGCCGTGCTCGCATCACGATAGCTGAACTCGCCATTGCCAGAAGCGGCATAATCTTCCATGCGCGGCGCGTGGCTGCAAAAAACGATCGGAATGCCGCTCGTGCGCGCGCGATAGAGCGCGATGTCGCGCGCATCATAGCGGGGATGTTGGTCGAAATTTTTCAGATCCCAGGATTCCGCGCGATCGACGATGACCGCGCCAAGCTTTTTGAAGGGAAGTGCGGCAGCGCCACGCGTGCCGATGACAAGCGGCGCGCTTCCGTCGCGACAGGCGCGCTCAGCGGCATCTCGTGCGCGCATCGAAGAGAAGTGATGCCAGAGAATCGCTGATTCTTCAATATAGGCAGCCAACCGGACAGCAAGATAGCGCATCTCGGCAAGCGTCGGCGTGATGATAAGGCACTGTTCTTTTTTTTGACGCGTCGTCGCTGTCATCTTGGCATACAAGAGGATGCGATCGTCCGCGTACGCCGGACGGAAGAGGACGCGCTGGTCGGCCAGTATCGCCTCAAATGCGTCTTTGAGGTTGGAGACGGCCGGTTCGGGTATCGCAATACGGACTTTCGATTCGGGATGCATCACGACTGTCGACTGTTCTCCTCTCTTTCTTTTCAACTCAGTCCCGAGCATCATTCGCAAAACCGTCGCCGGCGAACAAATATACGTGCGAGACATCCAGAGAATCAGATCAACGTCTTCCCGTAAAAGCGAGCGATCAGGAATGAGACGGATAACTTCTTTCAGTGTCTTTTTTTCGTGTTTCGTAAGTTCGTCTTGCTCGAGGGCACACACGATGCCCTCTATGGTTTTTTTTCGAAAAGGAATCTCAACACAGCTGCCGACCCGCACATCAGACCGAAGAGCGTCCGGAATCGCGTAGTCAAAAATCCCAAGACGCTGCGGCAGTCGGATGAGAGGTATAATGCGGCAGACCATGATTGTGGGAGAGGAGGGCAAACGTTCTAAAACGTATATTCTGCGACCGCATGGCCGACGCCGAGTGGGGATTCGAACGAAAGGATATTTTGCTCGTACCGCATGTTTTCCAAAATCCCGAACAGCAGCGAAAAAGCGGGCATGCCGCAACTTTGGGCTTCGTGCACGGCGGCAAGCGGAAAGCCGGTAATTTTTTTTATTTTTTCGGCACGCAGAAGGTGAAGAAACTCTTCTTCGAAATGCGCAGCAGCGGAGGTATCGGGCGCATCTTTGGCCAAGTCGCGATGGGACACATCGCCAGCCGCCACAACGGCGATCCGCTTTCCCGATTCTTGCAGTATCCGTTGCACGACTTTGCCGCACTCGAACTGCTTGCGCAGCGATGAGCTTTCGGCAGGATTGAGAACAACGAGCTTTGCCCGAATGCCGTCCAGGATATGCACAAGCGGCACGGCTGCGCTGTAATCAAGGTCCGTATCAGTCGCATAGATCGTTGGAAATCCTTCATCGATCAACTTGTTTTTTATCTGATCGGCCAAAACGGGATCAGATTCAAATGAGAGGGAGGTTATCAGGTCGCCGAACTGGGCGAATGTCGCGGTATATTTGGGCGCGACATGGAGGAAGAACTGCTTCCGCGGCTTTTGTTCGTCTTGCGGCGCGATGACGAATACCGTTTCAGGATTTCGTTCTTTCAGTGAAGCGTTGATTTTTTTTAATGAGGAGATCGTTTGCTCGAGGCGCGCGAAATGCTCCTTTCCGACCGAGGGAAGGAGGATAGGTGCATGCGGAACGATGCATCCGTAGGTAAGAGGCATAGGGTTATCTATTCGGGGTTTCGTCGGCACTCGCGGCTGCGATGGGGCTTTCTGCGTCTCCGTACAGAGTACGGCCGATATCGATGGACTCGCCGAGCGGATGGAGATTTAACGTCTTGCCCGTTGTTGGTATGACCTGCGACCAGCTGTACCCAAGCGCGAGGAACGCCTCTTCGGAAAGAAATGGGCGGCGTTCTCCATTCGAAATAATGTAGACGGCGGGATTGCCTGGCTCAGTGATGAGGGTCCCGTCCGGAAAGACAACCGGTTCGGCCAGGATGCGCGATGTGATCTCATCCGGGCTGGCTGGCCGGATTTTCTGATGCGCAAAGCGTGTGCGTAAGACCGCGCGTTCCAAGATTGGGTGAACGGCGTCTCCGATGCGATGCCAAACGGCGCCGGTTTTTTTGTTTTGGATCAGTTCTCCGGCCGGACTGGCATTTGCGCTCATGATGACACCGCCGGTCTCGAGCGCATCAAGTTCGCCGTGGGAGACGCGGATGATTTCTGCTGGATTGTAGCCGAGCGAGCGGAATACTTCTTTCGAGACAATGCCGTACTTCATGTCGTCGGCGTAGAGGAATACTGCGCCGTTGGGAGCTTGCAGGAGCGAGTACTGGTGGAAGCGAATTTCGCCGGCAATCGGATAAGCGTCCAGGTCGCTGGGACTGGCGATAATCAGCTGGCCGAGAGCGTAGCGCGAGAGGAATGCCCCGACGGACGCAAACTTCTTGCGCGCGCCGTTTGCGATCAGCCAGAGCGTGTCCGTATCGGCATCTTTAACGACGGTGCCGTCAGGGAACTGCTTCCCGAAGAATCGCATCCAGATCTTCCAAAAGCTCTGGTTGCCGCTGATGTGCGGGGTATAGTTGTACAGCGCCGCGGTGGCCGCGTTCGCCGGCGTGACGGTCATCCCATCGACCCGTCCAGTTTTTCCGGCACGGTAGGTGAAGCTTTGCGGAGACTCGGCGTATTTTTTCTTTTGCCACGCCGCGCGATCGACTTGCGTGGCAAATCCCTTAAAGGCGGTGACGCGGGGGTCGGAAAGGGAACAGCCGTCGCACACGGCATAGCCGGTCGCCCAGTCGAGACCGTATTGGGAGGGCCGTGATTTTTCGATCAGGCTTTGTTCTTTTTGGAGAAGCGTGAGGAGAACTTTCGGGTTGATCCCGTGCGTTTGACTTGCCCGATGAATGATCTCGGCGGCACTTCGCAGCTGCCCGTCTTTATCGAATGCCGTGTATGTCGCTAATGCGGAATTGCGCCTCTCAAGAAAGCGCTGAATCTCCTTCAGTGAAAGGTCGTCAGTATTGAAAAAATCATAATCCGAGATGATGTTGTTCGGATTAAACGAAAGCGCTCCTGCGCTTGTGGGCAGAAGAATGTTCAAAAAAAAGCTCGTGGTAATAAGGATTCCGACGAGACGCTTCATGGTTGAATACTAGCAAAAACAGCGCTCTCTGAAAAGATGGGGTTAAAAAGGGCTTTAAGTCGTTACAATCGTCGCGGGAGGCTATGTCGAGTTCTCAGTACAGCATAAAAGGCGGCCCCCCAATTCTGGGGACCGCCTTCTTTCGCTTCACAGGTGCTATTTGAATTAAGCCGAATGCGCAAGGGCGTTGATCGTTACTTTTTCGGTGTGCGGATCCGAGTCGATAGTAATCGTATCGCCCTCTTTTACCTTGCCCTCGATGATATCCATTGCGAGCGGATTGAGGATGAGGGTCTGAATCGTGCGCCGCAGCGGCCGCGCGCCGTAGAGCGGATCGAATCCGCGCGTGCGGATCAGGTCGACGAGCGCATCGGTAAATTCGACGGTGATATCTTGCTTCTTCATGCGCTCTTTGACTTTCTCGAGTTGCAGATGAACGATCTGGCCGATCTCTTTCTCGCCGAGGGGATGGAAGACAATGATCTCGGTAATGCGGTTCAGGAACTCGGGCTTGAATGATTTTCGCATGATCTCGTTGATGCCTTTGTTCAATTCTTGTTCGTTGACCATTCGACGATCCCGGTCTTCGGCAAATCCGATGCCGCCCTCGCGGATCAAGTCGCCGCCGAGGTTGGAGGTCATGATGATGATCGTGTTCTTGAAGTTGACCTTGCGCCCCTTGGCATCGGTTACGTGTCCGTCATCAAGGATTTGAAGCAACGTGTTGAAGATTTCGGGGTGCGCTTTTTCGATCTCATCGAAGAGCACGACGCTGTAGGGCTTGCGGCGGACCTTTTCGGTCAGCTGGCCGCCTTCCTCATATCCAACGTAACCGGGAGGGGAGCCGATAAGACGCGAGACCGAGTGCTTTTCTCCAAGCTCGCTCATATCGATTCGAATCAGCGCATTGTCGTCGTTGAACATGAAGTTCGCGAGCGCGCGGGCAAGTTCGGTTTTTCCGATACCGGTCGGTCCGACGAAGATGAACGAGCCGATCGGCTGCTGCTCCTCGGAGAGTCCGGCGCGTGCGCGGCGCAGGGCGCTTGCGATCGCGCGGATCGCCTCATCCTGTCCGATAACGCGCGTTGCGAGTTGCTGTTCGGCGTTCTTGAGTTTTTCCGCCTCGCTTTCCATGATCTTGAAGGCGGGTATGCCGGTCCAGCGCGCAACAACACTTGCCACATCCTCTTCTGTTACTTCTTCGCGGAGGAAGCGGTGCTTCTTTTGCAAGGTGGCGAGCTTCGTGATGGTCTTTTTGAGGTTTTTTTCCAGCTCGGGAATCTTGCCGTAGCGAATCTCGGCAACCTTGGAAAGGTCGACGCGGCGTTCGGCAATATCGGCTTCCTGGCGGAGGCGTTCGATCTGCGAACGGATTGTGCGGATTTCTGAAATCATCTCTTTTTCCGTCTTCCAATCAACCTCAAGCTTATTGGCCTGCTCCTGCAACTCCGCCAGTTCTTTTTGCAGCTCTTTCAGGCGGGTCTTGGACTGCTTGTCTTCTTCTTTCTGCAATGCGCGTTTTTCGATCTCAAGCTTGAGAATGTTGCGCTTGAACTGGTCGAGCTCGACCGGCTGGCTGTCGATCTGGAGGCGGATGGCCGATGTCGCTTCGTCAATCAGGTCGATGGCCTTGTCTGGCAGGAAGCGATCGGAGATGTAGCGGTGCGAGAGGTTTGCCGCCGAAACGATCGCGGCATCGGTGATGCGGACGCCGTGATGGATCTCGTATTTTTCTTTGATGCCGCGCAAGATGGCGATCGTATCGTCGACTGACGGTTCGGACACCATGACGGGCTGGAAGCGGCGTTCGAATGCCGCGTCTTTTTCAATATGCTGCTGGTATTCCTTGAGGGTGGTTGCGCCGACCGTCCGCAGCTCGCCGCGCGCAAGAGCGGGTTTGAGCATGTTGGACGCGTCGATCGCGCCGTCAGCGCCGCCCGCGCCGACGATCGTATGAAGCTCGTCGACAAAGAGAATAATGTTGCCGCTGCTCTGCGCGATTTCTTTCAAGACGGCTTTCAAGCGATCTTCGAAATCGCCGCGGAACTTCGTGCCGGCAATCAGCGCGCCCAGGTCGAGCGCAAGGATCTCCTTATCTTTCAATGACTCAGGGACGTCGCCTGAGACGATGCGCTGGGCCAGTCCCTCGACAATGGCCGTCTTTCCAACGCCCGCTTCGCCGATAAGGACCGGGTTGTTCTTCGTGCGCCGCGAGAGCACCTGAATGACACGACGGATTTCCTCATCGCGTCCGATGACCGGATCAAGCTTTTCTTGGCGCGCCTGATCGGTCAGGTTGACGGCATACTTTGCAAGCGCCTGGTACTTGCTCTCGGGATCAGGATCGGTGACGCGCTGCGTGCCGCGGAGCTGCGCCAGGGTTTTGAGAATCGTATTGTAGTCGACGCGGTAATCCTGCAGGATCCGCTGGACGCTCGACGGGGTTTCTATAAGGGCGAGGAACAAGTGTTCGGTGCTGATGTACTCGTCGCCGATATTTTTCGCCTCCTTATTCGCCTGGTTGAGCACCTGGGCGATTTCCTTGGAGATATAGATCTGTCCTCCGGAAGAAGAGAGGGTGCGCGGCAAGAACTCGAGCTCTTCGGCAATCTGGCCCTCGAGCGCGCGGCTGTTGATTTCCAGTTTCGAAAGCAGGCTCACGACAATGCCCTCGCCCTGGCGGAGCAGAGCAAGGAGAAGGTGAAGCGCCGTGAGCTCCTGATGATTGCGTTCGAGCGCAAGCATGTGCGCTGATTGGAGAGCATCCTGGGCGCGGGTGGTAAAGTTATTGTTGAACATAGGAGTGTATACCAACGGCCAGTGGCCGCGAAGAAGACGCTGTAAAAGAGTTTAGCACTTAAATTATCTGAGTGCTAATATCGTAGGGAAAATAGCTTCAGATGTCAAGGTCGATTGACCCATCGTTTCTAGAATTTTCCTTTTACTATAGTATACGACGGTATTGCGTGCTTGTATACTCGGGCGGACCCATCTCCTTATTGAGTAGGATTATATTTTCGAGCATACAACCATTAAACAATAGAAGGAGTGCAGAGGTTTCGACTGCAAGGGCCGTATGAAAAAAAATCGCCACCCCCCTGCAGAGCAGGAGGATGGCAGATGAGCCCTAGAGGCCGGCGTTTTGGGCCATGATCCTCATGGTGTACTCGTAGCGCGTCCATTCGGAAAGCCAGCGCGGATCGTCGCTGTGCCACGGTCGGTAGGTCGCCAGCGCGCCGGCGAATACCTGGATGGCAACCCGGCCGCCGCGCGCGCCGCCGTTGGGCACCTGAACGAGATGCGGGGTTGCCTTCAGTTGCCCTCGCGTGATCACCTCCATGCCATTGCCGATCGCGGCGACGACCTCTCCTCGCTTGGGAAGGACGGGGACTAGCGCGCTTCCGACCCGGACGAAGAGCCAGGGTTGCTTTTCTTCGTTCGGCGGAAGGACCTGCGTGTCCTCGAAGTAGAGCGGCGTTTCGGAGCTGTCCGTGTGCTCCGCATTGACGAACGGATCGCTCTCGAACGAGAGCTCTGGTGGATACCAGATCGCTTGGTGCGAGAGCATTCCGTCGAACCGGCCCTTGCGGAGGAATGCGGTCGCGATCCCGTTGTCCTGCGGCGTCAGGTGCGCATTCAGCGCGCGGTAGTACCGCGTGAGGAAGTTCTCGACCGCGCTTTGGAAATCCAGGAGAAGGAACCGCATCCGGTAGCGCGACTCTTGATTGCCGAGCAGCGGGGCTAGATGGAAAGGCGCATCAGGATGATTTTCGGCATCCACGATCCGCTCGGCGCGATAGAAGGCGGCCCGGGTTTTTGGCTGACCCGGTCGCATCTCCATCCCGAACGGGCAGACGCCGCGAATTTGCCGAAGCAGCGGAAAGGGATCGATCAGATCGCGCTCGGCCAGTTGCTCAGGCGTGAGCGAGGCGAGTTCATGGCCGGCGTTCCGGAAGTCCTCCAGGATATCCGGATGGAAGTCGTGCTCGCCGATCAGTATCGGCGGTATGCCGGAGGAGAGGGCATCCACCATCTCCTTGACATTCTGGTGTTGCAACTCGCCGGCCATCATCGGGCCGACGTCGATTCGAGGCAGCGAGACAGACACGGCCGACATCGCGGTTCTCCTTTCATGGCGCGGGATCCGGGTGCACTCTAGCAACTCATACGAACTCTTCAAGAGGAAAAACCCCGTTTAAATCCTGAAGGTGTCCCTGCACGCCTTGAAATAACAAGTATTATCCGATATATTCCGCACAGTCTCAAAGTATTTTATGATAAAAGAAGTTTCGATTCTTGGCGTTCGTTTGAGTTGCATATCGCGGCGCGTTATCAGTGAGTTGCTTGGGGAATGGTTGAGAAAGGACACATTTCGCCAAATCGTCACTGTCAATCCGGAATTCATTGTTGAAGCGCAGAAAAACGAAGAATTTCGCCGCATCCTCAATGGCGCTGCGCTTCAGTTGATTGACGGTTTTGGGACGTATCTGGCAGCTCGGTCGCGCGCGCGCGGCGCGCCCTGCGAAAGAATCACCGGAGTTGAGGCCACGCGCATTCTTTCGGAACTGGCCAGCATGCATGGACGGCGGGTGTATCTTGTCGGCGGTGGTCCCGGGGTTGCGCAAAAGGCGGCAGAAAAGCTTCTGGCACTTTATCCGGGCCTGCTCATTGCGGGGGCAGAGGAGGGAGTACCTGAGATGGTTTCTGAAGATGTGCGCCAAGATGCCGGCGCGGGCTTGGCAGAGCGCATCCGTGCGGCCGCGCCCGACATCCTGCTGGTTGCCTTTGGCGCACCGAAGCAAGAGCTCTGGATCGAGAGGAACCGATACGCGTTTCCATCCGTAAAAATAGCGATGGGCGTCGGCGGAACCTTCGATTACCTCGCAGGAACGGCCTCCTATGCGCCAGCGTGGCTTCGAAAATCCGGCCTTGAGTGGCTGTACCGGCTCATTCGACAGCCGCGCCGCGCGCGACGGATCTGGAATGCGGTTGTTGTTTTTTCTTTCTTGTTTATACGAAGCGAAGTCTTCAATAGAAAGAAGGCGCAGAACTAAGTTTTTCGTATGTATCTTTTTATCGCAACGCCAACCAACGCAGAGAGTGTTATTTTTCTTGCGGATACAGCGAGCGTTGCGGTCTCTCTGCGGCGGTCGATCAAGAGAGGCGAGCGGCGCAATCCCCTCAAGGACATTGACGCCGTACTCGCGAAACGGCGGGTCACTCCGAAGGCGCTTGCCGGCATTGCCGTCATCAAGGGGCCGGGACAGTTTTCTTCTCTGCGCACCGGTTTGAGCATTGCCAACGCATTCGGATGTGTTTTGGGCATTCCCGTTGCCGGTATCTATCTTGAGAAGTATTTTGATGAGGAGTTTTTCCGTCGCGGAATCGCTGCTCTCGCCCGAAAAAAGAAGTTCGCGCCCGTGTATCCCGACTACGGCGCAGAGCCCAACATAACGAAAAACCATCATTAGCTATTAGTCGCTAGCCTCTCGCTTTAGTGCTACGGGATCTTGGGCTCATAGCTAACAGCTTATAGCTTATTCTATGGATCTCTTTGATACGCTCGTGAAAGACGCAAAACATGCGCCGCTTGCCGATCGTATGCGACCGCGAACGATCGATGAGATTGTCGGGCAGGAGCATATCTTGGGAGTTGGCAAAGTGTTGCGCTTGCTGATCGAGTCTGACCAGTTGCGTTCGTTGATTTTCTGGGGGCCGCCTGGCGTGGGAAAAACCACGATCGCGTTTGCCATCGCCGAAAGCACCAAGTCGCGCTTCGAGCCTCTCTCGGCAGTGAATACTGGCATCAAGGAGGCGCGAGCAGTTATCAGTGCGGCACGGGAAGATCTCAAATTCCATTCGCGCCGGACGATCCTTTTTATCGACGAGATCCATCGCTTCAACAAGGCGCAGCAGGACGCCTTTTTGCCTTCTGTCGAGGATGGCACGATTATCCTGATCGGGGCAACGACGGAGAATCCCTCATTCGAGGTGAACGCCGCGCTCCTTTCCCGTTCCCAAGTATTTGTCCTGAACGCGCATACGACCGACTCGCTCCGGGCCATTCTTGACCGCGCATTGCGAGACTCGGAGCGAGGTCTCGGCGGGCAGGATATTGCAATCGGCAACGCGGAAAAAGATGTCCTCATCGAATTCGCAAACGGCGACGCGCGAAGCCTCCTCAATACATTGGAGATCGCCGCCGCGATCGCGTCGGAAGAGAAAGGTAAAAAAATCATTTCAAAAGAGACGATTGAAAATGCGCTCCAGACAAAGGCGCTTCGCTACGACAAGGCGGGCGAGGAGCATTACAATGTCATTTCCGCATATATCAAAAGCATGCGCAACTCGGACGCGAATGCCGCCTTGTACTGGCTCGCGCGCATGATCGTTGCCGGCGAGGATCCTTTGTTTGTCGCGCGACGGATGGTGGTATTTGCGGCAGAGGACATCGGCAGCGCGAATCCGACGGCGCTAGTCGTTGCGAATGCAGTCTTTGACGCAGTTGATAAGATCGGCATGCCGGAGGGCCGCATTCCGCTCGCCCATGGAACCGTCTATTTGACTGAAAGCAAGAAGAGCAACCGCTCGTATATGGGATTGGAGCGCGCGCTAAAGGATGCGGAAACGCATGGGAATCTGCCCGTACCATTGCACTTGCGCAATGCGCCAACCAAGCTTATGAAAGAACTGGATTACGGAAGGGGATACAAGTATGCGCACGACTACCAAGACGCGAAAACGGATATGCGCTGCCTGCCCGACGAACTTTCGGATGCGAACTATTTGGAAGAGCCTCATCGGTAATTTTTCGCTCTTTCGTACGTGATGACATATGTCAGCACTCGCGCGAAAGGAGCGGCGTTCATGGTAGCGAATTCGGAAAACGAGCAAGGACGCCCGAGACTGGAAGTGAAGTTCGAAAACGAGCAAGAGCGCACGCAGCGACTTGCCGAGGTGAAGGCGACGATCTCTGGCCTGGTCGGCGAGATGCGACAGCTTGAGTCGCTGCACGAGTCTACCAAGGAAAATCTTCAGGTTATCTGGACTGAATATGATGAGCGTATCGATGGCCTGCAAGAAAGAATCAGACTTTTGGAGCGCCTGCACGATCTAATTGGCGGTGATAACGAGCCGAAATCCGAAAAGCGGTGAGTCACACCGTATGACGGATAGGCCGTCTGGAGATAATCCGGGCGGCGTCTTTTTATTTTGGCTTGCAGAGAAATGAACACGATTTCTTTGCAGGATTATTTTATTAACAGTTTGAGGGTTGAATTGCGTCATATAGTGGTGTATAATAGGTACTAGATGGTGAATTGTGGGAGAAAGTGGGGATAACTCAAGAAAATACGGGGATAAAAACCCGAATCATTTTTCTCTCCTATTCACTGCTCAACCAAAAAAGTGTCACACCCATGCTTGTCGTGCCACTCGCGATTTTTCTCCAAAATACGGATATTTTCTTGAGTTATCTCCCAACCTTTTTAAACCTGAACGCGTGTGTTCATCGGCGAATTCCGTCATACACTGGATTCCAAGGGGCGATTGGCGGTTCCCGCCAAGTTTCGCGATGACTTGGAAAACGGGGCAGTGGTGACGAGAGGTTTGGACCACTGCCTTTTCGTCTATCCGATGAATGAGTGGAATGCGTTGGCAGAGAAGATTGCGCAATTGCCGCTGAGCCAGGCGAACTCGCGCGCATTCAGCCGCCTGATGCTTGCAGGCGCCATGGATGTCGCGGTCGATAAGCAGGGGCGCATCATCGTCCCCGATTACTTGCGCCGCTACGCGGGAATTTCAAAAAAAGTGGTTGTTGCCGGCCTCTATGCCAGACTGGAAATCTGGGATGAAGACCGGTGGCAGGCATATAAAACGCAGACCGAGTACGAAAGCGAGAATATCGCAGAGACGCTCGGCGAGCTGAATGTATAGCCCTGCGGGCAGCCGTATGCCGCTTCACCGGCCGGTCATGGTTGAGCAAACTTTGCACTGGCTCGACGTTCGTTCACAGGCCACCTACATCGACTGCACCTTCGGATCCGGCGGACATGCCCGCGCAATCCTGGAAAAAGCCGACAGCCGCGTTATCGCCATTGATTGTGATCCCGGGGCGCGCGATCGAGCAGAGCCGCTGAAGAAGGATTTCGGGAAGCGATTCTGTTTCTACGAAGGGAACTTCGCGGATATTGGCCAGCTTTTCGAAAGCGAGCCGCTTGCCGATCTGCGGGGTATCCTGTACGACCTGGGCTACTCGACCGACTTTCTCCAGACCGGCGGATGCGGATTGAGCTTTCAGATGGAAGAGGAGCCGTTGGACATGCGGTATTCGCCTGGCGGCACAGCGGCGGCGGATATCTTGAATAGCTATTCCGAGCGGGAGATCGAGCGAGTCCTTCGCGTCTACGGCGAAGAGCGGTATGCGCGGCGGATCGCACGGCGAGTTGTTGCAGTCAGGGAACGCGCGCCGTTGGCACGGGTCGGCGACTTCGTACGAGTGATTCGCGAGGCAGTTCCTTCCAGCTATCGCCATGGCCGCATCAACTGCGCAACCCGTTCGTTTCAGGCATTGCGCATCGCCGCAAATAACGAACTTGAAAACCTCTCCCACTCGCTCGCATCGCTTCCTGATCTTGTTGCTCTGGGCGTGCGCGTCGTCGTCATCAGTTTTCACTCACTGGAAGACCGAATCGTCAAGAATCAGTTCCGAACCTGGTCGCTCCAGAAACGCGGCCTCATCCTTACAAAAAAACCAATCATTCCGACTGCCGAAGAGGTTCGCGATAATCCCGCGTCACGCAGCGCAAAACTCCGCGCCTTCGAATTCAGACCCCTCACCTGACATATGTCCCTCCCTTTCA
The DNA here is from genome assembly GCA_964621085.1 of uncultured Gammaproteobacteria bacterium. Lineage (GTDB taxonomy): Bacteria > Patescibacteriota > Patescibacteriia > JACQRZ01 > JACQRZ01 > CAZUKY01. Next base: position 171,640 of record CAZUKY010000001.1, on the reverse strand, counting down.
CACAACTAATGAGAAAATTTCTTAAAAATGCCCGTTTGGAGAGCGAAAAGACCTCTGCGGCTCATCCGCGGATGCGGATGCTCAACAAGGGACTCGCCTTGACAGTGGCGCTTTTTAGTGTACTCTATCTCGTGCAAGTGAATGCGCTCGCCACGAAAGGGTATCAGATCAAAGATCTTGAGAAGCGGATATCCGAACAGAAAAAGCAGAACGAGCGCCTTCAAATGAAAATTATCGAGCGTCAGAGTCTCGGTTCGCTTCAGGAAAAAGTCGACAGTCTCGGACTGGTGCGCACTGAGCGAATCGAGTATCTGAAAGCATCCTCACAATCCGTCGCCGCCGTGCGGTGATCAGGGACAACCAGCGTCTTTTCTGTGCGCTGGTTGTTTTTGTTGCGCCCGCATTTTGGTAGACTTTATACAGCCTTACTACCACCGATCTCGTACACGAAATGCGGAATTCATGATATGACCTACGGACATCATTTTTTTTCGAGGAGACGGGAAGGATCGGGGTTTTCTCCTCGCATTCGCATTCTCAAGGTGGCAATCATTCTGGGTGCCTGCATTCTTTCGTTGCGGCTTTTCAACTTGCAGGTCATGAGTTATGAGGATTATCGCGCCGCCGCGGAAGGCGGGCATACGCTCTTCAAAAAACTCTTTCCCAAACGCGGAGAAATTTTTGTCCGCGACTTCCATTCGGAAGAGGACAACGCTTTTTTGGTAGACATTGCGGGGGAAAAATTGTATCCGGCGGTTACGAATCGGGAGTACCGCCGCGTATACGCCGTTCCGCGCGACGTCCGCGAGAAGGAACTGGCGGCAGAGCGTCTCGCGCCTTTGCTCGAGATGCAAAAAGAAGAAATCATCGAGCGGCTGGGCGGCGAGGGGTCCTATCGCGTTTTGAAGAGAAAGGTTCCCGAGGAGACGTATGAAAAGATTGCGCAACTGGGGCTGCCCGGCATCGGATCGGAGAGCGAGACCTACCGTTTTTATCCGGAAAAAGGGCTCGGCGGGCACGTGTTTGGATTTTTGGGATACGCACAAGACGTGTATCGGGGGGTCTATGGGATCGAGGGGTATTTTCATGAGATTTTGAAGGGCACGGAGGGGTCGCTGCGTTTTGAGCGAGACGCGATCGGCACTCTGATTCCGGTCGGCGACAGCCGCGTCGTCGATGCGGTTGATGGAAGCAATATCGTCCTGACGCTGGATCGGACTGTACAGATGGTCGCCTGCGATCGCCTGAAGAAATGGGTGGCGCGGCATGGCGCTGATGGAGGGACGGTCATTATTATGAATCCGAAAACGGGGGGGATTCTTGCCATGTGCAGCGTCCCTGACTTCGATCCCGAAACGTATTGGGAGTCCGATGTCGCCACCTATCCCAATCCCGCAATCTTTGCTCCGTATGAGCCGGGATCCACATTTAAGGCGATCACGATGGCGATCGGTCTGGACAAAGGGAGTATCACGCCGGAGAGCGTTTATGAGGATACCGGTCGAATGACGATTGATGGGTATGCTATTTCCAACTCGGACAAAAAGGCTTATGGAAAGCAGACGATGGTTGATGTTTTGGAGAAATCGTTGAATACGGGCGTTATCCACGTTGCAAAGCTGGTTGGACTTGAAGAGTTTCGGCGGTATGTCCAGGATTTCGGCTTCGGCGCGCCGAGTGGCATCGAGCTGGATACCGAGGCGCGCGGTAATATAAAATCGTTGAACGAAAAGCGGGAAATTTATCTCGCGACAAACTCCTTCGGCCAAGGCCTGACGGTAACACCGCTGCAGCTTGTGACAGCCTATGCTGCGCTGGCAAACGGGGGCGCGCTCATGCAGCCGTATATTGTCGACATGATTATTAAGCCGAACGGAGAAAAAGAGAAGACAAGTCCTCGCGTCGTGCGCCAGGTTATTTCCCGACAGACATCGACACTGGTTTCCGGCATGCTTGCAAATGTCGTGCAGCGCGGACATGGGAAGCGGGCTGGTGTGCCAGGCTATTATGTTGCCGGCAAGACAGGTACGGCGCAGGTTCCCAAGAAAGATGGGCGCGGGTACGAAACCGATGCGACGATCGGTTCGTTTGTCGGGTACGCGCCTGTCGATGATCCTGCTTTCGTGATGCTCGTTAAGATCGACCGTCCGCGCGATGTGCAGTGGGCGGAGAGCTCAGCAGCCCCGTTGTTTGGAGAGATCGCAAAGTTCCTTCTTGACTATTACGAAATTCCGCCGGATGATAGGGGGTAGTCACGCCAGCGCCTCGAACTGCACGGGAACTGGAAGTCGTGATAGTGATTTTGCGTAATTTCACATGCATTCGTTTTTTCAGAAAATTCTTTTTTTTCTCGCGCGGAGGGTGTTGAAAAAATACCGTCCCGACGTGGTTGGCATTACGGGCTCTGTCGGCAAGACATCAACGCGGGATGCCGTCGCCGCCGTGCTCGCTCGGCATTTTCGCGTGCGCGCAAGCGCAAAGAGCTTTAACAATGCCTTCGGGGTTCCGTTTACCATTTTGGGTATCGAACGATTGCCTGGCCGATCCGTTGCGCGATGGCTCGGGATTTTTGCGCAAGGCGTCGGCCTGCTTTTTTTTCGCAACCGAGCATATCCGCAGATCCTTGTATTGGAAATGGGAGCCGACGCTCCCGGCGATATTGCGGCGCTTGTCCGGCTTGCGCCGTGCAGCCGCGGCGTCGTGACGGCAATCAGTCCGGTGCATCTTGAAAAATACGGCTCGTTTGAGGCGCTTGAGCGCGAAAAGAAGCAGATGTATGCAGCGCTCGGTTCCGAGGCTATCGCACTGGTCCCCATTGACGACGAGATCGTCTCGCGCGATCTTGCCAATGTCCGTGCGCGGGTCATGACGTACGGACGGAGCGAGTCTGCAGATATCCGCCTTACCAACTGCGAAGAGCACTATGCCTTTACGCCAGAAAGGAGGCGTACCGGGATCTCGTTTGATCTCCACTATAACGGCAGCAGCGTGCGCGTAGACATGCCGCATGCTATCGGCACTCAATTTGCGACGGCGGCGCTCTGCGCGGCATCCGTCGGCATTTCGTATGGTATGCCGCTTGGGACCATTGCCGAGCAGCTGTGCGCATATCGCACGCCGAGAGGAAGGATGCGACTCATTGACGGCGTCAAGGGAACGCTTGTGATCGACGACACGTATAACTCGTCTCCAAAAGCAGTCCTCGCTGCGCTTGAGACGCTTGCCAACTTCGAGATCGATCCTGACGCGCGCCGCATAGCCGTGCTTGGCGACATGCTCGAGCTGGGCGAATACAGCCAACAGGCGCATGAGGACATCGGTACGCTGCTGAAGGATTATAAGGTTGATTTTCTGCTCGCCGTCGGCCCGTTTTCTCGGCATATTGCAGAAGGCGCACGCCAATCAGGTATTGACGAGGGGCGTATTTCATGGTTTGATACGGCAATGCCTGCGGGGCTCGCTTTGCAGCAGCTCATGCGCCGCAATGATGTGATTTTAATCAAAGGATCGCAAGGCATACGGCTCGAACGAGTAGTGAAAGAGGTCATGGCAGAGCCGCAGCTCGCAGAAGAGCTTTTGGTGCGCCAGGAGCCGGAGTGGAAATAGTGTCTTGTTTCATAATCCCATACATATGGATCAAGAAACGCGCGAGACGTTTGACAAGCTGTTCAATCTGATTTTTGATATCAAGGAGAACATGGTCACAAAGGCCGAGTTCGACGAATTTAAAGATCAGATTTATACCCACATCGATGGTTTCGTGAAACTGCACGAAACACTTGATGTTGAGCTTGTGGCACTGCGCGGAAAATACGAACGACTTGAAGAGCGGATAGAAGTTATCGAAAGAAAGCTTGCGCTTGCGTAAAAACAATTATTCGTGATGGCCTCATCGTCTAGCGGTTAGGACACCCCGCTTCGCGGGCGAGCTCCGCTCGAAAAAAATCAAGTTCATTATTTCTGATGCCGCTATCGTCTAGTGGTTAGGACACCGCCCTCTCACGGCGGGAACCGGGGTTCGAGTCCCCGTAGCGGTGCCAGAAATAATGAACGGCTCACGGCGTGAACTGGGGTTTCGATGGCCGAGGAAAGGCGAGAGATGTGAAAATGAAATTTTTATATCCGAGCCGCGCAGGCCGCCCGCAGGGCTATTCCCCATGGGCTGCCACGAATAATTGACTGGCACAGCGGGAACCGGGGTTCGATGGCAAACGGGTCTGACTAAGCAATTAGTCGGACCCGTTTGTTTTTTATATGAAAAAGACCGCCGGCCCTCAAATGGGGCGCGGCGGCCGGCCTTGCGGCGTACTAGGCCACGGGTGTAGGGAATTCGTACTTCCCTGAGCACAGGTCCAGGAAGTAGAAGTCCCCAGGCGCGAGCGTCATTCTCTGGAGTTCCAGGTCGTGCCTGAAGGACAGGCTGGTCATCTGGAGCAGGGGCGCGTGGCTGATCACGACGAGCTGGTTGACGGTCTTGAAGGTATGGGTTGCCTTAATCGTATCCGCAACCCAGCGCCCCACGTCCCACAGAAGGCTGTGGGCCTGGCCTCCCTCAAAGTAGGAGACGAGAGACCGCTGCTCCCCGAGATCCTGGTAGAGTCGGTCGACTTTCTCTTCCTTCTCGGAAGGCAGGATGATCGGTTCGCCATTCCGCGCCATGGAGCTGAAGGCGGCGCGCGATGCGACCTCCGCCTCGATCATGCGCGGCAGGCAGACGGTGATGACACCAGTCTTCCACTCCGGCATGAACGAAGCTTTGATTGAACTGGCCGTATTGACCATCTGCCGTGCGCCCACCGCTGTGAGCTTCTGGTGGAAGTTCGGGATCGGCCCGTAGGTCTCGCGCTCTCCGAGGTTTGCGAATGCGATTCTTGCTGCCACGATACCCGCTCCTTTCTCGTGTGCAATGACGTGTGCAATGAAAGAAAGCATAGCATAAATAAAAGAAAAAGTCAAGAGCGCATCGCACTTTGGGATGCGTGTGGTATAGTCGAATCAGAGGTTTGTGACCCCGGCTTTTTTATGGATAATCGCACTCCATTTCTCCTTATTACTGATCCGTCGGCGATCGCGCTCTCGGCGACCGAGTCTGTGTGGACGCGTACGGGCTTTTCTGTTGCCGAAACTGTGGGAAGGCGGCCAGGGGATCTGTGGGGCGGGGGAATGGGAGCTGATTTTTACCGGCGCATGTGGGGAACGCTTCGAGAGGAGCGGCGCTGCTTTCATGCGCCTATCATCAACACGCGCAAAAACGGCGAACAGTACGATGACGTCCTCCATATCGCCCCGATTTATGCCACGGACGGCGAACTGCGGTATTTTCTTCTTCTCGCGCCGCACACTGATACCTCAGCGTATATCCGAGGATTTGACGAGGCATTTTTCCGTTCACTCTACGATCCCGAGCGCGCCGTCGCCTTTCTTGCCCAGGCGCTGCCGGAGACACCGCCGTTTGATGGGAATGACTTTGCCGGTTATATCGAGACGGCGTTTATCCGGCCGGTTCGCGAGCGCTTTGCTCGTCGTGCGGAGGATCGATGGCTTTTTGAAAAAATGAGCCGCGAAAATGAGGCATTTGCGGCTGCCTATCTGGATCATTGGCATGCCATGTACGCGTTTTTTGTCCGCCGCCTTAACCATCCGCAGCGCGCCGAGGATTTGGCGCAAGAGACCTTTCTGCGACTCTATGCCGCACGGATGCGTATTTCATTCAAGAATGCGACGATCCGTACGCTTCTATATCGTATCGCCCATAATCTCTTGGTTGATCATTATCGCGCGTCGCCCCGGCAGCAAGAGCGAGAGCTTTTTGAGACGGATGCGATGCGCGTCTCTCCGGAGCATTCCGAAGAGGAGCCACCGCTCGCGCAGGCCCTGAGGACACTTGCACCCATCGACCGTCAGGTGATCGAGATGAAGTATTGGCATAAACGCACGGTTCGCGATATTGCCGCCGCACTGGGAAAGACGGAAAACGCCGTGAAGCTCCTGCTTTCTCGCGCCCGAAAGAAGTTGAAAAACATCCTTGAGCGAGGAGAAAAAGAATTTTGATGTCGCCGCGATTGAGATAAGAAAAAAGGTGCATGACACCTTTTTCTTTTTTTTCGTTTATACGATCGAAGACTTTTAAATCATCACCCGCATGCCTGTCGGAAAGATCCAAAAGCGCAATGGCGCTATCATTGATTTTGACTCGAAAAAGATCGAACAAGCGGTTTTTAAGGCGCTCGGTGCTGTCGGTACGCCGGATTCGGCCGTCGCTTTTGCAATCGCTCAAGATGTGGGAATCGCTCTTGATGATGCGTTCGGAGATGCGGTGCCGTCTGTCGAAGAAATTCAGGATATCGTTGAGAAGACCCTCATTACGTACGGGTATGCCGACGCTGCGAAGTCGTATATCCTCTATCGCGCCAAGCGCGGCGAGCTCCGGGACGAGAAAAATGTCGTTGTTGAGGTAGAAAAGACAATATCGGAATACCTCCACAATCTCGATTGGCGCGTAAACGCCAACTCGAATCAGGGGTATTCGCTTGGCGGGATGATCTTAAACACCGCCGGCAAGGTGACAGCGAATTACTGGCTGTCTCACATCTATCCGAAGTATATCGGCGACTTGCATCGCAATGCCGATATTCACATTCACGATTTGGATATGTTTTCGGGCTACTGTGCCGGATGGAGTCTTCGCACGCTCTTGGAAGAAGGATTCAACGGCGTCCCAGACAAGATCGAGTCAACCGCTCCGCGGCATCTATCGTCGGCGGTCGCGCAGATGGTGAATTTTTTGGGAACACTCCAAAACGAGTGGGCGGGCGCACAGGCGTTCTCCAGTTTTGATACGTATTTGGCGCCGTTTGTGAAAAAGTACGAGATCGAGACGCGCGAGGATCTGCGCGCGGCAGGGGTGCAGTTCGGGAGCGAGGAGGCGCGCGAGCGGTATGTTGAGCAGAAGGTCTATCGCTACGTGTATCAGAATATGCAGTCGTTTGCCTTCAATCTCAATATTCCATCGCGCTGGGGCACCCAGACACCATTTACGAATATTACGCTCGACTGGGACTGTCCAGAGGATCTGAAAGACCGCCGGCTGCTGCTCGGCGGCGTCGAGTTTGCGCATACCTTTGGGGAACTGCAGAAAGAAATGGACGTGATCAATCAGACGTTCATCGAGGTGATGACGCGCGGCGATGCGCACGGGCGCGCGTTTACCTTCCCGATCCCGACATACAATATCGGCAAAGATTTCAGATGGGAGGATCCGAAGAACCTTCCACTCTTCGAAATGGCGGCAAAATACGGGACGCCGTACTTTCAGAATTTTATCAACTCCGACCTCAATCCGGGCGATGTCCGGTCGATGTGCTGCCGACTCCAGCTCGATCTGAAGGAGTTGCGCAAGCGCGGCGGCGGACTGTTCGGATCTGCCGAGATGACCGGGTCGATCGGTGTTGTGACAATCAATGCAGCGCGCATCGGTCATCTGACGGCAGGGAAGCCGGAGGCGTTTTTCGATCGGCTTTCCTATCTGATGGATGCGGGACGGGCCTCGCTGGAGATCAAGCGCAAAGAGATTCAAAAATGGATCGATGCCGGGCTATTTCCCTATACACGCCGGTACCTGGGAAGCCTCCACAACCATTTTTCGACAATCGGGATTAATGGCATAAACGAGGCGATCCGTAATTTTACGGGCGATCGGGACAGCATCACATCGCACTGGGGCCAGCAGTTCGCGGCAAAAATTTTGGACTTTATGCGGGAGCGGCTAATTTCGTATCAGGAAGAAACGGGCAATTTGTATAATCTCGAAGCGACTCCTGCAGAGGGTACGACGTATCGGTTTGCAAAAGAAGACCAGAAGCGGTTTGAGGGAATCATACAGGCGGGAACGCAGGAAGCCCCGTATTATACCAACTCGTCTCAAATACCGGTCGGCTACACGGATGATGTCTTTGAGGCGCTCTCGCTTCAGGATGACTTGCAGAAAAAATACACGGGCGGCACGGTCCTCCACTGTTACATGACCGAGCGGATCTCGAGTGCGCAGGTCTGCCGGAATCTGGTGCGAAAAATCCTCTCGAATTTCCGTTTGCCGTATATCACGATAACGCCGACGTTTTCCATCTGCCCGATCCATGGCTATCTGGCTGGCGAGTATGACTTCTGTCCCCGTTGCGATACGGAAAATGGCATTATCGGCGCTCCGCAGTTTGATGAGGTGTTTCGCGTAAAGCATCGTAGTGCGGCAGCGGCGCGGTGAGAGAGTGAGTGGTTGAGCTTGCGCTTTCGGCGAACGGTGTGCTTCGCCAGCGCGAAGCACACCTCGTCTCTGCTGCGCGATTTTCGCCTTCGGCGAAAAACCATGCTCGCTTGCTTCGAAAGTCGCCGAAAACGCAAGCTCAGCCACATTAATTTGTTATGAATAAATTAATATTCACGTATATGCACGAGCAAAAAATGCCGCGGCGCACGCGCTGCGAGGTCTGGACGCGGGTGATGGGCTATCATCGGCCGGTCTCCCATTTCAATATCGGGAAGAAGTCAGAACACGTCTCGCGGACGCATTTTAAGGAAAGTGTTGCGGCAAACAAGACGTTTTCCGAGCGGTATGGAACGAGAGAAGACATCGAATCGGGTACGGTATGCTCATCGGAGGCGTCCAACAATATTCGATGATCGATTATCCCGGCAAGATCGCCTGCATCGTTTTTACGGCCGGGTGCAATTTTCGGTGCGGGTTCTGTCACAACCCCGAACTTGTCGATCCGAAAATCATCCGAGAAAATGCGCCGAGCTTCATTCATCCGGATACGTTTTTCTCTTTTTTGGAGAAGCGGCAGGGGTTGTTGGACGGCGTGGTGGTTTCGGGCGGTGAGCCAACGCTCCAGCCCAGACTTGAGCAGTTTGTCAGCGAGATCAAGACCCGTGGTTTTTTGGTCAAGTTGGATACCAACGGCTCCCGTCCCGAGATTGTTCGGACGCTTTTTGACAAAGAGCTTATTGATTATATTGCGATGGATTTCAAAACCGATGAGATGGGGTATACTGACCTTATGGGGCTAACTGTTCGCTATGAGAAGGTAGCGGAAAGTGTCGAGCTTATTAAGCAATCTTCTATCCCCTCCGAATTTCGGGTAACGCTGGTGCGGGAGCTCCACTCGCCTGAGACGCTTGCGCGGATGGCGAAGTCTTTGGCGGGTGCTGACACGCTCTATCTTCAGCAATTCCGGCCGGAGATTACGCTTGATCCGGTTTTCGCGTCATATACCCCGTTTTCTATAGAGGAAATGAGCGACATGGTTCCTCTTTTCCAAAAAGATATAACTAACGTATCTATTCGATTATGAATACGCTCCCTCTTTTTCTGGCTCGGATATCGCTGGCCTTCATTTTTCTCTGGGCATTTGCGGATAAGCTCTTGGGCTTGGGCATCTCGACGCCTGCCGAGCGCGCGGTGCTTGCGGGCGGTTCGGCGACCGCGGGATTTCTTGCCAAGGTCTCGGGTCCGTTCGCTTGGCTGTTCAATGGGCTTGCAGGAAATCCCATGGTCGAACTTCTTTTTTTGGCAGGATTGTTCGGCATCGGGATGAGTCTTGCGATCGGACGGTATGCGCGCATTGCCGGTTGGAGCGGAGCTGTTCTGATGCTTCTCATGTGGCTTGCGGTCTTGCCCATCAAGAGCAATCCGTTCGTTGATGACCATGTCGTCTATTTGTTTGTTTTGATCGCCTACGCGATGCATCCGGAGATGTTTGCTTTTCCGCGCCCACTGAAAGAAAAATTCTTCGCGTCGAAAGCGCAGAAACCGCTTGTGTAATAATTTCGCCTGCTGCAACTATGAGTCATCAGAGTAGCGATACCGCACAGCGATCGCTTGATCTTCACGAGCAAAAGAAGGGCAAGATCGCGCTGTATGCAAAAGTGCCGATCGGCAGCAGGGATGATCTTTCGCTTGCCTATACTCCGGGAGTCGCTGCCGTCAGTTCCGCTATCGCACAGGAGAGGGAAAATGTATGGCGCTATACCGCGCGAGGGAATTGGGTAGCGGTCGTCAGCGACGGTTCGGCGGTGTTGGGTCTTGGAAATATCGGACCGGAGGCGGCATTGCCGGTTATGGAAGGCAAGGCCGTACTTTTTAAGGAGTTCGCCAATGTCGATGCTTTTCCGATCTGTCTTGCGACGCAAAGCGCGGATGAGATTATCGCGATTGTCAAAGCGCTTGCCCCGAATTTCGGCGGCATCAACTTGGAAGACATCAGTGCGCCTCGCTGTTTCGAGATCGAGGAGCGGCTCAAGCGGGAATTGGACATACCGGTATTTCACGACGATCAGCATGGCACAGCGATCGTCGTGCTTGCCGGCCTCATCAATGCCTGTGCGGTAAGTGGCAGAAATTTGTCGGAAATAAAAGTTGCCATCAATGGCGCGGGGGCGGCAGGCACGGCGATTACGCGCCTTCTTTTGCGAGAAGGAGTCAATGATATTGTTGTTCTTGACTCGCAGGGGATTCTTGCGCAGACCCGCGAGGACCTTTCGGATGCCAAGCGCGCGTTAGCGCTTATTACCAATCCCGACGGGATACGCGGGAGTCTTGCGGACGCCGTGAGAGGACGGGATGTTTTTATCGGAGTCAGCGCGCCTCATATCATGACGGCAGAACATATCGCAACAATGGCAGACGATCCGATTATTTTCGCACTGGCAAATCCTGTACCCGAGATCATGCCGGAAGAGGCGGCGAAGGCCGGGGTACGAATCATGGCAACGGGCCGCAGCGATTATCCGAATCAAATAAATAATGTCCTTGCGTTTCCCGGAATCTTTCGCGGCGCGCTCGACGCACGCGTTTCCGCAATTACCGACGACATGAAGGTGCGCGCAGCCGCAGCTATAGCCGGTTGTTGCCCGAATCCTTCTCCGGAAGCATTTATGCCAAGCACGTTGGACCGAACCGTTGCACTTCGCGTTGCTCAAGCCGTGCGCGAGTGCACATCCGTAAATATTTAAAAAAAGAGAGGGGCCCATCTGGATGAGCCCCTCTTTGTCGGCGGAGGAATTACCTACAAGGAGCGATACAGTGCGAAAATGGAATGATCGGCACTGGAGCGATCGGACGCGGAAGTAAAGGTACGGGAACGGGAACCGGCTGGCGGATCGCGTACGGGATTGGTTGCGGAACAGGGATTGGCCGTGGAATAGGGACTGGCACTGCCTGTGGTACCGGTATCGGTCGCGGTACGGGCACGGGTACCGGTACCGCTTGCGGGATCGGCACGGGAACGGGTTGCCCTGCGTAGGGTATTGGCTGCGGAACCGGGATCGGACGGGGAATGGGAATAGGCACTGCCTGCGGAATAGGAATCGGCCGCGGAATTGGAACAGGAACGGGGATTGCCTGCGGAACGGGAACCGGCACAGGAACAGCCCGTGGCACGGGTATCGGCTGCGGTACCGGCACGGCGACCGGCTGCGGAACGGGAACCGGAACTGCCTGCGGAACGGGAACCGGCTGCGGAACCGGGACGGTGACCGGCACGGGGACTGGTTGAGAAACTGGTAGTGGTATTGGTCGTCCCTGCGGCACCGGAGGTGCCTCGGCTTGGAATTGGGAAGATGGCACCTCAGGCGGTATGGGGGCTGGAAGGGCTGTTGACTGTGGTATGGTTTGCGGCACGGTCGCTGATAGAGGCGCGGGCGCAACATGACTCGGTTTTGTTGCGTTTCCTTTTGGAACGATTGTCGGGGGATAGCCCGCACAGCCATGAAGAGCGCCCAGAATACAGATGAGCGCATTCAAGCGCATCACTTTCCTCCCCTCCGTAGTCACGTATTTTATGTGACGTGCGGGTTATGCTGAATTTTCCTTTATGGTTTGAGTCGTATGTTCCTTTGTCTGTGGATAACGCAGTAGAAGCCTCTAATTAAAGCGAATTTCATTCGTATGGCGCGATTGACCCTTCGTTCGTGAAGGCGTACAATGAAAATCTCCTCGCTCATGAGTAGTATTCTATGTCTGACGTGCTCCAAAAACTTGCATCGCATGATGAAGTGATCGAAAGCATAAATGCCAAGCTCAAGGATCATGACGCCAGATTTGATAGGATTATCTCGAAACTGATCGAACATGACGAGCGATTTGAGCGCATTGAGGAGCAGATGGTGACAAAGACTGAGTTTCGCAAGTTTGTCGAAACTCAAGATGCGATGATGGTCATTCTGAAGCGAATGGATACGGAGCAGGCATCTCTCACTGAGTGGCTGCGAAGAACGGAACGGATAGCTCTTGATGAGAAGGCGCGAAATGATATACAGGATCAGCGCATAGAAAAGCTTGAGTTTGGTATCGGTGTTTCCTAAAACGAATTTTTTCACACACAAGAGGGCGCAGGGCCCTCTTTGTGCTATACTGGGAGGCAGGGAAAGATAATCTTTCCACATATGCTTCTTGATTTTCTCAACACAAAATACCGCCGCCGCATCGAAGAAGCGTGGGGCGCGTTCGAGATTGGCGCATATGCGACGGCCCGAGAGCATTTTACCGATGTTCTTGCGGAAGCGCAGCACGATGGGGCGCATACCGTTTTTGATATCGCCGAGGCGCATGCCGGACTCGGTGCGATCGCGTTACGCGCGTGTGATATTCCGGAAGCGCACCGCTGGTACGGCGAGGCGCGGTACGAGCTCTCCCGCCATTACGCGGACGGGTTTCCGAAACGGCTTCGATGGCATAGCTATCATGATCGGTGCGTCATGCGCACGCTGATCGGGCTTGCGCATTGCGCCTATGCGCGCGGCAAGACAGACGAGGCACTGGATCTGTATCGCATGCTGCAGCAGGCAGATACCGACGACCGGCTCGGCACGGCCGAATTTCTCGAGGCGCTTACAAACGGCAGGCCCTTTCCTCACAACAGCTGCCCGGTATAAGGGGCGCCTTATCGATACTCCTCTTGACAGCCCGGACGGGCTTTTTTATACTGCTGCTTAGCAGTCAAAATAATAGAGTGCTAATGCACCTACTCCTCGCATGATTGATCAGCGAAAGCGGGATATTCTCACCCGCATTATCGAGCAGTATATCGCATCTGCGCATCCGATCGGATCGGTTACCCTGGTCGAAAAATACCGGCTGGGATGCAGTTCTGCGACGATCAGAAACTGTATGGCGGCCCTTGAAGAATTGGGCTACATGTATCAGCCGCATCTTTCCGCCGGACGGATTCCGACAGAGACGGGATATCGGATTTATCTCCAGTATGTCCGCCCGTCGCGTCTTCCCGCACGCGCGCACGCGGATCTTGCAGCCGCGTTGGACCAGGAAAGCGAAGAAGCGGCACTGCGCACGCTTGCGCAAACTCTTTCGGCATATGCCGAGGAGATCGCATTCGTGCATCGCAAGAGCGGAGCAGTTTTTTTTGGCCTTTCCTATGCAGCGGAAAAACCCGAATACGAGGATGCTGATTTTCGACGCACGCTTGCCCGAATCATTGACACTCTTGATACCCTCGTCGCTCGGATTGCAGTATCGGTAACGCGCGAGCCGCAGGTGTGGATCGGCCAGGAAAGCCGTTTTTCCCCCCAATGCAGCGCTGTTCTCATGCGCTTCCCATTCAATCGCCAAGAGTGCATTGCCGGAATTTTGGGACCGATGCGCATGAATTATTCCCGTAACATCGCCCTCATGAATACGTTGAAAAACGCACTCGCAGCGACACACGAAGTTTGTTAATGTTTGGTATCTCTATGTCTGATGAGAATACGATGACCCTTGAAGGGGCCTTCAAGGAAATAGAAGACCTCAAAGAGCAAAAGAGCGCACTTGAAAAGGAACGCGATGAGTATCTGAATGGGTGGAAGCGCGCAAAAGCAGATTACGTAAACTTTAAAAACGAGCAGGAAAAAAGATCCGCGGAACTCGCGACATTTGCGCGGATGGCATCCCTGATGCAGTATCTGCCGGTTGTTGAGAATTTTCGCAAGGCATTTCAGCACGTTCCCGACGAACTGAAGGCCTCCGAATGGATCAAGGGCATCGAACATATCTACCGCCAGATGAAGGATATTTTGCGCAGCACGGGTGTTGAGGAAATCGCCGATGCGGCAGGAACACCATTTGACCCCAGCGTACACGAGGCCGTCGGTCATGAGTGGCGCGAGGACATGGACGAGGGTGTGATAACGCAAGAGATAAGCGCGGGATATCGGCACAACGGCACGCTTATCGTTCCGGCAAAGGTCATTGTCAATAAAAAACCGCAACCAGCGGGCGAAGGTGATTCGAACGAGAAAAAATAATTTGGAAACCTATGGCAAAAATACTTGGTATCGATCTTGGTACGACAAACTCATGCATGGCAGTTATTGAGGGCGGCACGCCAAAAGTCCTTGAAAATAAAGAGGGAAACCGAACCACGCCGTCCGTTGTCGCGACAAGCAAAAGCGGCGAGCGTCTCGTCGGCGTACTGGCGAAGCGCCAAGCGGTGACAAATCCGGAAAACACCATTTATTCGGTAAAGCGACTCATCGGCCGCCGGTACGACGATCCGGAAGTGCAGCGCGACGTGACGTTGATGCCATACAAGATTGTGCAGTCAGACAGCGGCGTCAAGGTTTTAATGGGCGGCAACGAGTACGCGCCGCAGGAGATTTCCGCAATGGTTCTACAGAAGCTGAAGAGCGACGCAGAGGAGCGGCTCGGCGAAAAAATCACCGAGGCGGTTATTACGGTTCCGGCATATTTTGACGACTCGCAGCGCCAAGCGACAAAGGATGCGGGCCGCATCGCGGGACTTGAGGTAAAGCGTATCATCAACGAGCCGACTGCTGCCGCGCTCGCCTATGGTTTCAATAAAAAGAAAGATGAGAAAATCGTCGTGTACGACCTTGGCGGCGGGACGTTTGACGTCTCAGTTCTTGAAGTTGCCGAGGATACGGTCGAGGTAAAGGCGACAAACGGCGATACCCATTTGGGCGGAGACGACTTTGACCAGCTGATCATCGGTTGGATTATCGCTGAGTTTAAAAAACAGGAAGGCATCGATCTTTCCAAGGATCAGCTTGCCTTGCAGCGCCTGAAGGAGTCTGCGGAAAAGGCAAAGCACGAGCTTTCCTCAAGTATCGAAACAGAAATCAATCAGCCATTTATCACCTCTGATGCGGCCGGTCCGAAGCACTTGATTCTCAAGCTGACGCGCGCCAACCTCGAGGAGTTGGTCGGGGGCCTTGTCGAACGGACGTTGGAACCCTGCCGCAAGGCGCTTGCCGATGCGGGGCTGTCGGTCTCGGATATCAATGAGGTGATCTTGGTGGGGGGCATGACGCGCATGCCGCTGGTGCAGCAGACGGTCGAGAAGTTCTTCGGCAAAAAGCCGAACATTTCCGTCAATCCTGATGAAGTAGTCGCCATGGGGGCAGCTGTTCAGGCTGGCGTTTTGCGGGGCGAGGTCAAGGACGTCCTTCTTTTGGATGTCACGCCGCTCTCGCTGGGTCTTGAAACGCTTGGCGGCGTCATGACGCGGCTGATCGATCGCAATACGACAATCCCAACCTCAAAGAGTCAGATTTTTTCAACAGCGGCGGATAACCAGACCTCTGTCGAGATCCATGTGCTGCAAGGAGAGCGCGAGATGGCATCGGACAACAAGTCGCTGGGTCGGTTCATCCTTGACGGCATTCCGCCCGCTCCGCGCGGGGTGCCGCAGGTCGAGGTTACGTTCGATATTGATGCGAATGGCATCTTGAATGTTTCGGCAAAAGATAAGGCAAGCGGCAAGGAGCAAAAAATCGTCATTACGGCCTCAACTGGCCTTACGCAGGAAGAAATCGAGCGCATGCGCACTGATGCGGAGCTGCACGCGGACGAAGACAAGAAAAAGCGTGAGATGATAGAGGTGAAAAATACCGCCGAGGCGACATTGTATCAGACGGAAAAAACGGTGAAGGAATACGGGGATAAGTTGTCTGCAGATGTGAAGTCTGAGGTGGAGGGTAAGCTCGCAGCTCTGAAAGCGGTGAAAGACGGCGATGACATCGAGGCGATTAAGCGCTCATTGGAGGATCTGAATGCGAGCATCTCAAAAATCGGCAGTGCCATGTATCAGCAGCCGGACGCCTCAGCGGCACCGGGCGCTGCCAGCGGCGCAGGCGAAGCACAGCAGCCGGGCAGCCAGGAGTCTCAGTCTGACGAGGGGCCGATCGACGCTGAGTTTACAAAGAAAGATTAATGCGAGCTTCTTAGCTGATTAGCTTGTAGCTTCTTAGGAAGCTCATGAGCTAATCAGCTACAAGCTAAGAAGCTATTGACATGGACTATTACCAGATACTCGGCGTTTCCCGTGGCGCCGGGGCCGATGAGATTAAACGCGCCTTTCGCAAGCTCGCGCATCAGTACCATCCCGATAAAAAAGGGGGCGATGAGAAGAAGTTTAAGGAAGTGAACGAGGCCTACCAGGTCTTGTCCGATCCGGAAAAGCGCCGACAGTACGATCAGTTCGGACGCACCTTCGAGCAGGGAATGCCGGGGGGCGGCGGTTTTTCGTGGCAGGATTTTGCGCAAGGCGCAACCGGGGGCGGCGCGCAGTTCGATTTCGGAGATCTGGGCGATGTGTTCGGCGACTTTTTTGGTTTTGGCGGATCTCGGGCCGGCTCAAGCGCGCAGCGCAGGGGCGCGAATATCGCTGTCGATGTGACGCTTGAATTCAAGGAGGCGCTTTTCGGAACAAAGAAAACGATCTCGCTCTACAAATCAATCTCGTGCAAACACTGCGGCGGCGGAGGCGCAGAACCGGGCACGCCGGTGACCACTTGTCCAACGTGCGGCGGCAGAGGACAGACGATGTCGGTGCGCCAAACCATATTGGGAAACATCCAGACCACTGTGCAATGCCCCGCATGCAAAGGAGTTGGAAAGACAATCGAGAAGCCGTGCAAAATATGCCGCGGAACCGGCGTTGAAAAAGGGCAGAGCGAGCTCGAGGTTGCGATTCCCGCTGGAATTGGCAATGGCGAAACGCTTCGGGTGACGGGGCAAGGCGAGTCCGCCCAGCTCGGCGGAACGCCCGGCGATCTCTTCATTCGCGTGCATGTCAAGGCGGATCCGCATTTTGCGCGAGAAGGGGACGATCTTATCTTGCAGCAGTCGATCGCATATAGCCAAAGCGTATTGGGAGATACCATCCGAATTGATACTCATGACGGGCCTGTTGATCTCAAAATTCCGCCCGGGACGCAATCGGGCCAGGTGTTGCGCTTGGCCAACCTTGGTGTGCCTCATGTGCGGCGCCATGGCAGAGGCAATTTGCTTGTTGTCATTCAGGTGGCTTCTCCAAAAAATCTCTCGAAGCGTCAGCGCCAGCTGCTTGAAGAGCTTCGAAAGGAGGGACTGTAGCGTTTCAGCTAGAATTCATACATCAAAAACCCGGCGGGAAGGCCGGGTTTTTGATGTTTGTGTGATTTATTTCTTGAGCGGATCGAATTCTTCATCGACCTCGTCGCCGTCTGGAATGCCATCGCCGTCGGTATCGGGTTTGTCTGAGTTGGTCCCGATGAGCTTTTCATCAGCATCGGACAGGCCGTCCTTGTCACTATCCGGCCGCCGCACGGCGCCGGAGTAGGTGATGGCCTGCATGGCGTTCCATTCCTCGGTCGTGGTGGGCAGGTATCCGAAGATGTTTTTGAACGTCTCAATGCCTCGTTTTTCGCTCTCGAGGTTACGGTTTTGCGCCGCTTGGCGCAACCCGTACGCCATAACCATGATGGCCGCCTTGTCGTTTTCGTTTTCCATATTTGCGACGCGCTTGTAAATCTCCCGGAAAAACTTCTTCGCCTGCTTTTCCGCTACGCCGCTTCGTTGACTTGGAAAGCGTCCGTTGACAATTTTAATGACATCTTCGATACCGCGCTCGTCTTCGGGCAATGCTTGGAATGCCGATTTGTACGAGTGCAGCACCGCGGCGCGCTCGCCCTCGCCAAGGCGCTTGGAGTTCTCATCGACACCGTAGGTGATAAATGTATTCAGCTGTGTCTGCATTTGTTCATTGAGCTGCGCGAAATCCTGTGTAAGTGTGCGCAGGTATTTGATTTCCGCTTGCTGCTCCTTTACTTGATCACGCAACTGCTTCAGCTCCGAAAGAATCGCATCGAGGCGGTTGTCGGCAAGGAGTTCGGCTTTTGCCTTGATTTCTTGAACTTGGGCGTCTGCTCCACCACCGCCACCGCCCGATCGCTCCGCGTCACGCGACGCACGGGCTTTTGCAGACGGTTTAAACCCTGACGGCAGATCTACGCGAAAGTCCTCTTCATCTGCATTTTCAGACTTCTCGTCCATGAACCGTGCTCCTCCGCCAAGGTGGCTTGCCAGGCGGACAAATTCCTCACGGAGGTCGAAGGCTTCTTCGATGAGGGGCTGGACGCTGTCTGGATCGACTGAGCGCTGTGCCATCCCATCAAGCTTTCCTTTGATTCCTTCCATTTGTCCTAGAAGACGCTCAAGGCGCGTCGTGTCTTTTTTCTTCGCTTTCAATTCTTTAATGAGCGCTTTAAACTCCCAGATCTCCCCTCCGGCATCTTGCAGTCCGCGGCGCAGGTCAAGGGCCATCTCCAGACCGCGTTGCGCGTTGTGATACTCTTCCATTCGGAAAAATATCTCATCTTGTATTAAAAATACCGCATCCTCAGGGCTCTTTTGCGCCAGTGAGCGGGCGCGCTCGAGCGTTTCCTCCATTTTTCGAGATAATTCCCGCAGTTTTCCAAGCATCAGAGACGCATCGATTTTTTGCTGTTTCGCTCGCTGCTCCATGCGATCCTGTTCGCGAAGGAGTCGTTGAACCTCGCGATCGGCGTTTCCTAGCATCTCACAGACCTGCTGTAAGGGGCCCATCTGACGCCCCCATTCTCCCATAAGGTAGCCGACATCCTCAAACTCAAACATGATATCCTCAAGCTCATCAGCCGAGTTGGCCGTTTTGACCTTTTCGGCAAGGCCTTTTGCAGTATCAAGCGTCTTCGTCAGTTCCGCCGGAATGCCGAACTCGCACCGCTCAAGGCGTTTTGCCGTTCGCTCTGCCTCCCGTTCCATGCGTGAAATATCGCGCATGAAACGCTCCACGTTGCGCTTCATATCCTCAAATCGCCGTTCGTTCATGCGTTGTTCGTCCTCGGCACGACGCTGTTCGTCTTGTTCAAAGCGCTGCCGCTCTTGCTCTTCGGATCGCCGGCGATCGTCTTCGTGGCGCCGTTCGCCCTCAAAGCGCTTGTCATCAAATCGCCGCTGTTCCTGTTCTTTGAGGCGGCTGTGATCCTCTTTACTATTCTCTATGGTTTCTATGCTCTCTTGCGGCGGTGCAGCATTCTCTGCCGGAGGTGTCTGGGTTGTCTCGACAGCATGTTCTGCCGAAAACGCGGTGCCCTGCGGCACCAACAGCGCCGCAATCAGCAGCGCCGATATTTTTGCTCGCATAAAACGCGGATTCGTTATTGTTTATGATTAATCGTGATTTGGACTATGCCCCCAGTATAGCATATCCAAACATGAGTTGCCTCATTTACAACCTTCCCCTAGAATTAAAGAAGAGTTGAAATATATATTTAAAGTATATGGCAGAAGCACCGTGGGCTTTGGCGGACATTCTCAAATGGGTCGCTGTCATTAGCATCGGAACAGCGGCTTTTTTATATTTCAAAAAGTCACCGTCCCCATCCGCATTCCGGATCGGCGGCTCGGCGACGCAAACGCTCGACCTGTATGCGACCGACCTCACAGCACTTGCGCGCGAAGGCGGCGTTGATCCGGTCATCGGGCGCGAGGAGGAGATAACCCGCGTCATTCAGATCCTTTCCCGGCGCACGAAAAATAACGTTATCTTGCTTGGTCAGCCCGGCGTCGGGAAGACGGCGATCGTCGAGGGTCTTGCGCAGCGCATCGCCGACGGGGACATTCCGGAGCTCCTGAGTCATAAACGCGTGCTCTTGCTCCAGGTCTCCGAGCTGCTTGCCGGGACGAAGTATCGAGGGGATTTTGAGCAGCGCATCAAAGCGATCGTGAGCGACATTCGCAAAAGCGGACGCACAATCATCCTTTTTATTGATGAAATCCATACGGTTACTCAGGCAAAAGGGGCGGAAGGCGCCGTGAATCTTTCGGATATTCTCAAACCGGCGCTCTCGCGTGGTGATTTGCAGCTTGTGGGCGCTACGACCCAGAAGGAGTACGAGTCCTATATTCAGCCGGACGAAAGCTGGGATCGACGGTTTCAGGTTGTGCTGGTTGATGAGCCGACTGTTGATGAGTCAATCAATATCCTGCAAGGCCTGAAAGGGAACTACGAGGAGTATCATGGGGTGAAAATCGCAGACGAGGCGATCCGTGCTGCGGTACGGCTATCCCAAGAATACATAAAAGGCCGTCGCCTGCCCGACAAAGCGATCGATGTGATGGACGAGGCGGCGGCAAAAGTGAATGTCCAGCGCGGTTCGCGTCACGAGCATGCGGCAGCCATTTTACATCATGCAGCCAAGCGGGCGTGCAAAACCTGTCCGCCGGATCAAGAACCCCTCGTCGGCGTTGCGCACATTAAGGAGGTCGTCGCCGAATGGGTAGACATGGATCCGAAGGATATCCACTAGATAGAGAGTTCTTCAGAATGATAGTGCGGCAAACTGAGCAGTATGATACCCTTAATGCATGTGGATAATTTTATACATGTTTTTCCCATTTTTTAAAAAGATATGAGCGAACGAACGGCCACCAAGGTCGGAATACTCTCCGGGACGCGGGTAAAGACCCTTGCGATTGTCGGGTTTGGCGCGGCGGGCGTTGCCGCTGCGCTTCTCTCGTCTGCCATGAATTCTACGATGCCAAGCAAAATAGCCGATGTCTGCGGGGAGTACGGCCAGTCCATCTGCCTGCCGTGCAAGGAGTCATTGATCGTCAGTGATACCCGAACCTGTACGTGCGAAACTGGGTACGAGTACCAAGAGAAACTCAAACAATGCGTAAAAACTGTTGAACCGATCAGGGTTATTGCGAAGGAGCGTTCTATTGACACTACCTTAAGGCCGGAAAATTTTCTTGGCGATCTATCCTCCGCAACTCTTGCGCGCACGGAAGTAACACTGCCGGCCGGCGTCTACTTCATCAACTCAGTCATCTTTCAGCTCCATGACAGCTCCGGATCGAGCCCGCTTCAGCTGCCATATGTCACAGGATATCGGCTGCGCGCACAGAATCAGTTCGGAGAAATAATAGGAGAGGATATCGTTATCCAGCCGATTTCTGCCCTGAAAAACACTGAAGCGGATGTCATTTTCGATTATACGACTACGAAAAAGGAAGTGCTCTACAAGGGCCTTCCAACGGAAACGCCACTGACATTCAGTTTGATCGCCGACGTGTACAGTAAGTCGGGTTCGTTCGAGGGCAAGTCGACAGTATTCAGCATCCTTGGCTCCAACCAATCGCAAAAATTCCAGACTAAGGATCGTCCGAATCAGGATTTCACGGTAACTATTTCCCGAGATGAGCGCATCAGCGTCAAGCCGAAAACCGAAGAAGATCTGACTACCGAGATTGAACTGAAGGGCAAGGAAGGCGCATCCGTGCCGCTTGCGCGCGCACTGGTCACGCTTCCAGGCTCAGTCGATCGGGTAGTAGACGTAACCTTTGAACCGGAAACAAAGACCGCTTTTCCTTCCGCTTTCCAGTACTTTACCCTGAATGTGAAAAACGCTAAAACTGGGGAGCGCATCGGAAGCAGTGCCATATGGACGCGGCAGGCAGATTCCGGCAAGCTGCACTTCGACACCATCGCCGGCCAAAAAGTTAATGAAATACTGAAAGGACTTCCGACGCAAACTCAGCTTCTTTTTGAGGTTGTCGCATCAACAAGTCCTGCTATAGCAAAGTCCCTTCCGTCGGCAGGAAGACTTCAGTTGAGCGGCATATACGCGTTGGGAGATCGTAAAAAATATACACTTGAACAACCGGTGCTCTTGCAGCAGTATCGCGTGAGTCTGAAGGATTCTCCGACCGCATCTTTACCTGAGCGGATCTCCGTCAGCGTCGATACCTCAGGCACAATCAGTGCCCGGGTTGACTCGGTGCCGCTAACCGTGATGTTCGGATCCTTTACTATGACGCTACCAAAGGATGCGCGCAATGTACGCGGCATGTTCTTTACTGAATCCGAGGCGAAAGAATTAGCGGCGTTCGAGGAGGTCGCAATTACGGTTTATGAGGGAAATAGAGAAGTTGGAACATTCCGAAAATATGAGCGCCCGACTGGGAACCGTCTTGCATTTGAGAAAGTCGGAGAGTCGATTTTTTCTGATCTGCCAACGGGTGTACCTCTAATTGTTTACGTATTCGGACGAGTGGACGAGAAGGGGCTCGCTTCGCTTCCGGCAAACGGCAGATTGACACTTAATTATATACGAGCCGATAACGGAAACTTGGCTGATAAGCAGTTGTACAGGTATTATGGGTACGAAGGCGCCGTACAGCTTCAGTCATACCGCATCGAAAAACCTGCGACGCTTTCGCAGCAGAAGTGCGAACCGCTGTACGTATATGAAACGAATCCGGCCGATAAGACAACACTGACGAGTTGGCAGCCGAACCTTGCGCGCTGTCCTAGCGACAGGGATCCGAGCAGATGGGACGTGGCGCCATGGAAAGGATATGTGGAAACGCAGACACCGGCCCAGCAGAACGATCCTGAAAAGTGTTATGACGAGTATCGAGCGCGCTGGATCTCCTTCGGCGGGTTTGAGATGACATCGCCCTATCCGAACTTCGCTATCTATACGAAGAAAACGGCGGGAACGCAGTGCCAATGAGGCCGAGCAGAGGAGGAGGAAAGACTAGGGCAATCGGAGGATAATTCCAAATTAATTCAAAAGGAACGGCCGTTCGGCCGTTCTTGATTTTTGACTTGTTCAGTATTCGGGAATCGCGTACTATACATGAGCGATGATTCATAATATTTGCGTATGAATAAAAATCTCGTAGGCGGTGTGATCGCGGTTATCGGCGTTTTGATTGGTGCTGGACTCTTCTATAACAACGCTGTGAAACCGGCGGTACCTCAAAAAGGCGAGACTGCCATTACCGGAGGCTTGGAAAATGGGGAAAGTGCAGGTGAGAGTGCGACTCAGCAGGTCGAGATTGCTGAGGAGGAGACGAGCACCCCTTCTGAAACCATTTCGGAAAAACCAAGCACTGATGAGCCTTTACAAGCGCCAGCAAAAAATCAGCCGGCATCATCTTCGCCTACGGCGTCCTTGCAGCCGCAGTCGGCACCTTCACTGCCGAAATCAGAAATTTCGCGTTTTACAATCGTCTCGGACGAGTCGCGCGTGCAGTTCGCTGTCAAAGAGGTCTTGCGCGGCGAGGACTTCACCGCGGTTGGCACGACAGGAAAAATCACCGGCGAGGTCTCTGTTGACCTTGCGAATGCCGCACGCACGGCATCCCTAAAAAACATTGCAATTGACGCGAGTACTCTTGCAACCGATAGCGGGGGACGCGATAATGCAATTCGGCTTTTTATCCTCAAGACAAACAACGAGGCAAATCGGATGATTACCTTCCGCATGCAGGCTATCGAGGGTCTTTCAGAGACGCTCTCAGTGGGTGTTTCGGTTCCGGTAACGATTCGCGGGCAGCTTACCATTGCCGGCGTCACGCGGCCGGCTGCGTTTCGCGGAGATCTGCGACTCGAGTCGCTGGAGAGACTTACGGCAACCGTGTCCGCGACCGTCTCCCGAAAAGACTTCGGTATCGGCATCCCAGATGTACCCTTTGTTGCCAGTGTTGATGATAGCGTACTGTTGAGCGGCACAATTGTCGCACAGAAGGGGAAGTAGGAGGAAAGAGCCCTGCCGCATTTCAATCTGCAGTGCGCATGCTCGCCGCAGCGAGCATGCGCACTTTTGTCTCATTCACTGCGCCACCGTGCTATGGTATACTAGAGCATGAAGGGTTGTTTTATGTTCCCTATGTTTTCACTTGTAAGCATTTCTTTTGATCCGTCATCCTTGCAGGGCGCCATCGCGACGCCTTCCTGGGATGCATTTTTGATTCTTTCCTTTCTCTTTGCGACGATCGCGTACTCCTTTTTTGTCAGCCGCGAGCGGATCGCCGTCGTGCTGTTGTCTGTCTATACGTCATTGGCGATCGTTTTGGCTACTCCGATGATAACGAATGCCCTCGCTACGCTGAGCGCGGACGATGTCTACAAATGGCGCATCGGCATTTTTGTCGGTATATTTCTCGTCCTCTACGGGCTTCTGTCCCACCGGATGTCTCTCCGTGCTGAGGTCGGCCACTCGTATCTGCACTCGTTTCTTTTGAGTTTTGTGCAAGTCGGACTTTTTATCAGTAGCATTCTTCTCTTGATCGGGCCGACGGTTTATACAAGCGATTTTTCGATAAACTATTTTTCCGGCGATATTGCGCGGACATTTTGGATGATCGCACCGCTTTTCGCGATGGCGCTGGTTCGGCGGCGTGCAGCCGGACCTGCTCAGTAAGACTTCATCTATGTCAGACGAAAACGAAAAGCTTTCCATTCCCCAGCAGGAAGCCGAGCACTTTCTTGAGACAGCAGAACCATTGCCGCCAGAGAAGGGGGAGGTCCGTCCAGTGCCTGAGCGGCACTCGAGTACGCCAACCGAAAAAGAAGACGGATCTGCGCCAGCTATTTCGCCACTGGCCCAAACCTTGCCCCGACCCGTCACTCAAGAAAAGACAGAGCTGCGCCTTGATATCGAGCGGGTGCTTGAGGAAGACCTTTCTTATATGTACAGCCAGCTTTCCTCCGAACAGCGCAAACAGTTTCGAGACGAGGGGGAGCGCCTTGCCGGAAAGCTTGAAACAATGGTCGCAAGCGCAAAAATAAAACTGCGCACAGTTATTCTCATGATTCGCGAGTGGCTTTTGCTGGTGCCGGGCATCAATAAATTTTTTGTCGAGCGCGCGGCAAAAATCAAGGCAGAAAAGATCCTCAGCCTTAAAGATCTCGATATTTAGCGCTCTAAGATATGGATGAGCAGATTGTGGAAAATCTGCCGAGCTTTGCTGAGTTCATTGCGCAAAATGAGCTTTTTTTCTTTGCATTCGCCGGCACGGTAAGTATTGCAGCGGTGTGGCTTTTGCTTATTATTGTCCGAACGGCGCTGCATCGCATCTTCGCGATTCCGCTTGCGCTCAATAAAAAGATTATCCAAATCCGCGTGCCCAAGGAAGGCGCAAAAAAAGAAGAAGAGGAAAAATCATCCCAGAAAAACTACAAAGAACTCATTGCCGTGGCTGAGGCGTTTTACATGACGCTGGGGAACGTCAAATCCCGCAACAAGCTGCGCTCTTTTTTTCTGGGGCGCGACGACCAGATCGCGCTTGAAATTGTCGCAAGCGGGGGACTGATCAAGTTTTATGCGGTCGTCCCTGAGCATCTGCATGCATTTTTCGAGCAGCAGCTTCACGCGCAATACCCGTCTGCCGAGCTGTCTGTCGTTGACGATTATAACATCTTCCGTCCGCGCGGGGTCATCGAGATCGCTCCGCTGCTTCTGACAAAATCATGGATCTTTCCGTTGAAATCCTATAAAAAAATGGATTCCGATCCTCTGAATGGACTTACCAATGCGCTCAGCAAGGTCGAGGAATCGCAAGGAGCGGCGATCCAGATTATGATACGGACGGCGAAAAAGGGCTGGCGCGCGCGAGGGCAGAAGGTTGCGCGCGATATGCAAAAAGGCAAGAGTCTCGAAGAGGCGATGCACGGCAAAAGCATGTTCAGCTGGATCGGGAAGGCGGTTTTTTCCGGCCAGAAGGAAAAACTGAAAGAGCAGCAAGAGGCGGCCAGCTCGCCGAAGCTTTCGCCATTCGAGCAAGAGCTGATAAAGGCAATGGAGGAAAAAAGCTCGAAGGTCGGTTTTGAGACGAATATCCGCATCCTCGCAGTCGCGGATGACGCGCATGTCGCAAAGATGCATCTTTTCAATATTACCAACGCCTTTGCACAGTACATGGGGCCAGAATCCGGCATTAATTTTCGAAAGCAGAAGTACTTTTCTGCGTCCAAGATGATCCGCAACGCGCTGTATCGCAATTTCGATGAGAAGCGCGTGATCGTTCTGAATACGGAAGAACTCGCGAGCCTGTATCATATGCCGCTTTCCAGTACGGAAACGCCGAATATCGACTGGCTCAAGGCGCGATCGGCACCGCCGCCGCACAACCTGCCGTCCGAGGGCATCATTCTCGGCGAGACGAATTACCGCGGCAAGAAGCAGTTGGTGCGCATGCTTCCGGCCGACCGGCGGCGTCACGTCTATGTCATCGGTATGACCGGCGTCGGAAAGTCGACCATCATGCTCAATATGATGGTCCAAGATATTCGAAACGGGCATGGCTGCTGCTATATCGATCCGCACGGCCAGGATTTGCAGACCATTTTGGAAAATATTCCGCCGGAACGCGCCGATGACGTGATTCTGTTCGAGCCCGCAGATGTTGAGCGTCCGGTCGGGTTGAACATGCTCGAGGCGAGCACGGAGGAGGAGAAGGACTTCGTCGCGCAAGAGATGATCGCGATTTTTTACCGTCTGGTGACCGACCCGTCCATGATCGGGCCGATGTTCGAGCACTACATGAGAAACGCCATGCTCACGCTCATGGCACATCCGGATGATCCGAATACCATCGTCGAGATACCGCGCATTCTGACCGACAAGGAGTTCCAGCAGCACATGCTGCAAAAAGTGACCGATCCGATCATTCGGGCATTTTGGGAAAAGGAGCTACCGCAGACATCGGGCCAGACCAAAGGCGAGATGCTGCCGTATTTGGTGTCAAAAATCGGTCGCTTCATTGAGAACAACATGATCCGCAATATCATCGGCCAGGCGCGTTCCGGGTTCAATTTCCGCGAGATCATGGACAAGAAAAAGATTCTCTTGGTAAATCTGTCCAAGGGCCAGATCGGCGAGATGAACAGCAATCTTTTGGGTCTTATTATTGTGACAAAGCTTCAGATGGCCGCCTTAGCGCGGGCCGACATGCATGAAAAAGATCGGCACGACTTCTTTCTCTATATCGACGAGTTCCAGAACTTCATCACCGACAGCATCGCGACTATCCTGTCTGAAGCGCGCAAGTACCGGCTTAATCTTATTTTGGGACATCAGTTCGTCGCGCAGCTGATGCCAAAGGCCGGCGATACCAAGGTGCGCGATGCGGTTTTTGGAAACGTCGGCAGCATTATAGCGTTCCGCGTTGGCGTCGATGATTCGGAAATCATCGCAAAGCAGATGGCGCCGGTCTTCAACGAGTTTGATGTGATGAATATTGCCCAGCGGACAGCGTATATCCGCCTCATGATCGATAATGCCGCTGCACGACCCTTTAACATGGCGACGCTGCCGCCGCCTATTGGCGATCCGAAGATCGCAGCAGCAATCCGGCAGCTTTCCCGCTTGAAATACGGCCGCGATCGGTCGCTCGTGGAGGCTGAGATTCTCGAACGTTCAAAGCTCGGCGGCGAGAGTTGGTAAGGCTTGAAATCGACAGCGAAAGGTGGTACGGTAGGGAAAGAAAAAGAAAAAATCAAAAGGAAAACGAAAATAAAAAGCGAAACCCGCATGGCCGCGGGTTTCGGCAACGCTATGTCATACTTGTATCCGCACCCTCACGGGGCGCAGGGCATGCCGTCCCGCGATTCGACGCAAAAAGCCGACGACTCTCTCGAAATGCTCGCATCGACGCTTTTTGACACGGCAATCAGAACCGTACAGCCTGAAAAAAAAGATCCCGAAGCGGATTCCGCTCAGAGGGAAGGCGATCGTGCGGTATCGTCAGATTCCGACCAAACATCACACGAACTGAAAACAGCCGTCGAGTCGCTCAAGTCCGCATGCGAGCGTGTCCTGGGAATCCTTACGCGCACGCAGACCGGAGGGGGTAGTACGCATATGCCTATAGAGCAGCATGCGGCAGCGCGCGCATCCGATGCGGTATCGAATCAATCACTGCCATACGCGCCATCTGAAACGGTTGTCGAGGGTATTTTTGATGGGCAGCATATGCGCGACACGGCAGGCAAACAGTACAGTATACCACCGAATTACGCTTCAAAGTCAAAGCTTGTGGAGGGTGATGGGATGAAGTTGACGATCGCGCATAATGGCTCGTTTATCTACAAGCAGATTCATCCGATCGAGCGCCGTCGCGCCATCGGATACTTGGAAGTGGAGGGCAGCGGCGAGTACTTTGTCCGGTCATCGGATCATCGATGGCGCGTTCTGACGGCAAGCGTCACGTATTACAAGGGCTTGCCGGGAGATGAGGTCGTGCTGTTGGTGCCTGCCGGACGGGCGAGCCGATGGGGCGCCGTAGAAAATATCATCAAGAAATATTAGGACACGCGCGAGCAGTATGTCATTGTATCGAAAGTATCGTCCGCTCACCTTTGCGGATATTGCAGGGCAAGAGCACGTCAAAACGACGTTGCAAAACGAGATTGCACGCGGAGTGCTTACGCATGCGTATCTTTTTTCCGGACCGCGAGCCGTCGGCAAGACCACTACGGCGCGGATCCTGTCGCGCGCAGTCAACTGCCTCAAGCGCAGCGAGGCCGAAAGCGAGCCATGCAATGATTGCGATGTCTGCGCAATGATTTTGGACGGGCGATCCATGGATATCATCGAGATCGATGCCGCATCGCACACCGGGGTTGATAACGTCCGCGAAAACATCATCGCTGCCTCGCGCGTCGCAAGCAGCGGCTTGCGGTACAAAGTATTTATCATCGATGAGGTGCACATGCTCTCGATCTCGGCATTCAACGCCTTGTTGAAAGTGCTCGAAGAGCCGCCGTCGCATGTGCTCTTCATTCTTGCAACAACCGAGCTGCACAAAGTTCCGGCAACAATCGTTTCCCGCTGCCAGCGGTTCGATTTTAAGAAGATCAAGCCGGAGGATATGCGCGCCCGGCTGGCAAAAATAATTGTCGCCGAGAAAAAAGACGTTGACGCGGATGTGCTCAATGAGATCATTAGCCTCTCTGGCGGATGCGAGCGCGATGCGGAAAGTCTCCTGGGCCAAGTGCTTGCGCTTCATGAGAAAAAGATCGACCGGGAGCTTGCCTCGCTTATTCTTCCGCTATCGAATCGGGAGTACGTGCTACAGCTTGCCGAAGATATTGTCGCGGGACGGCAGCAGGAAGCCCTGGCTGCCGTATCTGCCCTGATTGAAAACGGGATTGATTTCGGCGTCTTTACGACAGACCTCATCGATTACTTTCGTGATATATTACTTATCAAAAACGGGTTAGAGGCGGTCGGGGAGAGCGGCGAGCAGTCGCGTCAGCGAACGGCGGCGCTGGCCGAACGCTTGAGTGAAGAGCATATTCTTCGTATTATCGACGCCTTTGCGACGGCACAGAGGGATGCCCGATGGTTCACCATACCCCAGCTGCCGCTTGAGATGGCAATCGTACGCAGTTGCCAAGCGGTCAAGCCGGATGTGAAAGAAGCGAACGTATAAGCCCCTTGATTTTTTCCAAGAAAAAGAGTATACTATCCAAGCGATGCGGGATCGTCTAATGGCAGGACTCGTGACTCTGAATCACGCTATCTAGGTTCGAATCCTAGTCCCGCAGAACGCGAAACCCAACCGGAAGGTTGGGTTTTGTGTTTAAAAAAATATGCTTTCGATGATATTCTGAAATGGTATGAAAAAAACGATCCAAGCGCATGATCAGACTATTTCCTATACGGTTCGCAAGAATGCAAGGGCAAAGCATGTGCGCATTTCGGTGAGTTGCGATGGGGCTGTTTTTGTCACGCAACCGACTCGCGTGCCTGCTATGCGTATAGAGGAAATTGTCGCAAAGAAAATCGATTGGATTGTCAGCAAAATCAATTTTTTCAAGGCACTGGGACTATCGCAGAGATCTCGAGAAGAGTATGAACATCTGCGTCATGATGCTCTTTCCTTAGTGCGCTCGCGCATTGAGTACTTCAACGGTTTTTACGGTTTTGCGATCGGCAGGATTGCGATTAGAAACCAGCGCACGCGGTGGGGTAGCTGCTCGCGGAGCGGAAATTTGAACTTCAACTATCGCATCGTCCATCTCTCGCTTCAACTTATCGATTACATCGTCGTGCATGAACTCTGTCATTTGAAAGAATTCAACCACTCGCAAAGGTTCTGGAAGCTCGTCGAACATACACTCCCACATCACGGCGAATTGAGAAAGGCGCTAAGAAGGATTTGTTTATAAAAATTTTATCGTATCGATGCGATGGAGTGTAAAAAGCGCCGCCGGCAAGAACCGCCGGACGGCACTGAAGTAACCTACTTAGAGGATGAACGCCTTGCCCGACGCTTTTTCGCCTCTTTGAGGATAGGGACGAATGCCTCGGTAATAAGGGGAAACTCCGTAAAAATAACCCGGCTGCATTTTTGGAGTTGCTTATATCTGGAATCTTCCATAAGGGTGTGGTCACTTGGCCTGAAGAAGCTGTAAATGATAATGACGCGATCATCCCTTTTATTTTCAAGCAGCTTGAGGGCGATGTCTAATCCATGAAGACTGGAAATTCTTCGCGTGCCGCTGGCAGTATAGTGGGCATTGATAAGGATAGCGTCGCAAATACCCTCGGTAGTACCAAGGACCGTT
The DNA here is from genome assembly GCA_964621085.1 of uncultured Gammaproteobacteria bacterium. Lineage (GTDB taxonomy): Bacteria > Patescibacteriota > Patescibacteriia > JACQRZ01 > JACQRZ01 > CAZUKY01. The sequence goes on along the minus strand of CAZUKY010000001.1, from coordinate 140,960 downwards.
TGCAAGGTATCTCGCATTCCGGGGCTATCGTAAATCTCGCATTGAGCCACTGCACGTCCTCCACATCGTCGTACAATAAAGGACGCTCTGAGCGGGTTGGTATTACTTCCGCTCGAGGGAGAGATTAGGGATGGGCCGTCCCGCAAGCAATCTTGAATTGACTGTATGCGAAATGGCGCGGTATACTAACGAAATCTCATTCATAGACAGAGATTGCTATGCCAAAACTCAATACCTACCTGAATTTTCCTGGAAATGCCGAGGAGGCATTCAATTTTTATAAATCGGTCTTCGGCGGCGAGTTCCGCTCTTTGGTTCGGTTCAAGGATATGCCGATCGAAGGGGTCAGTCTTCCCGAGGCGGATCAGGATAAGATCATGCACATCGCGCTTCCCATTGGCAGTGACATGCTTATGGCATCCGATGCGCTGGAAAGCATGGGTTTTAAGGTGAGCTTTGGCAATCACTCCTACATTTCGATTCATCCGGATAGTAAGGAAGAGGCGGACCGTCTATTCAATGCACTCTGTGATGGCGGTGTCGTTGAAATGCCGATTGCCGACCAGCCATGGGGCGATTACTACGGCAGTCTGAAGGACAAGTTCGGCGTTCAGTGGATGATCAATTACCATTACCCGAACGCCGAATAATACGCGGCACAACCTGGCTACTATAAGGACCCGTTGTCACGGCAGCAGGTCCTGTTTTATAAAATGATTAAATAGATGATACAGAGATGAGAGTCGCATGCGCTCTTCTGCTGCAGCGCGACAACTAAGACGATATGCTGCCGGAATACTGTTGCAATATGCGAACGTCTCGGCAAATGACTCGATGCCCGGCTGGTACTGCCGATATGATCCCTCGCTTGCATAGCATGTTTCTTGATACTGCCACTCGATGCGCTTGCAGGGCAGCTGCCGGTAGTGTGACTGCGAATCATGCGCGTGCATACTAAGTGCATATTCCATAAAGACGCCGCTCGCGCACGCATGCGCCGTATCGCTCTCAAACTGATGGCATATATGAACGCCCTTTTCGGGCGGTAATTTCTGTGCGAGATATGCGATATGCCCGGCGCCGTGAATGCAGTTGCGATAAAGTGTGCGGTTATCCTCCAGGTCATCGCACGTGGCAAATGCTGCAGAAATTTCGAGGCTCTCCGACTCGATATGTTGCATGATAGCGCCATGTGCGCAGCCATACTTGAGGAATGCGGGACACAAGCGCATCGCATGTTCGAACGGAATGCCCAACCGTACCAAGCCATGGCCCAGCGCATGCATGGGATCGGAGAGATGACGCAAATCAAAAAAGATCAAGAAAAGAACAACAAAACCTATTGCGACACCGAGCCATTTTTTCCGCGAGATTTTCATGGCGCAGAGTTTTCAGCGTCAAAAAATATTGTTTTTAGTGTAGTACAAGCTTCAATTTTTTAAAAAGAAAGGGGTCCGCACATGTGCGAACCCGTACATCTTCCATTTAAGCGATGAGAGAACGGATGTCGAGCATCCGTGTAGCATGTTACCCCTGGAAATCTAATAAAGATCGCCCGGGTTTGTGTTCCCGGGCGTTATTTTTTCAGCCGCGCACATGCGAATATGTGGAGATGCTCATACCGGTACGTCGTCTAGCGGACCCCGGCAAGGCTTTGAGTATACTGCCGGCTGAACTCCGCCTGTAGCTCGGCGGGTACGTCTTGGCGGCGCATCTCATAGACGCTATGGATCAGCGCACGCTCCGTGTCACCGTACGTTTGCGCATTGCGTACGAGGATCGGGAGGAAGTGAGGAACGCCGAGCTGCTTGGCAAGTTGCCATTGCGCGCGGGTGGCAATCAGTTCCGAGTTCCAGATGATGCGCGCATGCTCTGTGGCTTCCGGGGCAGTTGTCGGCCGTTGCGCCAGAAGCGGAAAATTTCCGAAGAAGTGCTCCTGCAGCCGGCGGTACGCGTGGGTGAGCGCAAGGTACTGATACCGGATATCCGCCGTCCTGAGAAAGTGCTCGTTGACCAGAAGCGCGGGTCCTGCGTTCAAAAGCTGCACGACCATTTCGCGAACCCGCGGCTCATAGATGAGACTGACGGTCCCGGTGCGCAACCAGGTATCCAGTGTTCGAATGTCGGGTGTCGGATGGGTTGCAATGAGGGTGCGAAGCAGATCGTCCCGCGACTGCTGTTGTTGCGCAGAGGCGACAGGCGCGTCGAAGGCCCCAGTCGGTATCCCAAACAGTGTTGCGACTGCAAGGATTTTCAATGCGCGTCGCATGACGCCCCCTTTCTAAACAATCCAACCGCCCTCGAGTGACTGACCGGATGATTATCGGACGATCACTCGGATTTGAAAGATCTGCCGCGGACACGGCGGCGCAAAGCACTGCTGGAAACCGTGAAGAACGAGATCTGTCGCGCCAGAGCGGAGCGCGCGAAATGTTCCGTGCGTCTCGCGGCCGTCGCCGCCCTCAATTTTTCTCAAAATGCCCGCGTCATACGCGCGTATGCTCCACATTGGGACTGGGTCAAGCTGAAGTCGAATCTCGTCGCCCGGATTGATGGTGACGGTCGCACTGTTGTGTGCAGAAGTGATCGTTTGGATGTAGCGTGCGGGCGGAGTCGGGGCGGGGTATGAGGGAGCCGGCGTTGGCGACGGATATAAAGGGTAGTAAGGGGATGGATCCTGTGAAGGAGGTGTTGGCGATGGATAATATTGCGATGGAAGCATGCGCACTGATGGCGGCGCTACAGGAGCGGTAAGCGGCGCTGATGGAGGGCAGCTCTCGCAATACACGTACAGCGGCTTATTTGACTGGATGATCGATGGTCCAGATGTGCTCCATGTTTGGGCAAGAGTCGTGCCGGGAGTTGCTGCTACTGCGACACAGATGCAACAGAAGACGCTTATTGTACGCAAGATTGCGTGGCGCTTCATAGGTAATTCACTTATGCGTATAAGTTATATATTTGATTCTTTGAAATTTAAAGGCAGTCGTTTCAGTCTTATACGCGATCCCGCTGACGGCGGTTACGCTGCTGGTAAGCGCAGAATTGTTTTTTTCACAAAATACTATTGCAATAAGTTTGCATTTACTGTACTCTTCAGTATAATTGATTAGTATCTATGGTTATATAAATAAAATACGCATATGGGTCAGATTATTCTCTATAGTCTTATTTCCGGATTTTTCGCGCTTATTGGAGGCATTCTTGTGCTGTGGCGCTATCAGCTTGCGATGAAGATTGTTATTCCGCTGATCGCGTTTGCGGCCGGCGCTTTTTTGGGCGTCAGTTTCTTGGACTTGCTTCCGGAAGCCGTAGAGGCGGTCGACGAGCCGCACGACATTTTCATCGCTTTTCTCGTGGGTTTTTTCCTCTTTTTTGTATTGGAACGGCTGATCATGCGCCATTTCCATTCCCTGCATCGGACAGAAGATTCGCATAGCGAGCATACCGCCTCTCTGCCAAGCCTTGTCATCCTGGGCGACAGCATCCATAACTTCCTCGACGGCGTTGCGATAGCGTTGGCGTTTGTCGCAGACCCTTCCTTGGGGCTCGTGACCGCTTTTGCGGTTGCTGCGCACGAGGTTCCCCAGGAAATCGGTGATTTCATCATTCTCCTGGATCGGGGATGGTCCAAGATGAAGGTATTGGCCGTGAATGTGGGGCAATCGCTGCTTGCCGTCATCGGAGCAATTATCGGATATTTCGGAGCTCGCATGTTTGAAAACACGTTGCCGTTTCTCTTGGCGGGAACGGCGGGTATTTTTGTCTATATCGCAGCCTCGAATCTCATTCCTGAGCTGCAGGATCGCGCAAAACACAGCCAAACATATCGAATTCTGATCGCATTCCTCCTTGGACTCGTATCGATCGGAGCGCTCGTCTCCGTGGCTCATGGCGGGGAGTAGTGAAATACAGTCGAACGTTTGACTTTTTGTTGAGTATTCCCCATAGTCAGTTTTAGAGCCTGTCCCTTGAGAGAGGAGAGTCCCGCGGTGACGATGTTGAATGTCTCGGTAGCTCAATCGGCGCCAGCGGCGAGCGAGCGAAAGCCGTTTGCGCCACGGCAGCCGGTGTATACCCCTGTTCTGGTGAGCGGCGGCGGCAACGACACGCTCGTGCGTGCGATTGCCGACGTCCTCGATACTGCCCCGCTCGAACTCGGAAACAAGCAGTTTGCCGACGGGGAGATTTACGTTCGTCTAAAGCAAACGGTACGCGGCAAGGACGTCTTCCTGGTGCAGCCGACCTGTCCGCCCGTGAATGACAACTTCGTTCGGCTGTGCCTGATGATCGACGCGATCACGCGTGCAAGCGCACGGGAACTGACGCTTGTCATGCCGTACTTCGGGTACGGCAGACAAGACCAGATCGCAAGCGGCCGGGAGGCGAATTCCGCCGCATGGGCGGCACGGACCATCTGCAACTCCGGACGCGTCGACCGCATCGTGACGCTCGATCTGCACACGCCCAAAATCCAGGGATTCTTCGATCCGATTCCGGGCGACCACTTCTATTCCACCATCCCCATGACGGACTGGATCCGCCAGCACTGGATGGATGGCGGGCGCCGCAGGATCGCGATCGCGTCTCCGGACGTCGGTGGAGTGGAACGGGCCCGCGCATACGCCAAGCGGCTTGACGTGCCCTACGTCATCGTCGACAAGCTCCGCACTGCCCACAGCCGTGCGGAAGCCAAGAAGCTGGTCGGCCGAGTGAAGGACAAGTCAGTCATCATCATCGATGACATGATCGATACTGCCGGCACCATCAAGGCGGCGGCCGAGTTCCTTCTCGAAAAGGGAGCGGTGAAGGTGAATGTCGCCGCAACTCATGCGCTTCTTTCGGGCGAGGCGATCGCGAAGCTTGGCTCGAATGCGATCACGGCGATCGCGGTGACGGATACCATCGCACATCCGCGCGAAAAGCTTCCGGACAAGATCCAGGTACTCTCGACCGCGCCGTTCTTCGCCGAGGCGATAAGGCGGATTTTCAACGCAGAGGAGCTCTCCGATATGGTCGGCTTCCTCAAGCAGATCAAGTAAGCGCGCGGCACGCCCTCGCGCTGCCGGCAGGACCTCTCGTTCTGCCGGTCTTTTTGTATTCCGTATACAGGTACAGAGTCGAACAAAGGTACACAGAGGGCGCGCGAGGTAAGGATTTCTGAAGAACGGCGTCTATTATGGACGAGGGCGAAAAGAGGGCATAGGACGCGAATATTCGCATTCTATGCCCTCACTACGATTTTGCGCACCGCATGAGCAGTGCACAAGATCGATCGGGTTCGTAGGTTTCCAGATAGCGGAATCCCGTGGAGGTTGGAACCTTAGTCTGTAAACACCCAAACAAACATATGTTCACTTTGAGCCCTGCAAAGGGGGGTGGAAAAGAGCTTCGCGGCTTTGCTGCCATGGATCCCCAAAAGCAGCGCGAAATTGCCAGCAAAGGCGGCAAGGCAGCGCATGCCAAGGGAACGGCGCATGAGTTTACGTCGGAAGAGGCCCGCGAGGCGGGACGGAAAGGAGGCGAAGCTCGCCGCAAGTCGTCCCAACGATAACGAGGAGGTCACAAAGGAAAGCGAAGGGGTGGCAGTGATTTCTCACTGCCGCTTTATTTTGAGCGATTTTGCTTTGCCGATTCTTTACAAGAGGTTGGCGCTTTACTATTCTTCCCCTTATACTCATGTGTAAAAATATGAAACATGCTATCTTTCTCCAGGCGCCAAAGGCCGACGCGTATGTTATCGCATACTTTTCAAACGCATTTCCCCGACAGCATCCGATCCTTGACCTTTTTTCTTCGCTCGACAAAAAATACGCGACCGCCCTTTCTAAAAAACTGACCGGCGAGGGAGAGTTTACGATTGCACTGCTGCCGGATGCGCAGAAAAAAGTCTGCCTTCTTTGCCTTGGACAGCGGGATATGTGGGGATTCCGACGACTGCGTCTGGCTGTCAGGAAGATCTTCCAGGCGCTCAAAGGTGCGCACTGCGCCGAAATCGCCCTGCATGTGGATGACTTTACTACCACACGGCAATCGCTCGAGACGATAGCAGAAACCATCGCTTCGAATGCGGAAATGGCCGTCTACGAGTTTGTGTCATATCGCAGCGCTCCGAAAGAAGGGTGGAACGCTATTGAAAGCGTTTCTTATGGCATCAAAGATTCCGCACGGAAGCGCGCGATTCAGCGCGCAGTCGAAACAGGCGCGATTATCGGTCAAGAGGTGAATGCGGCGCGGGAACTTGCCAATACTCCCGGCGGAGACATGACGCCTCGTCTGCTTGCCCAAGCGGCAAAGCGCAGGGGAGCCCACTGCGGATTTACGGTGAAGGTTATCGGGGAGGCGGAAATGAAAAAGATGGGCATGGGCGGTATCTTGGGCGTTTCATGCGGCAGCAAGGAAGAAGCACAGCTGATCGTGTGCGAATACCGCAATGCGGCCGCTTCGAAAAAGCCGTATGTCTTTGTCGGCAAAGGCATTACGTTTGACACCGGCGGAATTAACCTGAAACCAACGGCGGGAATGGACGAGATGCACATGGATATGAGCGGCGGTGCGGCAGTGATCTCTGCGCTTGCGGCGCTGTCGCGCATGAAGGCGAAGGCCAATATCATCGGTATCATAGCTGCGGCAGAAAACATGCCGTCCGGAGAGTCGTATCGCCCCGGGGATGTGCTCAAAATGATGTCGGGCACAACGGTCGAGGTTGCCAATACTGACGCTGAGGGAAGGATCGTGGTCGCAGATGCGCTTACGTATGCCACGCGGTATGAACCGAGTATTGTGCTAGATGTTGCCACACTGACGGGGGCGTGTTGCGTGGCGCTCGGCCGTCATGCGTTTGCTATTCTTTCTCCCGATGAGGAGTTCGCTTCCCGTCTGGGCAATCTGGGGGAATCCAGCGGCGATTACGCCTGGCCGCTGCCGATGTGGGCGGAGTATGAGGCGGACGTGAAGGGCACGGTCGGCGATATTGCCAATGCTCTCAAGAGCCGCGACGCGGGAGCGATCAACGGCGGAATGTTTTTGTATCAATTCGCAAAAAAATTCCCGCGATGGGCGCACCTGGACATTGCGTCAACTATGGTGACATCTTCCGATCAGTACTTGAGCAAGGGCGCAAGCGGCTCGGGCACGCGTCTCCTTATCGAGGTGGGGCGCAACTACGGCAGAGTATAGAAGTACCTGACTCACCATCGAAGGTTATTCACATTGACAACGAATTCCCATTTCGTATTCTTAATGCCATATTCATATCATAGAGGAATTCCACTATGCCACAGTTATATGTGTGCACGGTCTGCGGGGAAGAATACGCAGCGCCGGGTATCTGCGAAAACTGCCAGATAGATCTCGTGCCCGCAAGCGAGGAGGATGAGTTGGGAGACTACGGTCTCGGTCTTGATGAAGATGATGAAGAGGATAATGAGGAAGATGAAGATTTCGGGGATGAGGAGGATGAAGGAGGAGAAGAAGAAGACGAAGACGACGAAGACCTGTTCGATGACGAAGATCTCGACGAAGAGGGTTTCGGTGATGAAGAAAGCGGTTTTCACGAGGAAACAGAAGAGGAGGACGAGTATTAAAGAGAACAAAGGGGCCGCAGCGGCGGCCCTTTTGAGTGTATGGCTCTCAATGAGTGTGACATCGTAATCATCGGCGGCGGAGCGGCGGGACTGACCGCCGGCATGTTTGCCGTGCGGCGGGGATGCAGCGTATTGATTCTGACACGGGACTTCGGCGGACAGACGGCATCGACGGCGGAAATTGAAAACTATCCGGGATTCGGCAGGATCGAAGGAACGGCGCTGATGGCGCTGTTCGAAGAGCAAGCAGCACGTTTCGGCTGTGATATCCGGTACGAATCGGTCAGGCGCATCGAAAAAGACGGCGAGCGCTTTTGCGTCGTGACCCATGTGCAATCCTACTATACGCATGCCGTTATCTGTGCCGCCGGTAAGGCACCCAAGAGTCTGGGGGTTGACGGCGAAGAGAATTTTTTGGGAAATGGCATCGAATATAGTTCCTTCCGCGAACCGCAGAATCTCATCGGAAAAAGCGTCGCTGTCGTCGGCGGCGGAAATTCGGCCGTACAGGCAGTCGGGGCCGCAGCGCAGTATGCGAGTCGCGTGTATCTTATTCATCGCCGCGAAGAGTTTCGTGCGGAAAAGATCATTCTTGATAGGCTTTCGGGCTTTCAGAATATCGAAAAGCGCCTTTCAGCGACAGTCACATCTGTAAGCGGCGACAGCCAATTGCAGTCTCTTACTATGCAGGACGCAAACGGCGCGCAAACTGATCTGGTCGTTGACGCGCTGTGCATTGCTGTCGGGTTCGAAACGCAAACTAACTTCCTTGGCGATTGGGTTGAGCGGAGTCCGGACGGCGCTCTTCTTGTCAATGAGCGGTGCGAGACGAAGACCCCCGGGCTCTACGCAGCGGGTGACGTAACTCAGCTGCCTTATCAGCAGATTGTCATCTCTGCCGGAGAGGGAGCGAAAGCCGCACTGGCAGCATCAGCATATGTGTGCGCATTAAAAGGGGCGAGGGCGCTGAAGGTTGATTGGGGATTCCGCTCGCTTTAAGAATAATTCGTCTTCTCACCGTTCTCTTACTCTGCTATACTGAACCCATCCATTATTTTTTAAATACTCATTATGGGAAAAGATAACCATTTCCTGCGGGGAGCTGCCATCGGCGCGCTTCTCGCATCCGTCGCGACGCTCTTGCTGGCGCCGAAGTCCGGGAAGAAAACCCGTGCCGACGTTCAAAAACTTGTCAGCAGCTTGACGAAGCGGTTGAGTAAACAACTTGACCAGCTTACCGAGGTTTCAAAAGAAGCCTATGACGAGCTTGTGGGAAAAACGGTGGCCGAGTATGCGCGCGGAAAGCGCTTGACGAAAGAATTCATCGATGAGGTGACAGGCATTTTAAAGGGCAGCTGGAAGGATATCCAAAAGGAGATCAAGAAAAAGTAAGCGGAAAGGAGGCGGAAAGCCTCCTTTTTTGTTTTGACCGGGCGCGCGAGATTTGATATTCTGCAAAGAGGCGATCAGCCGCCTCTTTCGTTTTTGTTATCTCGTTTGATATGCCGTTTTCGCTCGAACAAAAAAAGGATGCCTATACGCTCACGGCACAGGGCAGCGATGTGAAAGACGCTTTTCTCCAGGGTGCGCTCGGCTTATTTTCCCTCCAGCGCGACAGCGAGCGAGTAAGTGATGGCGAGCGCATCAAGATCGTGATCGATGCTCCGGATATTGCCTCGCTCTTTGCCGCATGGCTTGAGGAGCTGATTGTGCGCCAGGATGAGGGACAGCTTGTTTTGGGTGATTTCCGCGTCGCTTCGGTTCAAAAGGTCAACGATAACCAATACCTCCTGACCGGCGAAGCGTATGGCGAGCCTTTTGATCCGCAGCGCCACTCGGGCGTTTTCGGAAAGCCGCGCATCAAGAAAGGTCCCTGTTCCGAGTCGCGCGACGGAGCAACCTGTTCCTGCGACATTTCACTTCCAACACGTTAGCCGCACCTCGAGTTGTATGATAACCAGTGTGGCGCGCCATGATCTCGCGCAGCCGTTTTTTCAGCGGTTTCTCGAGATTCTTCCTGGAGGGCTTGTTTGGCTCACTTTCGGCGCTGGTATCGTTTTTTCGATTTTCAATCCATTCGCCGTCATTGTTTTCATTATCCTTTTTGACCTGTACTGGCTGTGCAGGGTTTTTTATTTTGTCTGTGTTCTTTTGTTTTCATGGCAGCAGTATAGACGGGCGCAAAAAACCGACTGGACTGCCCGTGTGCAGCGGCACCCGACCTGGCGTGACATCTATCATCTGATTTTTCTCCCCATGGTCAACGAAGATGCGGCGATTGTCGAGCACACGCTCCGCGCGCTTGTTGCATCGCGTTATCCGATGGATCGCTGCATTGTCGTTCTTGCTGGCGAAGAGCGTGCTGCCGAGCACTGCACGCGCGTCGCGAGTGAGATGCAAAAAAAATTCGCCGCCATTTTTTCCGGATTTCTTTCGACTCTTCATCCGGCCGATGTGCCGGGAGAGATCCGCTCGAAAGGAGCGAATCTCAACTATGCCGGACAGCGTGCGAGAGAATACATCGATGAGAAGGGCATCCCGTACGAAAACGTGATCGTTTCGGCGTTCGATATCGATACGGTCGTTCACCCGGATTATTTTGCCTGTCTGACTGATGCGTATCTGTCGCATCCGAACCCAACGCGCACAAGCTATCAGCCGGTGGTATTGTACAACAATAACATTTGGACCTCACCGGCACCCATGCGCCTTGCCGCGTTTTCCACGACATTCTGGCTGATGAGCGAGCTTGCGCGTCCGGATCGGCTCTTTACGTTTTCTTCTCACAGCATGAGCTTTCGCGCGCTTGTCGACGTCGGGTATTGGCAGAAGGATATTGTCAGCGAAGATTCCAGAATTTTTCTCCAGTGTTTCATGCACTATCACGGGGACTATTCCGTGACGCCGCTGTATATCCCTCTCTCGATGGACACGGTCGTCGGCGATACGCTTGCGCAGAGTCTCGCAAATTTGTATAAGCAACAGCGTCGCTGGGCCTGGGGGGTGGAACACTTTCCGTACATGATACGTTCGTTCTTGAAAGATCCCCTCATGCCTCTTCATAAGAAGATTCGTCTTTTGTGGAATCAGGCGGAAGGCATGTACACGTGGGCAACCGCGCCTCTATTGATCCTTGTTCTTGGCCGTCTGCCGCTTTTGTTTGCCGAAAAGGGGGAACACGTCTCCCTCCTGGTTCAGAACGCCCCCTTCATACTCGAGACGCTTTTGAATGTGAGTATGGCGGGAATCTTTATCATCGGTTTTTTGTCGTTTTTTCTTCTCCCAAGCGTACCGGCGGCCCGTTCGATCAGGCGTCGCCTGTTTATGGTCGCGCAATGGCTTCTCTTGCCGATATCGATCATTGCATTTTCGGCGCTGCCCGCGATCGATGCGCAGACCCGATTGATGCTGGGTCGGCCGCTGGGATTCAATGTGACACAGAAGCGGCGGGAAGAGTGATTGAATGCCTTTATGTCGTCTGTCGTCATCAGCCTGGTCACGTACAACGGGGAACGCCACATCCAGCGATGTCTGGAAGGGATACGGAGTCAAACGCGCGTCGATGTGAGCCTCTGCGTTTTAGATAATGCGTCATCCGACGCAACCGTCGCTGCCGTGCGCGCCTCCGCGCCAGACTGCCGTCTTGAAATCTCGCCGACGAATCTCGGATTCGCAGCAGGGCATAACCGCATTCTGCAGGAGTGTCAGGCCGCCGATTACGTACTTGTCTTGAACCAGGATATTTTTCTGCTGCCGGACTATATCGAGCATTGCGCTGCGTATCTCGATGCGCATCCGAATTGCGCAAGCGTAACTGGCTGCCTGCACAAGGTCTCTGACTTGACACAAACAACCGCTGCCGCTAGAGTTGACACCTGCGGACTCTGCATACGGGCGAATCACTATATCGGCGCGCTGGGAGGATCGAAAGCTTTTCCAACCATACCTGATGCGCCCCGCGAGATCTTTGGCGCACCGGGAGCGGCCGCACTGTATCGCCGTTCGGCGCTGGAAGATGTCGCGTATGTTCGCGATGGGAAGCCGGAGTTTTTCGACGAAGATTTTTTCATGTATAAGGAAGATTGCGATCTTGCGTATCGGCTTGCATGGCGTGGGTGGCACGCGGCAGCCGTTCCCGAGGCGCGAGGATTTCATGTCGGATCCACGCACGCAGCCCTCCTGTCGCGGCCGAGTGCTCGCATCAACCTCTGGTCGTACCGCAACCACGCGCTTCTTCTTTTCAAAAATGTGAGCCCGGGTATTTTTCGCGCCTGTTGGTATCGAATTCTCTGGTATGAATTCGGCAAAGCGGTCTATAGCGTGTTCCGCGAGCCAGGAAATTTTTTCGCTGCGCTTGCAGGACTTTTCCGATTGCGCCGAAGCGTCAGTGAAAAACGGCGTGCCATCATGGCCGGCAGACGCATAACAGACGCGGAAATGATTTCGCGGTTTTCCTAAAGACACGTGAATGCGTATGGATGTTTCCATTGTCATCGTGAATTATCGGACGAAGCACTTGGTGCGCGAGTGTCTTCGCAGTTTTGCCGCACTCAGTCACTCGATCCGTTTTGAGTGCATCGTGGTCGATAACGGCCGCGATCCGGGACTGAAAGAAATGCTGCGTTCGAATTTCGCACATGCGGCCTATATTCCGTTGCGCGAAAACAGGGGTTTTTCTGCCGGGGTGAATACGGGAATCTCGCTTGCGCGGGGAACATACGTCTTCGTCTTGAATCCGGACGCGACAGCGCTGCCCGGCGTCTTGGATCGCTTGTTCGAGTATATGGAAGCGCATCCCGACGTCGGTATCGCGGGGCCGCAGCTTCTGAATCCGGATCGGAGCATCCAACAATCGTACTACCGCTTTTACCGTCCGCTTACGCCCTTTTTCCGGCGGTTGCCGATCGGCAGATGGAAGGCCGGCCGTGCGCATCTGGATCATTTTCTTATGAAGGACGCCGATCCTACGCGCGGTATGGAGGTTGACTGGCTCTTGGGAGCTGCGCTGTTTGTTCGACGATCCGCAATAGAGCGTGTCGGCATGATGGACAGCGAGCGGTTTTTTCTTTATTTCGAGGATACTGACTGGTGCAAGAGGTTCTGGCAGGCGGGCTTTCGTGTCTGCTATGTCCCGCAGGCGCAGATGATCCATCTCTATAAGCGGGACTCGGCGCAAAAAGGTTTTTTTAAAGGCCTGTTCGATCGCGCGGCGCGCGCGCATATGGCAAGCGGTGTACGATTCTTTATCAAACATCGGAAAGACTATGTCCCAAAGCCCTTTGGAAGCGGCAGTCGCGCATGACACGGCAATGGCGCGCCTGTCGGGAAAAAAGAGACGGATAATTATTATCGGTGCGACGTTCGCGCTTGTATTCGCACTTGCGCCGTTTGTGGTGTGGGGCTGGATGATTGCCCGCGAAGGCGTCGCGCTCAAGCAGTCGCTGATTGCGGTTCGCGCGGCAGCGGCGGAAAAGGACATCGCGAAGCTTGAGGCTTCCATCGCGGAGTCAGAAAAACGGCTTGCCCGCATCGACGAGCTCTTTGAATATGCAATGGTCTTGCACAGCACTCCGATTGTCGGGGCGCATATCAAAGGCGTTGATGCTCTTTTGCAATCGGGAATGCAAAGCATGAATGCGGCAAGCGATCTTGTGATCGTTGCGAAGCGCGCATTCCAGGCGCTCGGCGGCGAAGACGGAGGATCGTTTGCGCCCGAACGCATCTCGGCTGAAGGGAAATACCGCCTCCTTCAGGCCCTCTCTCGGTCCGAAACCGATCTTGTTGCAGCACGCGCGAATATCGCTCTGGCTCTGCAATCAATGGAGCGGATCCCTGATGCGCGCTTGCTGCCGCAATTGCACTCCGTACGCAATCAGCTCCGCGAATACGACGAGCAACTGCTGGATATTCTGGATCATACGATACCCTATGTATCCTTTTTGCCTGCGTTTACCGGTTTTCCTGAGGAGAAGACCTATCTTTTCCTCCTTCAAAACAACAGCGAGGTGCGGGGTACCGGGGGGTTCATCGGCAATTACGGCATCATGAAAATCAAAAATGGCAGCGTCGTCTCGTTCATGACGGATAATATCTATAATTTTGATTATCCCGCAGCCGCATCACTGTCGGTGCGTCCGCCCGAGCCGTTCGTGCGGTATTTCCCCGGTTCACTGCAAAAATGGTTTCTTCGCGACTCCAACTGGTCTGCCGACTTCCGCGAGGCCGCTTCTCAGGCGCAGTGGTTTTACCAAAAACAGGGCGGCAAGGAACATCTGGACGGCGTCATCGCTATGACCCCCGATGTTATGGAGTCGCTGCTGCGCGTTGTGGGCCCGGTACGCATCGACGGAATCGAATTCTCTGCAGATACGTTTACGAAAGAGCTGCAGTACCATGTGGAAAAGGGGTATGTAGACCAGGGCATCGAGGAGTCGCAGCGAAAGCAAATCGTCGGAAAGATCGGAAGCGCGATTCTCGGAAAGATCAATTCGCTGTCTGGCGAGACCCTTCTTGAGCTGGCAAAGACATTCGAGACCAAGCTGAATGAAAAACACATCCTGCTGTACGCGAACGATCCGCAGCTTCAACAGCAGATTCTCTCGCGGTACTGGGGCGGCGCGATTTCGCAGGGAAGGGAAGATTTCCTCATGGTCGTTGACAGCAATATGGGGAGCATGAAAACGGATGCGGTGATGGATAAGGATATCCGTTACTCGGTCGTTGAGCAGGATGACGGCAGTCTCGTGTCGCGCGTTGAACTCCTGTATCGCAACAACGGCATGTTCTCCTGGGATACGACCCGCTACCGGAATTATGTCCGCATCTACATACCGGACGGCAGCGAGATTGTGCGTTGGGAGGGGGCGATGGTGCGCGAGTTGTCGGATGAAGAGGGCCAGCTTGAGCTTTCGCGCGCGCATGGTAAGATGGAGGTCGGCGCCTATTTTGTCGTCGAGCCTCGCGCGGCGCATCGGTTTGTTATCGAATATCGTCTTCCCAGCTGGATAGCCGAGCGCAAGAAAAATGGGTTGTATACATTATTTGTTCAAAAGCAGTCGGGTGTCGCGAATCAGCGATTTGCCGGAGACTTCGGATTCAAGAGCCCGATTCGTGACGTCTCGCCGCGAGGGTTCTTCAATGGAAAGATCGGTCTTACCAGTGCACAGTTCATTGCCGACTTGCGGCTCGACAGAAAGTTCGAGATCAGATTTTAACGCATTCGCAAACGCACATTCGCCGTCCGTTACGCAAAGGCTCCTATGGGATTATTTTTAACGAGAAAACTCGGCATTGATCTTGGAACAACGAACGTGCTCGTGCATGCGCCCAAGCGGGGCATCGTCATCAATGAGCCGTCCGTTGTCGCTGTTTCCATTATCGACAAAAAAGTGCTCGCCGTCGGACGCGAGGCAAAAGAAATGTTGGGCCGTACCCCGGATACGATCGTTGCATACCGTCCGCTGAAAGATGGCGTGATTGCCGACTACCGGACAACCGAGGCGATGCTTCGGTATTTCATTAACAAGGCGCTGGGCGGCTTGCGTTTGTTTCGTCCGGAGGTCATGGTGTCCGTTCCTGCCGGCATTACCTCGACCGAGCGGCGTGCCGTTATCGATGCAACACTGGCGGCCGGCGCAAAGGCAGCCTATATTATCAAGGAACCGGTCGCCGCTGCCATTGGCGCGAATATTCCGATCGGAAACGCGTCGGGCCACATGATCATCGACATCGGCGGCGGCACGGCCGAGATGGCGGTCATCAGCTTGGGCGGCGTGGTTCATTCCACCTCAGTTCGGATTGGTGGAAACAAGTTCGATGCCGCTATCACCGAGCACATCCGCAAGCGCTATGGCCTTGCGATCGGCGACCGAACCGCAGAAGAGATCAAGATCACGATCGGATCCTCGCTATACCTGGAGGAAAAACTCACCATGGATGTGCGCGGACGCGATGTCCTTTCCGGTCTCCCGAAAACAATTACGGCAACCTCTGACGATGTTACGGATGCGGTATCCGACGAGCTTGACGGCATTATTTCCGCCGTAAAGGCGGTGCTTCAGAATACGCCGCCCGAGCTGGCGGCAGATATTATCGATCGAGGAATCATCATGTCCGGCGGCAGCTGCCTGTTACGCAACCTCGATCAGCTCATCACGCGCGCAACCGGCATTCCGGCCTATATTGCCGATGAGGCGCTGCTCTGCGTCGCGAAGGGGACCGGTATCGTTCTGGAAAATCTTGAGGCGTACAAACGAAGTATTTTAGCGACAAAGTAGGGTCGCAACCCCTCGAATCGTAATCAAACGACCATGTCATTGAGTCTTGAACTTGTCGTGATTGCCGCGGGATGTGCCGGGTTTGCGATTGCTGCGAGCATCCATTCGAATAAGCGCAAGGAAAAAAAACTCACATGCCCTCTTGGCTCGGACTGCGATACTGTTGTTCGGAGTGATTACTCGCGGTTTTTGCATGTGCCCGTAGAAGTGCTTGGAATGGCCTATTACGCCTGTATCGTTGTGGGATACGCGGCGTATGCGTTCATTCCGGCAGTGCAGCAGCCAGCAACGTCGTTCGTCCTCTTGGCGGCAACAGCGCTTGCAACGCTTTTTTCGGCATATTTGATTTTCATTCAGGCGGCAGTATTGCGCCAGTGGTGCACGTGGTGCATTGGATCGGCGATTGCGTGCCTTGTTATTTTTTTCGCATCAGTACACGCGATGCGATGGGATCCGATCTTCCTCTTGTCCGAATATCGGCAGGCCATCGTGACCGTGCACGCCATCGCGGCTGCCATCGGGCTTGGCGGCGCAACGGTTGCGGATGTTTTCTTTTTTAAATTTTTGAAAGATTTTCGTTTTTCCGCATGGGAGACGGGCATTTTGAATACGCTTTCCAATGTCATTTGGTTTGCGCTCGCCCTGCTGGTTGCAACGGGTGCCGGCCTTTTTCTTCAAAATCCCGATGCGCTTCTTGCGTCATCGAAGTTTGTGGGCAAGATGGTAGTCGTTGCGGTCATTATCATAAACGGCGCCTTTCTGAACATCATAATCGCGCCGCAGCTCTTGAAGTTTTCGTTCCTTTCTTCGCGCCAGGAGACGGGCGCTCCGCGCCGCATGCGCCGCCTCGCGTTCGCACTCGGCGCAATCTCGATCACGTCGTGGTATACGGCATTCATTCTCGGCACGCTTCGCGGCATACCGATCTCCGTCGGGGTATTTCTCGCATGCTACGCGCTGCTGCTCGCGCTCGCCATTGCCGGAAGCCAGGTTATGGAAACCGCTTACAATAAAAAGGGTCGTTCCGCCGCAGAAAGCGGAACGGGTTCTTAAAAACAAACAAGAAGTTTTTAAAAAAATATCGGCAGCCGGGTAGGGGCTGCCGTTATGAAAAAAAGGGGGGGATACACGCGTGTACGGCTTAGGGATGAAGTGCTGCCAGGCAGAATGCCCAGAGGAGGAAGCCGTACTTGAAGACATCCGCGTTGATCTTGTATGCGAATGGGTTCCCGAAGTCGTGCCTGGAAATATGCGCCATGGTCGAGAAGGTCATGATTGCCAGGGCTTCGCAGACAAGTCGCGGAACCGGTCCGGCGAGAAAGTGGCGCGGAAGCGGTTCGATGACCCACATGAAGGTCGCCCCGCTCACAAACGCGAGAAGCATCGCGATGCGGTAGAAGTTCTCGAAGTCGCTTTCGCCCTTGTGCATGAGTCTGACGTAGAGACTCGAGACGAAGAGCTCGCAGGCAATCAGAGTCGATGCGTGCGCGGCAAATACAATGACGGAAAGTTCGAGGGAGTAGTTGCTGCGCCAGGCGTCAAGTCCGCTGACAGCGAGGATTATTGGGAGCATAATGACGCGCGTGTGGCGCGTCGCCCGCCAGAAACTGCCCAGGGAAGGAGATACCGTCTTTTCCATGCCGTTCACCCCTTTCTTGTATTTCGTTCTCGAGTGCAAGATAAAAAATGTCAAGGTTGAGGTTTTGAAAAAAATGCGATATTGTAGTACGTTTGAGCGGTATGATTATCGGTATTGACGCCTCGCCGGCGTATCGGCGGGCAAAGACGGGGATCGAGTGGTATGCGTGGCGCATGACCGCCGGGCTTTCCGCTATGCGCTCAGAAGGCGTCGAGATTCGCGCATATACGGACCAACCGCCGGTCGAGCAGATCCCGGGCGTGTACCCGCGCGTGCTCTCGTGGCCGACACGGTACTTCTGGTCCGAAATCCGGCTTTCGGCAGAAATGCTCGCCGGGCCGCCGGACGTGCTTTTTGTGCCGGCGCGCGCACTACCGCTCGCGTTGCCGAAAAAATCGGTAACAACGATTCATGATGTGGGATTCCTGCGTTTTCCCGAGGAGCGGAAACCACTCTCGAGCGCGTATCTGGCACTGACATCGCGTAGGGCGGCGCATCGGGTGACGCGCATTGTGACGGTTTCCGAGTTTTCAAAGCGAGAGATCGTTGAGCTGTGCGGCGTTGATCCGGAAAAAATCCTTGTGACGCATTTGGGATACGATGCGGAAAAGTATCTCCCTGCCACAGTACCGACAGGAGGAGCGCCGTATATCCTATGTATCGGTCGGAGGGAGCGCCGCAAAAACCTGATCGCACTCGTTCGGGCGTATGAGATGCTTTCTGAAAAGCTCGGCACGGAAACGCCTTACCTTGTACTGCAGGGTCCGCCGGGCCACCATGCAGCCGAGATCGATCACGCGATCGCGGCAAGTTCGGCGCAGGCGCGCATCCGCGTGTCCGACTGGCTTCCCGAGACCGAGAAGGTGCGACTTCTTCAAGGCGCACTGTGTCTTGTTCAGCCGAGTCTGTACGAGGGTTTCGGACTGCCGGTTATTGAGGCGCAAGCATGTGGTATTCCGGTCGTCTCCTCCCGTGCCGGCAGCCTTCCGGAAGTTGCAGGAGACGCAGCCCTGTTTATTGATCCGTCACGTCCGGAAGATATTGCGGATGCGTTGACGCGTATCATTTCAGACTCTTCGCTTCGTGCGGCGCTTGTTGCCGCTGGAGCGGGTAACTGTCGGCGTTTTTCGTGGGAGAAGACGATTTCTCAAACGCTGGAATGCCTCAAAAATGTATGATATCCTAACTAGTGCAATGGAGCACTATCGTATGAATATTATCGGGCACGAGAAGATCCGGAATCACCTGGAAGACGCAATTGCGCGCGACACTCTTTCGCACGCGTACTTGTTTTGCGGGCCGAACGGAGTTGGAAAGCGGACAGTTGCCGATTGGATTATTCGTCTTTTGAAACCGTCCGAACACACCACCTTAGAGCGACTGGTCAGTGAGAAGGGCGTACGCGCGGCGGCAATCTCAGTCGAGCAGGTGCGCGATGCTATAACAAGTCTCAATCAGACAACGTTTGACGGCGGTGTGCGCGTGATCCTTATCGATGAGGCTGAACGTTTGACTGATGCGGCAAGCAACGCGCTTCTCAAGAGTCTTGAGGAACCCCCGGCGAGAACACATTTTTTTCTTATTGCTCACGATGCGTCTGCTGTTCTCGGGACGATTCGGTCCCGGTGCATGGGGATTTCATTCGGACTTGTTCCGGAAGATAAGATCGCCGCAGCAATCAATCATCCTGATGCGGCGCGTATCGCGCACTGCAGCGCCGGACGACCCGGCATTGCGCTGACGCTTGCTCACGACGGTGCGCTTGCGGATCTGGAGTCACGGCGAGAGCGGCTTGCCCAACTCCTTTCATCCTCTCTGCCCATAGCCCTGCGCGCTTCAGACGATATCCCTGAATCAGACTCCACACATCTTGAGGCGCTGATCCGAGATATGCTTCATGATACGACGCAATCACTCGATGTTTCCCGGCGACTGTACGAGTCGCTGAGAGCCGGCCGGATGCGTTCGGATGGGCAGCTCGGCGCCGCGTTCGAATATATGATCGTTCGGCACGTATGAGGCGATTTGGAATCGTATCAGGAGTCTTTATCGCTTTCTTGCTCATTGGCGCGAGTTGCACGTTTGGAGGGACGAAATCAGGAGCGATCTTCAAGTCGGAAAATTCGGGCGCCGAGTGGCGTTCGGTATCGATGATGACGACCGAAAAGAAAAAGGTGCGACTCTCGTCCCTTGACGTGACGCGTATTGTCATCGATCCACGGAAATCAAATCTCATCTTCCTTGGCACGGCAAAAAACGGCCTCTTTGTTTCTGATAGCGGCGGCGAGAACTGGGTGCAACTGATCCCAAAGGAATCCATCACCGATATTGCGCTTGATCCGACAGCGCGGTGTACCGTCTATGTGACGACAGCAACGCGCGTGCTTAAGACCCTCAATTGCGCAGAAGAATGGCACATCATGTATAATGAGGCGCGCGCCAATACTGCTTTGACAAGTATCGCTGTTGACCCGTATCTGCCTCATGTGCTGATGTTTTCCACGTCGGCAGGGGATGTGTTTCGGAGCGCGGATGCGGGCAAGACCTGGACGAGCGTATTCCGGCACGCAGAAGGTGTCGCGCGCATCGTGATCGACCCGTTCGATTCCGTGATCGCATTTCTTGCTACGAATCGGGGAAAAATTTTTAAGAGCACGACGCGCGGCGAGTCATGGGCAGAAGTCGGACAGGGACTCGAGGCGCTGAACAACGGCACGCTCGCATACGCATCTTTCAAGAGTATGCCGCGGACAAATAGTGTGCTCTACGCCTCGCGCGACGCAATTTTCCGTACCGTTAACGGCGGTGAGACGTGGGAGCGCATTGCAACGCTTTTGCCTCGAGACGAGACGCGGATCACAGCCGTAGAAATGAATCCGCTCAACGAGCGCGAAATCCACTACGCAACAACGAATACGCTGTACTTTTCCGATGATAACGGCGCAAACTGGCGCGTCACACCCGTGCCGGGAACGCGCACGCCCGGCGCACTGGCCATCGATCCGAATAATCCGCGCATCCTGTATCTTGGCGAGCGGACACTCACCCGCGCGCCAGGCGATGCGTTTCTGCGCTTTTCACGTTAATCTGTAACCTCCATATGATAGACTTAAAAAGCAGACGGGGCGATTTCGAAAAACATGTCGATTTTTTTACGCAGGAAATGAAGACATTGCGGACCGGCAGAGCGAATGCCGCGCTTGTTGAACATATCACTGTCGATTCGTACGGTACGCCCACGCCATTGCAGCATACGGCATCCATCAGCGTGACAGACGCAAAAACAATCGTCATCTCGCCGTGGGACAAGTCGCTCCTGAAAGAAATCGAAAAGGCGATTGTCAACGCGAATATCGGCGTGAATCCGGTCAATGACGGCGCGGTGATCCGCGTCATTATGCCCAATCTCACCGAAGAAAACCGGAAGGCGCTCGTAAAAACACTTCACCAGAAAATGGAACAGTCGCGCGTCGCCATCCGCGGGCTCCGCGATGAGATTAAAGATGCGATCCAGAAGGCGGAAAAGGCAAAAGAGATCACGGAAGACGACCGGTATGCGCTTGTAAAGGAGCTCGATGATCTCACGCGCGAGTATTCCTCACGCATCGACGAGCTCGGCGCGGCAAAAGAAAAAGATATCATGACCGTGTGAGTTCGCTATGATCGAGGCATTCCTTTGGACATTTTTTTTATTTGTCATCATTGTCAGTGTCCTCGTGCTTGTTCATGAGGCCGGACATTTTTTTACCGCCCGTTTTTTCGGGGTCCGCGTCGATGAATTCGGCATCGGATTTCCGCCGCGCGCCGCAGGCATCCGCATCGGATCGACAGTGTATACGCTCAACTGGCTTCCGTTTGGCGGCTTTGTTCGGCTCAAAGGCGAGCAGGGAGAGTCCCGCACGGATCCGGATAGTTTCGCGTCCCAGTCCATGCCCCGTCGTTTGGCGATCCTATTGGCCGGTGTTTTCATGAATCTTGCGACAGCCGTACTCCTGTTCTCGCTGGTCTCCATGATCGGCGTGACCAGGTCGGTCACGGATGATGCGACGCGAGGGGTTTCCAATCCCGCAGTCCATATTTTTGAGGCGACAAAAGATTCGCCAGCGGATCGCGCAGGCATAGAAGCGGGAGATGTCATTCTTTCGATCAATGGCGCATCCGTTGAAACGACGCATGCCGTCCAGGACCAGGTACGGAAAAATGCGGATCAGGAAATCGAGTTTCGACTCAAACGCGGAGATGATGTTGTTACTCGTTCGGTACGCCCGCAGCGCAATGAAGAGGGACAGCCGATGGTTGGGATCAGAATGCAGCGACTCGCATTTGTGAAACTGGATCCAGTAGGGGCACTTGTCCAGGCCGGCATTGATGTCAAAGATACTGCTCGTTCGATGTTTCTGGTGCTGGGACAGATGATCGGAAAGCAGGATTTCTCCAATGTCGCGGGTCCGGTCGGCATCGCAAAGCATGCAGCAACCGCCTGGAATTTCGGCATCGCGACTTTTTTGGCGCTTGCTGCCCAGCTGTCTGTCAGTTTGGCAATCCTCAACGTCCTGCCCATTCCGGCGCTGGACGGCGGCCGGGCGGCTTTTGTGCTCCTGGAGCTCATCCATCGCAAACGACTGCGGGAAGAGATCGAAAATATTATTCATCTGATCGGTTTTGCGCTTCTGCTTGGCCTGATCGCGCTTGTTACGTATCATGATATCGTCCGCTGGTTGGCGGGCTGAGCCCTAGTGAATTGCATATGTTGGCTGATGATCAGTTATTTCTCAATCAGCAGGTATTTTACTGGCTGTTTGATCTTTCGCATCGCTGGCCCGTTCTCGATGCGATCAGTATTTTTTTTGCGCAATACGCCATATTCATACTGGGCGGCATTGCTGCCGTGATTGCTCTCCGGTCGCGATCATTCGTTTCCCTTGTCCTCAGCGCGGTTGCCGCCTACGGGCTGAATGCCCTGATTGGCGCGTTCGTCTACCGCGATCGGCCGTTTGTCGTGTATGATATAGTTCCGCTCCTGGAGCACTCGGCGACAAAATCATTTCCCTCGGACCATACCGGCGTTTCCTTCGCTATCGCAACGGCGCTTACGGTTCTCGACAGGCGCCATGCGCTGTGGGCATATCCACTTGCATTTCTAATCGGACTCGGCCGTGTTTTTGCCGGAATCCATTTTCCGGCCGATGTGCTGGCGGGCATTGTCACTGGCATCGGCTCGGCGTTGCTAGTATGCGCCGTCATAGCTCGTTTGCGGTTACGCGGAGTACGCATATGAGAAAGCAGCCGTTATTATTTGCCATTGTCTGCATCGCCCTCGCCTCGTTTGTCGTGTTTTTTTTCCGTTCAGCGCATAGCGCTTTAGAGACGGCCCCCTCGCATCAGCCGACGCGTTTCGTTATCGCGCAGGGGGAGGGAACGGATCAGATTGTCGATCGGTTGGCACGCGAGGGCCTGGTTGTCAATCCAATTGCCTTCAAGCTGTACCTGATTACAAGCGGGAAGAGCGGTTCTCTCAAAGCCGGATCCTATGACTTCGACTTCCCGATGAATGCTTACGGCCTTGCAGATGCCCTTGTCGCCGGGCGGCCGAACGAGAGAAGCGTGCGAATCGTCGAAGGATGGACGATTTCCGATATTGGACAGTATCTCGAACAGGAGAAGATCATGAGTTCCGAGGAGTTTCGCGCCGCACTTGCGGCAGTCGATCGTACTCAGTACCCCTTTTTGGAAAACGCAACGGGTTTTGAGGGATATCTTTTTCCCGACACTTATCGCATTTTCCTTGATGAGCGCAAGCGGGAACTGCCCCAAAAGATGCTTGCGACCTTTGGGAAGAAGACTGATGCGTTATTTGCCGATTCTGCTTCCCGGCGTCTTTCTCTAGATAAATCACTCGTCCTGGCAAGCATTATCGAGCGGGAGGTGCAAAGCCAAATTGACCGCGAGATGGTCGCCGATATTTTTTACCGCCGGCTCTCTGTTGGCATGCCGCTGCAGGCGGACTCGACGGTCAATTACATAACCGGCAAGAAGGATTCGCAAGCGCTGTTGCGCGACACGGCCATCAATTCGCCGTATAATACCTACAGATACCGAGGCTTGCCGCCCGGACCGATCAGCAACCCCGGCCTGAGCGCGCTCAAAGCAGCTTTGAATCCGCGCCCAAATACCTACTGGTATTTTCTTACGACTCCCGAAGGAAAGGTCATCTACAGCACAACGTTTGAAGAGCATGTCCGAAACAAACATACATATCTCTCCAAATCATAGTCCTTGGGCTCATACGCGACAGCTATGAAAAATTACGCTCGAACGCGCGGAAAATCCGGAAAAACCAGCTATCGGACGCCAAGCAGATATCTTTCTGGCGTACACATGCGTGCCCGGCGCATAAAAGCAGCTCAAAAGGGCATGGACGGATTTTCTGGAAAAAAATCATAAAAGGTCTATACTAGAGAGAGACTTTAATATCCTTGGGAAAAAGGATAGTATGTATTGTTTTTAATATGAACGAAGAATATTCGTCCGATGCGTCAGACGCGTCGCAAAATCCGTCCGAGCCAAGTACGCCAGCCGGTGATACGTATCAGTACGGTTCCGGGCAGGAAGCCGAACCGAGTTACGACGCTCCGTTGACAGAAAATCGCCACGATATTTTGTCGACATTCGATCAGCAGGAAGAAAGGCGGTCGCCCGGAAAACTCATCGGTATTATTACAGCGATCGTCGTCGGTCTTGCCGCTATCGGTGTGGGGGGATACTTTGCCTACGGATATTTTTACCTTACACCGGAGCGCATCTTAGCATCTGTTGTCGAGCGGGCGGATTCTATCAAGACGTACGAGTACAACGGGGAGATTCGCGCCGTCGTCACCGGCCTTGACGAGCTTTCTCTTCTCGCACTCGGCGGCCTGGAAGATGCAGAAGAAGCTCAAGAAGGCGCTGAAAAGGAGAAAGAGAGCAAAAGCAAGACATTTCTGGTCAGAAGTGCAGGTGTTGTCGATGCGACCGATCGCGAAAAGCCGAAATTTACAATGAACATGAACTTTGCGGAGGATCAGTCGGCAAAGCAGCCCGAGTTGCGCTCGGAAGGCGAGACGTCGCTCAATGTCCTTCTTGGCATCGAGTTTCGCCTTGTCGAGAATGTGGCTTATGCGAGCGCAAAGCAGCTTCCAAGTTTTGGTTTTTTTGACCTGAGTGTTCTTGAAAATATCTGGATCAGACTCGGCGATCTTGACGATCTGGATAAGGAGGCGGAAAAACTCGGTGAGGGCGAACTTGATTCGCGCATCGAAGGGCTCCCGGAAGAGAAGGAAAAGCAGATCCGCGAACTCTTTCTGAAAGAGCGGTATTATGCATTAAGCCGCGGCAACGAAAAGCTCTCCGGCGTCTCCACGCACCACTTGGTATTCGAGCTGTATCAGGAAGGAGTGCTGAAGTATTTCGAGCGGATCAAGCAGATCCTCTCGGAAGAGGAGCTGAAACCCGACGAACGGCAGGCGATTGAAAAGTTCATCAAGGAGTACATGCCTGCTGACAAGCCGATCCGCGTTGAGCTCTGGGTCGGCAAGCGCGATTACTATCCGTACCAGTATAAGGTTTCATTCATCGTTCCAAAGACAGAGGAGTTTCCCGTAACCGCGGATATTTCGTTGCGGCAGACCAATAGCAAGTTCAATACACCGGTAACTATCGATGCTCCGGAAGGCGCAAAAAGTATCGAAGAGGTCATGGGTTCGTTATTCGGTGGCGGCCTCTCGATCGGCGGCAGTGATGAGATACCAGAAATGGATGAGGTGACAAATGCTCCCAAAAATGAATATTCTTGTGATGAGTACGCAGAGCGGACTCGGGATACTGATTCAGATGTATTGCCTGACTGGATGGAATCTGAACTTGGGACACAACTGAACAAAAAGGATTCGGATGGCGATGGATACACTGATTTTGAGGAATTGGAAAACGGCTATAATCCGCTAGGTTCCGGGAAGGCGGATACAGCGTTATTTGAACGGTATAGGGTGCTTAGAGAATTGAGAGAAGAAGAGATGAAAAAAAATGAATACTGCTTCATTACAGGAAACCACCGGTAAAACGATATAGGTCGAAAAATCAGGTACTCAATAGCCTGATTTTTCAGATTTGATTATGCTCACTCGGGCGCAAGAAAAACTGATCCGATCGCTTCATACGAAAAAAGGCCGCGATGTAAGCGGCCTTTGTTTGGTAGAGGGAGAAAAGGCGATCGAGGCCGCCGGCAGTGCGGTGGTATTCACCTTTGGCTCCAAAGATACCCCGAATTTTCACCGGTTAGTAACGACCGAGACGCCGCAGCCCCGAGCTGCTGTTGCGCGCATCCCGGTATGGAGCGATTCGGATATCACTGCACGCGATATCATCGTCGTTTTGGACGGCGTGCAGGACCCCGGCAATGTGGGCGCGATACAGCGGGCTTGTCTTGGTTTTGACGCGAGTCTTGTCCTTGTTGATGCGGCGGATCCGACGAGTCCGAAGGTTGTGCGATCGTCTGCCGGTTCCATTTTTTCAGTTCCCTGGCAATCGCTCTCGCGAGTGCGTGCGACCGATGCCATCCGTGGATACGGCCGGCCCGTCTACCGTCTTGAAAAGCGGAAGGGGGCAAGAGCTTTTCAAGCTGCTCAAGTAGAGAAGCCCTGCGTATGTATCGCCGGGTCTGAGGGATCGGGCATTCAGCTCGCTGTCCCTGGCACTTCTCTCTTCCTCCCGCATAGCAAGAGCCTTGAGTCCCTGAATGTCGGCCACGCGCTCTCCATTTTCCTTTTCTGTATTCGCCAGTAGGCACACTTGACAAGGATGGGCGTATTTTGGTATAGTCAGACCATCTCACAGACAATAGGTATCGGGACATCCCAGATTTAATGGATTCTATCCGCCTATCGAGAGAGGAAATGTCGGCATCATGGCCGATCAATGGTCGATTTTCTCGAATATCAGTCTGTGTGCACACACAGATTTTTCTTTTTTACAAAGAATATGGCTCGATCAAAAGAGAGCAAAAAGGCAGTTACTGCAAGTTTGGCAGAGCGGTTGGACAGGAGCAAATCCGTTATCTTTGCGAATTTCCAGGGGTTGAAGGTCAAGGAAACCGAGGAATTGCGCAAGATATGCGCCGCGGAAAACAGTGAGTGCATCATGGCAAAGAAAACGCTATTTTCGATTGCTTTGAAGGAGCGCGGTCTGGATGAAATCGACCCCCGTTCCCTAGAGGGTGAGGTGGCGGCAGTATTCGGCTATGGGGATGAGGTTGCGCCTGCGCGGCTCTTGGCAAATTTTGGAAAAAGCCATGAGGCGCTTGGCATTCTCTCCGGACTTATCCTTTCCGCACCGGCAGGTTCGCGCGCGCTCGATGCGCGTTCGGTGAAATCGCTTGCCAGCTTGCCATCCCGCGATGAGCTTCTCGCAAAAGCGGTCGGATCGCTTGCACAGCCCATGCGCGGCATGGTTGGCGTACTGCAGGGAAACTTGCGCGGCCTCGTCTACGCCCTAAACGCAATTGCAGAAGCAAAAAAATAGATAAAAAATAATACCATATAACGCATATCATATGTCAGAAGAGAAGGCAGTGACCGTTCCGGAAAAATTCCAGGAACTCGTCTCAAAGATAGAATCCCTTTCCGTCCTCGACTTGGCTGAGCTGGTAAAAGTACTCGAGGAAAAGTTCGGCGTTTCGGCGGCCGCGCCAGTGATGGCGGTTGCTGCAGGCGCAGGAGCAGCCCCTGCTGAGGCAGCGGAAGAGAAGAGCGCATTCGACGTCGAAATCACAGATTCCGGCGCCAACAAGATCAATGTCATCAAGGCGGTCCGCGAGATCACGCAGCTTGGCCTGAAAGAGGCAAAGGATCTCGTCGATGCGGCACCAAAGGTTGTAAAGGAAGGCGTCTCAAAGGCGGATGCGGAAGAGATGAAAAAGAAGCTCGAAGAAGCAGGCGCAAAAGTGACGCTCAAATAAGAAAGGCACGATAGTTCAAAAAAACCCGGCTTTGCGCCGGGTTTTTATTATCCCCCCAATTATCCTTCGTACTACTTGATATCTGCCGGCACGCGGTACAGGGCGCCGTTCTCGCTCAGAATAAGGATGTCCTTGCCGTCAGGGGTCAGCGCGATATCAGCAAGCGCGCCAAACGTCTCGGACATGAGTTGGCCGCGAAGCTGAAGCGTTTTTTTCTCAAGAATGATAACTCGTCCGCTCTGGCCATCCAAAACGAACAGAAGGTCTGTTTCGGGAAGTGTCACTATTTTTTTGATCGATGCAAGCGGCGGTTCGAGTGCAGGGATCGCAAGAGGCTCCGCTCGGCCGGCGGCATAGCGGATGATAGACCCGTTTGCCGATGCCACGTAAATATTCCCATCAATTGCGAGCGAGGCGGCAGGCGCGAGGAGGCGCTCGCCGTCGCGTACCCACGAGGATCCTTTCTGGAAACCGTCACCGGCCTTCGAATGGCGGAAGACTTTGCCGGATGATGCATCAAGGACATATGCGTTACCATTATATGTCCCGATCGCTGCGGGGACGCCTTGCCCCTCACCGCGATCAAAAGAAACCGGCCGGACGGTCTTTTCTTTTGCCGCGAGCGCATAGAGGCGATCTCCTTCCTTGCTGCAGATAAGAAGTTCGTCAGAGAGCGGTGTCGCGCAACTCGCAGATGGGATTTTTGCCTGGGTATCGATGCGCACTGCGCTGCCGTTGGCAAATTCGTATATGCCGTCAGGCGAAACGAGCGCTATCATTCCCGGCAGGACGGCAATCGTTGTTTCGCGAGCATTCGGTAGTTGTCCGGACAGATCTCCAAGTTTGCTGGGGTTTACGATGGAGATTACTTTGCTAATGCGCATGCGAATGCTCTCGATGCGTTGCTCTCGCGATGAGCGGAGGGAATCCGCATCGGGCATTGACGGCGGGAAGTCCGCAAGAAGGGCCTCTGTTTCAGCAAGTAGACCGCTCGCGCGGGCTTCGTCGTTGTAGAGGATACTCGCTTCAGCCGCATCGATGCGCTCGTCAATTGCGCTCAACTTCTGCGCATACTCGGCGTTGCGTTTTGCCGACGCCTTGTTGCTGGCGGTCACAAAAACGCTTTGCACGAAGAGAAGCAAGAAGATGATCGCGAGAACAAGGAACCCCTTTGATGCCATGGGAAGTTCGCGAAACGCGAGTAGTCCTTTCTCGCGATGGGCAACGATAATCTGCCGAACCTGCTCAACGAATGCGCGTGGGATGCGGGAGGCATATCCTGCCAAGCGTTGGACGAGGGGCAGGGGCTCCAATCGCTGCACCATGCCTGCAAGTGCTGACTGTGCGTTTGAAAACGAAAGCGGCGAAGGCGAAGCGCTGTTGTCGCGTTTCAGGGCACGGATGCGCGAAGCGAGCGTGCGCACGTGTCCGGGAGCAGTGCGAAGGACGCGAGCGAGACCATCCGTATACGATTTCCAGGGGACGTTGCGCAATGTTTGAATGCACAATCGGATTGCCGGCAGAATGAGTGAAAAAAGAAACGAACGGAGGATCGATGCGATGGAGCGCGCAATTTGGGGAGACATGACGCTATCGGTCCCGCGCTCGGTCGATATCAAGCTTTGCATCGAGCGATTCGATGCCGTCTGATGCCGTGCCGCACCGCTCTTGCTCGCATGCGGAGAGGGAGTGTAGTTCGGCTGGATAACGATCGCGCTAAAATCCTTCTTTGACGAGACTTTGGAGAGCGAGGTGTGGAAAGAGTCGAGCAGGGTTTCAATGGGGCGAGTTGTCAGGGACTGCTTGAGTTGATCATCATCAATGTATTCAAGAAAGGCGTCGTTGCACAAAAAAATCGTTCCGCCCTTGATCCCGACCTTGCCGCTGACAATATTGGCAAAGAGGCGCTGGGACCCATCGGGTGCGTCTGAACCGGAAACGATAGGCACGAGCGTATAGTGGGAAAAATTGTTATCCCGATGGACAGGATGCATGTAGTACGCCCAGAGCGCTCTGCCGCTCACGCTCAAAAAGAGCGTATCATTGATGAGTGCGCCGAGGATGCAGTGCATGTTCTTGATCTCGAACGTCTCGTCGCTCCCCGCGCTTTCCCGAGCGGCCGCAATGGATTGCGAAACTTTTTCCCCCGTATACTGGATCGCGTTTTCAAAAATGAATTCTCCGCTGTCGTGCAGCGAGTTTTCAAAGCTCTCCGCAACAGAGAAGTCGGTCCGATGAAAAAAATCGAGATAATGTTTTACCGTTGCCTTAATGGCAGAATGATACAGATCGCGCGCAGAGGTGCAGAGAAACAAGCCAAAAAGGGTAATTGAGCCATTTTTGTGATCTATCGGATCATTCGTGAACACGTATGATAGCTCGTTGTTCAATTTTCCCGGGAGCGAAAGCTTGTCGATGAATACCTGCGGATGCCTACCCATACGGCTTAATGTGCCGCGTATTTAACGCGGGGGGTTTACATATTACGCGGCTGTATTATACTACAGCTTGAAAAAATCGCAAGCAGTTTCCAGGGCCGCATTGAATACATTTTTGCTCAAATCATCTGGAGCGAATCTATGCTTGAACAATTATTTGGATCAAAGACACGCACCCGGCTTCTCAAGCTTTTTCTTTTGAATCCAAGCGAGGCGTTTTTTATTCGCGAGCTGACCAGAAAGATCGACACGCAGATCAACTCGGTTCGCCGCGAGCTTCAGAACCTGCTGGACTGTTCGATTGTTGAGGTGGTTGATGCTCCGAATTCCTCTGCGCGCGAGCAATCGGATAGCGATGATACCGAAGACACCACACCGCGTACGCGAGCAAAAAAAGACAGCCAGCCAAAGAAATTTTTTCGTTTGAATAAAAATTTTGTTCTCTATAATGAGTTGCGGAATCTTTTTTTGAAAAGTCCGCTCATGTTTCAGAATAACCTCATAAAGGAATTGCGCGCTGTTGAGACGATCGATTACGCGCTTCTGAGCGGATTTTTTGCCGATCGCGAAGATGTGAATGTCGATTTGCTCATTGTCGGCACCGTTCCAAAAGCGAAGCTGTCAAAGCTTATCGCGCAATTCGAAAAAGATCTTGAGCGCGAGATAAACTTTGCGATTATGCCAACCGATGAGTTCGTGTACCGCAAAAGTCTTGCTGACATGTTTCTTTTCAAGCTGCTCGAGGGAAAAAAGGTCGTCGTCGTCGATCGCATCGCGCAGCGAAGCACAAGCGCAGCCCTGTAGCATTTTTTCTCTTCGATTTCCCGACATTTCATGCTAGACTGAAATGTCGGGATTTTGTTTTTCCGAGAATGCATCTTTTAGCCCATGCCGTTTTTTACCGAAAAAATATCCCTTGATGCGGATGAAAAAATAGTTGCCGCGATTCGCACCCGTACGGTCCGTTCACTCGTGCTCGCGACGCCGGCCATGCTTATTCTTGTCGCTCTCTTTTTATTTCTCTTTCCGCTCGTTTCGCTTGGGCCGCTCGGCGTCGGTTTTTTCTTGGGGGTGGCGGCGCTTGATTCGCTTTTTCTTCTTTCGATCCTCTCGCGATGGTACGGAAGCGTCTATCTTCTGACGGATCGGCGTCTTCTCGGTATTCACCGCCTGGGCATTTTCCGGAAAAAAGTCCATGAAGTGCTTCTTGAAAACATCAACGAGCTTTCCTATGACGCAAAGGGCGTGTTCCCGACGCTTTTCGGCTACGGCGATATCCATTGTTCGTTGTTTACAACGCGCGGGTCGTTCACGATAACCGCCGTTTTCCGGCCCCAGGAATTGCTGAGCGTGGTTTCGCGATGCGTCTCCTCGGCAAAGACTGCGCGGCGCGCGACAGGAGAGACGTCTGAGGGATGTTCGGATGCTGAAAATTTTGAACGGAAAATATTACCGCTTAAGCAACAGGATCCTCCGAATTGGTCATAGCACTCCAAAGCGCCCCCGTTTTCCTATGCGTACTGCAATTTCATCCCGTTGGTTTTTTCTTGTCGGCATCGCGGTTCTCGCGTTGCTCTTTGTTGCGTTCAGCAAGATCGTGTATGTGAATTACGGAACCCATCAGAATATTGCGAATCTTGAAGAAGAGATCCGCTCTCTGGAGACGAACCAGCAAAAACTCAAAGAACTTAGCCAATTTCTTGAGACGGACTATTTCGCGGAACGCGAGGCGCGCATCAAGCTGGGTATGCAAAAGAAAGGGGAGCAAGCGGTCATTATCGAGGGCGCGCCGCCCGAGAGCGCGGAAAAGCCGGTAGCCAAAAATGCCACCCCACAGAAAGCGATTTCAGCAGCAGTATCCGAAGGGGCGTCAAATACGCAGCAGTGGTGGGATTACTTTTTTGCTCACCGGAAGTTTTAGTGGTAGAGTGGACATAGCGCAATAGAAAAAAGTCATTCGTGCGAATGACTTTTTTCCTGGAGCCAACGGCGAGATTGGTCCTGCGGGCAGCCTCTGCGCGTACGTTAGCCCCATCTGAGCGTTTTTCCCAAGCCAACGGTGGGACTCGAACCCACGACCTCTGCTTTACGAAAGCATTGCTCTACCAACTGAGCTACGCTGGCGCAAGGAGGCTTGGGAAAAACGATCAGATGTTAATAGAGCACGCGTGAGCACCTGGTGGTGCGAGCTACCAACTCAGCTACGCTGGCAAATTCTTACGTATGGCGATTATCATGTATACCAAGTCGGGTTGTCCATGGTGCGATGAGGCGCGCGCACTTCTCGTTGCAAAGAATGTTCCTTTTGATGAGCGGGAAGTGCGGAGCAATCCCGCCTATTTCGACGAGTTGGTTAGCAAATCCGGCCAAACTCTGACGCCAACACTCGATATTGACGGAGAAATCCTTGCCGACTCCGATGCAGATCAGATCGCGGCATATCTCAAAACAAAAGGGTATCCCGGATTTTAGCAAATTTTTCCATGAATGCAAGGGAGAAAATGCGCTCGAAGCGAAAGCGACCGAAATACATCTTTGTAATCGGCGGCGTCATGTCATCAGTCGGCAAGGGTATCACCTCAGCCTCCATTGCAGCGATTGTGCAGGCTGCCGGGTTTCGGGTGACGAATATCAAGTGTGACATGTATGTGAATATCGACGCCGGCACAATTCGGCCGACTGAGCATGGAGAGGTGTTTATTGGCGATGACGGCATCGAGGCCGACCAGGATCTTGGCAATTACGAACGGTTCACCGGCAACGCGATGACCGCGGTCAATTACGTGACGACCGGCCAGGTCTATCAAGAGGTTATTCGGCGTGAGCGGAATCTGGAATACGGCGGGGAAGATGTCGAGGTGGTGCCCGATGTCCCGGATGAAATCATTCGCCGCATCAGGCGTGCCCAGCAAAAAAGCGATGCGGAAGTAACGGTTGTCGAGTTCGGCGGGACGGTCGGGGAGTACCAGGTCCTCTTGTTTTTGGAGGCTGCGCGCATTATGAAGGTACGGCAACCCGATGACGTCGCATTTGTCCTTGTAAGTTATCTGCCGCTGCCCGGACACATCGGCGAGATGAAAACAAAACCGACCCAGTATGCCATGCGTACGCTGAACGCGGCAGGTATCCAGGCCGATTTCATCGTTGCGCGCGGAGAGCGCGCGCTCGACAACCGTCGCCGGGAGAT
This sequence comes from uncultured Gammaproteobacteria bacterium, assembly GCA_964621085.1. Lineage (GTDB taxonomy): Bacteria > Patescibacteriota > Patescibacteriia > JACQRZ01 > JACQRZ01 > CAZUKY01. Next base: position 107,843 of record CAZUKY010000001.1, on the reverse strand, counting down.
TCTGGCGACCGTTTGCAATCTCCGTCCCGAGACGGTCGTCGCTGCGCCGGACCAGGAATCGATTTACCATGTGCCGCTTCTGTTTCACGAGCAGAAATTCGACGCCCATGTATTGGCAGCGCTCGGTTTGCGCGCGCGCAAGAGCAATATGCGTCCCTGGCGGGCATTGTCGCGTCGCATACGAAAGTGCGAACAGACGCTGGATATCGGCATTGTCGGCAAATACTTCGGCACTGGCGATTTCACCCTTGCCGACTCCTACATTTCCGTTATCGAGGCCGCAAAACACGCCGCATGGGCACTTGGCGTCAAGCCGCACCTGACATGGATCGACTCGGAAAATTTTGAGAAACATCCGCAGCGACTCTCAGAATTATCCGCTTTCGACGGCATCATTGTACCTGGCGGCTTTGGCTCGCGGGGAATCGACGGCGTCCTGGAAGCGATCCGTTTTGTCCGCGAAAACCGCATTCCGTTTTTCGGCCTCTGTTACGGCATGCAGTTAGCGACAATCGAGTTCGCCCGCACTGTTGCCGGATTCACGGGCGCGCACACGGCAGAAATAAATCCGAACGCACCCGACCTTGTCATTTGCGCGAATCCGAAGCAGCAGCAGAACATCAAGAACAAAAAAATGGGAGCGACAATGCGTCTGGGCGCATACCCGTGCGCACTGCGCCGAGACTCGCTCAGCTACCGCGCGTATAAGCGCGATACGGTGATGGAGCGGCATCGCCACCGGTTCGAGTTCAATAATGCCTATCGTGATCCGTTAGAGAAGGCCGGTATGCGTTTTGCTGGCATAAACGAGCGCGACAATCTCGTTGAAATCATCGAGCTTGAAAACCATCCGTGGTTTGTGGGAACGCAGTTTCATCCGGAATTTCTTTCCCGACCGCACGACCCGCATCCTCTCTTCCTTGCGTTTGTAAAAGCGGCCATCGAGCGCAGCGCCTGGGCAGACACTATCTCGACGCACATGGCCGTAACGCAAAAAAGTCCGTAGACCTCCAACAATCAAAAAACTCCGCAAAGGGAGTTTTTTGAGTTTCAAAAATATGCTAAACTATCCAGCGAACCCACTTTTTCAAAGCGGACGATGGGAATAGCCCTCTGGGCAGTCCTGCGTCGCTCGGAAATGCGATGGCTCGCATTTCTCTCGCTATCCTCGGCTATCGAACCCACTTTTCAAAAGCGGGTAACGGGAATCGAACCCGTGCCCTTTGCTTGGGAAGCAAATGTACTGCCATTATACTATACCCGCGAATTTCATTACCCACCATATATGCAAAAAATCGCCGTGTCAATCGCTCTTGCGTTCCTCCTTATACCATCTGCTGCGTCTGCGCAAGAGAGGGGCAGCGGTTCCTGCGACTTTGTCTCGAAAGGCAGCGGCTATGAAGTATATGTCATTGACGATATCTTGGTGGACGCATTTTTGCCCGTTCCGAATGGCTTTCTCCGTCTGAGCGCCGCCTGCCAGTATCGCGGAAGCGGAAAAGTAACTGTTCGTCTGCCGTATAAAGATACCCGTTACCGTCCATTCGCGTATGTTTGGAACGAAGAGGCTCGCGAATGGGAAAAACGCCAAAGCGTTATGAACCGCGTGGCAAAGACCTTTGAACTCGATATTCATCAGGCTGAAATTGTGACTGTGCTTACCGAAGACAGTGTCGTGTATGAAGGCATCGGTAGCTGGTATGCGCATCCGAAAACTCCGGCCGGAGCGGCAACGAACCTCTTTCCACTCGGCACGCCCGTAAAGATAACGAATATCGAAAACGGCAAGACGCTTCAGACGAAAATCACCTCAACCTGGACGCAGACGGATCCGCGCCGGATCGTCGATATCGAGAAGCAGGGATTTGCACAGCTTGGCAATTTGAGAGCGGGATTGATTCGTGTTACACTAGAGATGCTTGATGAGAAATCAAAATGATCACGCTTGAGAATGTTTCAAAGCAGTACCATCCGTCGATCGAGGCGTTGAAAGACGTCAGTCTGCACATTCCCGCCGGCGAGTTCGTTTTTCTTGTTGGCCAGAGCGGTGCAGGCAAAAGCACGATCGTCCGCCTCTTGACCGCCGAGGAACGGCCGTCGGATGGCAAGGTCCTCATTGGCGATTGGGACATCGCGCGCATTCGCCGACGCGAGATACCTCAGCTGCGCCGTCAGATCGGTGTCGTGTATCAGGACTTCAAACTGCTCGACAAAAAAACGGTTGGCGAAAACGTGGCATTTGCGCTTGAGGTGTGCGGAGAGTCGGGGCGCAAGGTGAGGGAAGTCGTCCCGCAAGTGCTCTCGATTGTCGGCCTGGAAGAGATGGCCGACCGCTATCCGCGCCAGCTTTCCGGCGGCGAGCAGCAGCGCGCAGCGATCGCCCGCGCCCTGGTTCATCGCCCGAAGATTCTGATCGCAGACGAGCCGACGGGTGACCTGGATTCGATAACGACAAAGAGTATCGTCGATATCTTGGAGAAGATCAATAGTCTCGGCACGACGATCCTATGCGTTACGCACAACCGGGAGGTTGTGAACATGATGAAGCGCCGCGTCGTCACGCTCAAGGACGGCACCGTAACCGCTGATCGGCATCACGGAAAATATTTCATCTAGCTTATTTTTCGACCCATGCTTCACTCGTTTTTTCGCGTTTTTCACTTCGCGTTCCAGAACTTTTGGCGCAACTTCTGGCTTTCCATGGTGACTATTTTTATCATCATGCTTGCTTTTTTGTCTGTGAATGTTTTTCTGCTCGGCAATCTTTTCTTAGACACCTCCCTTGCGGCAATCGAAGAGCGAGTCAATATCACGATTTATTTCAAGCAAAACGCAGCGGAAAAAGACATTCTCGCGCTTAAGGACGATCTATCCAAATCCGGACTTGTTACGGAATCAGAATACATTACACGCGACGCCGCACTCGAGCGGCTGAAAGAGCGCTATGATCGAGAGGGCAACCCGCTGATTAAGGAGTCCTTGGCAGAGCTTGAGTCGAATCCGCTTGCCGCCTCGCTCACGCTCCGCGCCCGCTCGATAGAAGACTATCCGGCACTCAACCGCCTCATTGATGCATCGCAATATGCGAATATCATCGAAAAAAAAGACGTAAAGGATCGCGATATTCTTATCGCAAAGATCAATCGCTTGAAAGAAAATGTGCAGGCAGCCGGACTGGCCGTCAACGGGGTTTTCGCAATCATTGCCGTGCTCATCATTTTCAATACAATCCGGGTAACCATTTACTCGCGCCGGCGGGAGATTGGGATTATGAAACTTGTGGGCGCAACAAACTCGTTTATCCGCTGGCCACTCTTGATCGAGGGAGTGCTCTACAGTGTCTGCGCCATCGGACTGACTATTTTGATCTTCTTCCCGATTCTCAGCTTCATTCAACCGTTTGCCAGCACTTTTTTTGCCGGACAAGGGCTTGATGTGCTCGGCTACTTCAATGATAATTTCATTAGAATTTTCGGGTACCAACTCATGGCTGCAGTCGTGCTTTCTATGCTCTCGACAACCCTTGCCATGGGGCGGTATTTGAGGGTATAATAGCTACCGCACCAACAAAAGAAGAGTGGTGTATGAGCCATTCTTTTTTTAATGCGGGATCGTCTAATGGCAGGACAGGAGCCTTTGAAGCTCCCTATCTAGGTTCGAATCCTAGTCCCGCAGGATTGGAAACAAGAACGAACTTCCGTCTCTCTCAAAAGGGGCGGATTTTCGTATTCGGACAAATCCCCATTTTTACCAATCGCACGATCGGGGGCATAATTTTTTCCGTCGAGCGCAAGCGCTGAATTATCTTTTAACAAAAAGGAAATTTTAATAACGTCGGGGGCATATACTATTTTTTCAACGGCTCCTTTGGCGAAAATATTCTTCTCGATGCCTTTCCGCGTTTTGAGGGCGGAATTCTTATGTATACACTAAAGAATGAAAATACTTTGATTACCCATGAAACCAATATCGAATTAGATGAACAAGTCTTCAATGTCGTGTCTGAGCGAATTACTCAAAATGCCGATCTTTTTGTGAGTTTCTATGGCGGCATGGGAAATGATGTGTATGTAAAGAAAAATACTCAAATTGAGATTGACGAAAAATATAATTGCATTTGGTATCATTCACAGAATACCAAATTGAGAATTGATAGTTCCGTTCCCGGCGTTTTTCTTTCTGTGGTTGTTGAGATGAAAATCTGGATTTTAGCAGGAAGAGCGAATAAGCGCTCAGTGTATAAAAGCTAGCGAGATTTTTTTGGTTCGAGTCCAGGCCAGATTTTTGAAAATAAAGTGGCCGCCCGGCTTTGAAAGTTTGGGCGGCCAAAGAGCAGTTGCGTGGATCTCGTAACTCATTGCATACGGATATCGGTATTCGAACGAACGGTCACGAGCCGCGCCTGAGGGACGCACGCCAAGTCTTTCGGTAGCTTGACGTAAATCCACTCGTTTGGCTTTGTCTTCCGCGAGATCAACGCCTCGCCGCGAGCGCAATCGGCACGATTAACGATGAAGTCTCGCTCCTTGAAGTTGGTAATCGATGGCATACTGGTGAGATCCATGGGGCGACCTTCCATCCGGACGATTCCGTCGATCATCCCGATGCCAACCCCACAGAAGAGGATCACTACAGAGTAGCAGAGGAGCCCAAGCGCTCCCGCTAAGAACTTCAGCTTCATTTCAGACCTCCTGCGAATTGAAGTATCGTGCCAGCCTGTAAAACGCCATGTAGAGAGGGATCACTGCAAGTCCGAGAAGTGGGTTTTCCGCCCATGACGGCTGACTAGGTGGGAAGCTGCCGTAGATGTGGGCTAGCCAGAGCGAAGCCCGTGCCGGCCGTTGCCGACAGGCAGCATATCCAGTTGAAGACCTCGAAGCCTGGATCATGCTCGTTTGCCTCTTCGGCATACTTACCCATGGCACCACCCAAAAGGGCGGCACCCGTCACGCCCAAAACGTTGAAGGAATAGAGCATGACGATTGGGGCGACGAACATGAACGCGATGGCGGCGAGGAATCCAGTCAGTCGGGCTGCGAGTTTGGGATTCCAGGCTACGGTCATTGAAACACCTCCATTTCTCAACCATTGCCAAATGTATTTAGTCACGATTGCCCGGTTTTTTCAATCCAGGGAGTAAAAATACCTTAGCTATCCATTCGCGCACGGGCAGGGAGGGGTAAGAATGGATTCTAAATAACAGTTCATCAAAACCCCTTTCACCTCCGTCCTCCTCTCCCGTCTGCCGGACTCCTCTAGGGTTGGTCTGGATGGATGGGGTGTTTCCTGGGTTTGGGGGTTTTGGGATGTGGTGTTTGGTTTGGGTTGGATGAGGATGGTGGTTTGGTGACCAAAAAACCGTTCTTGGGAGGTATGGGAATGGTATGGCTGAATATATCGAAAGTACTACTACTGGCGCTCAGGTGTTGTTCTGGTGAACGTAGTAATCACGGTTTTTTGGCAGGTGAAAGGATCGTAGAATAAAGGGAAATAGATCTTTTGCTAGTGATTCCCAGTCGTCACTAGCGGCGTCACTAGCAAATTTCCCTAGCTCATCCGTAGTCCGACATGACCTTTGCAAAAAATTAGCAAGCGGTCAAGGGGTCGCTTGCCGACTAAATTCGTCGAGGTTCAGCTTCTTCGATTGATGGACTATGTTCGGCAGCAGCATTTCGAAGGTCGCTGAACCATCGGAAAGGCAGAACATAGAACCCACCGTTTGGTGGGTTTTGTGTTTTTAAAATTCCAGGAACATATTTAAATGATTTCCTATTCGTTGTTCAGTATTGGCTTGCGCGAAATGATACGAACGATAGAATGACTATGCATATGACTAGTCATAAGGTACACGGCATAATGGCGACATCTGATATGAGTACGCTCCCTGTAGAAATTTTTGCGATATACTTTTCCGCCTATTCGGCGCATGCGATCGAATATAAGGGATCGGTGTATCCGACTGTCGAACATGCATATCACTGCCAGCGATATGTTGATCAGGATATAGTCGCTGAGATTCAAAATGCGCGAAGTCCTTATCGCGCATGGGAAATATCTCAGACATATAAGCAGAGGCAGCTGCAAAACTTTTCCGATCGCAAGCGCGAGGTGATGAAGGCACTGTGTCGCACAAAATTTGAGCAGCATGAGGACGTGCGCCGCGCATTGCTTGAGTCACGAGACAGTATCATCGTCAAACATATCACCACCGGACCGAAGGCAGACGGATTCTGGGACGATGGCACAGACGGGCGCGGCCGGAATGAGGTAGGAAAGATTTGGATGGAGATCAGGGATGAGCTTCATGGAGAGTCGAAATAGCGATAGGATATAAAAAATAATCCCCCTAGACCAGTATAGTTGTCCCTGATACTATTGAGTTATATGCAACATACAAAACTTGAAACCTCCGTACAGCGCAATCGGGTGTACGAGCACTACCGGGGCAATCGTTATCTTGTGATAGATATCGCGAAGAATGCCGATCTGGAGTATGGAGGATCGGGGTGGTGGGGCAGATCGCTTGCGTCCTGGAAGGCGGTGGAATGGTTGAGTATCGGCGTGGAGTACCGCCGATTCTCCGGAATTGGGCCACAAGTCACTCTGCTCAAGGTTCCGGTCAGCGATGGCCTGAACCTCATCCCTACGAGTCCGACGGCAAGGCTCTGGAGTTGGACGCCGCTTTGGGATCCGGAGAAAACGCAATCGGAGCCGAAGCTGATCGTGGGGCTCGATATTCTCCTATAGTTCCTTCAATTCCTCCAACATTCCTTAATACGAGTTCTGGCTGGCTGTGCACATCGCGCGGCCAGCCTTTATCATATATACTACTAATATCATGAAAGTTTTTTACTATGTGCTTTTCTCCTGAAGCGAGTTTTTTAGCGAGCGGGGGGCTGGGTGCAGCCGGTGCCGTCTCGTTGGCGATATCAAATGGCAAGCAGCGCGCGCTTGCAGCAATCCCGATCGCATTTGCTCTTCAGCAGGCGTTTGAGGGATATCAGTGGCTGTGTCTGCGTGCCGGCAGCGTCTGTCCGGTCGCAGGGTATGGGTTTCTCATCTTCGCACTCATTATTTGGCCCTGTGCCATACCGTTCATTGCGTATTCTATTGATGAGAAGCGTCGCCCGCTAATCCGTTGGTTTGTTTTTTTAGGAATTTCAATTTCACTGTATTTTCTTGCGATGCTCGTGCTCAAGGGCGCATCAGCATCGATTTACTATCACAGCATTCAATATGAGTTCACCTCCTTTATTGCGCATCCATCTGCGGTGATCCTGTATATTGTCGCCGTCTGTGTCCCGCTTGCGGTATCCAGCATTGCGTTTTTGCGCTGGTTTGCGCTTGTCATTTTCTCGTCAGCCGTTTTTACGTACCTTTTTTATACGACGGCATTCGTTTCTGTTTGGTGTTTCTTTGCCGCAGTGTTGAGTATCTTGATTGCCGGATATATCGTCTGGGAACGGTTGAAGGCAAAGGAGACTGCTCTTTCTCGACAGTGCGCATCTTGATCAGAGGGGATCTTTGTGGTAGTCTCGTCTCAAAGGAGGACGCGAGATGGCAATCATCGTTCCTCGGCTCAATCCGGACGAGATTCGCACCGTCGTGTGGACCAGGCACAGGCTCGTACACGTCTACGGATACGCGATTCATTGCAATGTTCAAGGATACATGGGAACCGATCATGCCGGGCAGCACGGATTTGGCGTCATCGCGCATATCAATGGCCAGCAGATCGTTCACTTCTTTCCAGTCTCGCCAAGCTCGTTGACTTCCAGAGAGCGGACGTGCGTCGCGAAGGCGCTTGATCTGGTGAGTCAGATATCGCCCTACGAGGGGCATACGACCCTCGAGAAGGCGTGGGTTGCGGCCCAATAATTTTTTTGGCCTCTCCGCTTGCGGAGGGGCCTTGCTTGTTTCGATAAAGAGGAGGATGCGATACATTGATAGATATGAGCTGCGAAGAAATAGAAAATTTGATGCAACAGACACTGTCCCCAATTCCAGAGGAGATTCGCCGATCTTTTGAAAATATTGTTTTTATTGTCGAAGAGCGGCCGGGGGAGGACATGGAACCTGATCTGCTTGGATGTTACGAGGGCACCCCGGCAACCGAGTGGGAGAGTTCATTTTGCGTGTATCCGCACCGCATCATCCTCTTTCGAGAAAATATCGAGCGCGAAGCTGTTGAGTGTGGGATCGACGTGGCGCGCGTCGTCCGCGAGACGCTCTTGCATGAGGTTGGGCACTACTTGGGAATGTCAGAAGATCAGATCGAGGCGTTCGAACGCAAGTGGGCACAGCCAGACGATGCCACTACTCATGCTGAAAACGGGGTTGACGGCAGCACGTCAAAAGATTTAAATAACAATGCTTCGTAAGCGCAAACGCGTTCTTTGAAAACGAGGGCTTGCGAGGCATTTGGATGAATAAGGAGGGTCGAATGGGTACATCGAAAAAGGGAGTTCCCAAGCTCCTCGAGCGGATTTTCGGCGCGCCTGAACAGCGCTCCGACGTCCGTCCCACTCACCCTGTCCCGCATGAGTACGCGCCCACGGGGCGCATTCCAGGCATTTACCAGCAGCTCGGCCTTGAAGACCTGCACATTTCAGAATTGGAAGGCTGCGGCAAGTTCGCACAAGCGGCGCGAGCAAAAGCGCAGCTTTACGCCGAGGAGAAGACGAACCTGCAGTCGCGTCTGATTGGCCTGTATGGCCAGCTCGTGGAGGTGAGCTGGTCGCGTATGTCTATGCGTCTTGCCGAGAATACGCAATTGTACAGTCGCTTCAGTGCGGAGCGGGAACGGATCCTTGCAGATATCGCCCGTCTGCAGTCAGAGATCGAGGCTGTCCAGGGCCAGGAACTTATTCTTCTCGGGCAGCGCCAGGAACAGCTCGAGCGCACGTTGCGGGAATTGAAGGATGCCGCGGCGCATCTTCGCGATGAAGAGGAACACAAGGCCCGTGCCTTGGCGCAACGAAGGGAAGAGTTGTTGCGCCGTCTCGAGGAGATTGTTGATCTTCCTGGGGAGATATCGGTCGCTGCCATTGAGCAGGACCAGGACATTGCAGCCTTACGGATCCGGCGCACGCGCCTGGAAGTTCGCACGAATACGCTTCAGGCAGAGCTTGACAATCTTGTCGAAGGCATGGATGTCATCTACCTGCTCGCGGAAGATACGGCGTTTCTTTTTCATCTGTACGCGCTTGAGCGGAAGGTTGCATGCGATCTTGCCCATGCGCTTGCCTACCTGGATTCCGATCGTGAGTTCAAGTACATTCGCGCCGAAACGCTTCTGAGGGCGGTCAAGCAACAGGCGACCGAGATCTGTCGGCAGCGCGAGAGCGTCTTCGGCAGGATTCGTACCCGTCTCGAGATCGAAATCAGGAGTAGTCAGTCGCAGATTCGCCGCCTTGCCCTCCTTCGAGATGCAGCACTCGCGGCCGGAGATATTAGGTACGAAAAAGCGCTGAACGGCGAAACGCAGAATCGGGAGTACCTGCTCGGTATCTTGCAGCGCGAGTGCGAGGCATTTGCCGAGTGCGCCACTATTCCGCATCTTCTCGATCCGAAGAAGTTCGAGACGGCGGATGATCTCGTTGCGTTGTGCAAGCAGGTAACTGCGCTCGATCAGCAAGCACTTCTCTATGCGGAGCAGGGGGATCCGGAAGAAAGCGTTGCGGTTGCCGAAGTGGCAGCCGTTTCAGATGCTGTCACTGAGCTTTGCGAACGCCTCAAGCGCGATATCACGAATGATCTGGGCATTTGGCTCAAAAAAGCGCACGCCCCCTCTCCGGTGCTCGCGCCCGCGCTTGTGCAAATAGTCCTTTAGAGGCCACACGCCTCTCGTGGGCTTCCCGCCAGAACGGGGAGCCCATTTTCATACATATTCGAAAAAAAAATTTTTTCATCAAAAAATACCCCTTGACACGTGTATTTCTCTCTGCTCAGCATTTCATGGTATAGTAGAGGCAGAAAGGGGGTGAGTATCCATGGACGTCATGAACGTCTTCACTCCAGAAGCGATCATGACAGGAGCTGCTGCATCGGGGCTGGCCGGACTTCTCGGCATCGCCCTGTTCAAATTCGCGCTGATCTCGCCAACACTTTCCCTTCACTGGCCAAAATGGCTGAGCGTCGACGTGCGCGTCACCGTCAGGACAACCGGTCGTCTGGCCAAGAGAAGGGGAAAGCAGAGTGAACAGTGCGAGCGCTAGGATACGCAGTACCCTTTAGTGCCTCGGGAGGCATGGTTGAGCATTCCCGAGGCACTTTTTCATTTCAAGATAGGTGATCCTTTAGTACTGTTTTTTTACCTCGACGCCTGCGTAGTAGTAGGCGATAATATCAGTAAAATTTTTGCCATCGCGCGCCATGACTTCGGCGCCGCGTGCAGAAATGCCCACCATGTGATTGCCGGGAATGCTTGAGGCATTTGAGACGAAGCCGAGCGGGTCGGGAACCGACTGCGCATACGGATATCCGTCCGATCCCCATCGCTCCTTCCAGCTGCGCGTGCGGCCGTCGGTGCAGCACGAATAGGCGGCGACGATCGGCTTGCCGCTATAGAGGATCGTCATGCCGCGAGTCTGTTCAACTGCCTGTGAAACGGTCGGAGCGCGCTGCTCGAAGCCGTATCCCAGATAGACCTGATCGTTTGACGTGTTGTTGAGATGAAACGGCTCGTTCGGGTGTTTTTTGTCATTGAGAATATGATACTGCGCGTAGGTCCGCGCTGCCGTGATCATTGTCTTGATATGCTCGAGCGGCTGCGATTCGTTGACCTCGCCCAAACCACGGAGATATGACTCGAGCGGCAGCTCGTTTATGACCCACCATTTCTCACTGTTTGGGCGGATGTGCACCTCGAGCATGCCGCGGAACCGATTGTCGTTGAGCGAGGGGTTCCACGTCGGACGCCGTTCATAGTTAGCGATCTCCATGATGACACTATCGGAGGGGATGAGGCGTACGGGATTTTGGGCCGTTCGCGATTCGGCACCTGTCGCTATTGCGAATGCGGCATCGCCGGTCCGCGTAATCGTTATCTCTGAGCCGTCTGGAATGCGCATGAGTTCGGCGCCGCTGCCATCTGTGACAGAGTACGCACCGTTTGCTCGAACTCGCGTGACCGTTGAGTCTTCGGTGATCTGGGTGCGGATCAGCGGCTCGGAGCCGATCTTTTCAGATTCGTCAGAATCTCGCTTTGGCGGAGGTACCGCGCTCCAGTCACTGACCGGGATGCGCGCCAAATCGGTGTCAGTGATGCCAAGGCCAAGCGAGCGCATGACGCGGAAGGCGTCGCTGGGCCGTCCGAGATAGGTGAGACGCGCATCGTGCGGATTAAAATAATACGCCTCGCCGTTCCGTTCCACTTGCAAGAGGATTGCGCCAATAAGCCGGTCCCGCAGCGATCCGGAACGGGTGGCAAGTGATAATTGGTCGCCGGGCTGCGGCGCAGGAACGCTGCCGGTAAGGCGGAGAAGCGTTTCGTTTGAAACTCCGCGACCGCGATTGCGCATAACCTCGAACGCCAGGTCGGGCCGGCCAAGATAGAATCGCGTAAAATCCGCGGGATCCAGGTACCATGCCTCCCCGTTCTGTTCCACTTGCAAGAGAATGCGTCCAGAGAGCCACAAGTCAAGCGATCCTGGTGTTGCATGGGCGACTGACAGTGGAGTCGTACCGAGAAAACACCACAAAAGTAATAAAGAAAGGGATCGAAAGAATTTTTGCATACATTTTATTCTTCAGTATACCATACGGGTCTTTCTGATGAGAGTTTCATATGGAATGAGTGTATAGGGCGTTGAACTGGGGTAAAATATAGGGTAGGGTAGAAGGACCATAGGCCCCTGTCCCCAATGGATACATTTCACCTGGATCGCTATTCATACGATCTTCCGAAAGAACTGATCGCCCAGAAAAGCGCAAGTCCCCGCAATCACTCGCGCCTAATGGCCGTTGCCGTACAGGATTGCGCTATTGCCCACGCGCATTTTTTTGAATTGGAGCGATTTTTGCGCAAGGGGGACCTCATTGTCATGAATGACTCCAAGGTCATTCCTGCGCGTTTGTTTGGAAAGAAAGAGACGGGCGGCGCTGTCGAGGTGCTGTTGGTTCGCGAAGAGTCGGGCGGCAGGTGGAGCGCCTTACTGAGAAATATAAAAAAATCGGACGTCGGAAAAAAGGTACTACTCGGTGCTAAAGGCGAACTTACATGCATACCGGAGGTGCAGCAAGCGGACGGAACGTGGCTGATCCGATTTTCAGTGAAAGGCAAGCGGCTTTCGCAGCTCTTGGCTCGACTGGGTAGCGCGCCGACGCCGCCGTATGTGGAGGCAAAAATTCCACTTGCGCGTTATCAGACCGTCTACGCGCGCAAAGAAGGTTCTGTTGCTGCTCCGACGGCCGGATTCCACTTCACGCAAGCCCAGATCGACGCCTTGAAGCGAAAGGGGATACGGTTTTGCACGGTTACCTTGCACGTCGGGCCGGGAACGTTTCTTCCGATTCGATCTGAGGATATCCGGCAGCATGCCATGCATCCCGAGCGCGCGGAGGTCTCGCGGCGCGCGGCAAGCCTGATCACGCGGGCGCGTGAAGAGGGGCGCCGCATTATCGCCGTAGGAACGACGTCTGTACGAGTGCTGGAAGGTTTTGTTGATCAACAGGGCTGCATCGCAGCAGGAAAGCGCGACATTAACATCTACATCTATCCGGGATATCGTTTCAAGGCAGTGGATGCCCTTATCACGAATTTTCATCTTCCGAAGTCAACATTGTTGCTTTTAGTGTCGGCATTTGGAGCATACAAGAAAAAGGGCGGCGCGGAGTGCATACTATCGGCGTATAAAGAGGCGGTACGCATGAAGTATCGGTTTTACAGCTTCGGGGATGCTATGATGATTCTGTAGAAGTCATTTCCTTGCACTGTATGTTTAAGTTAATTTCAGAAAAAAATGGATTTCGACGCGGCGCCGTAAAAACCCCGTATGGCGTATTCAAAACGCCAGCATTCATGCCGATTGCGACGCGTGGGGCGGTAAAGCATCTTTTTGCCGAAGACGTTGCCGCGCTTGGTGCTGAGATTATTCTTTCAAATACGTATCATCTTTTTCAGCGGCCGGGTCTGGCAGTTTTAAAAAAACATGGCGGCCTGCATCAACTGATGGGATGGAAGGGGCCGATTCTCACTGACAGCGGGGGGTACCAGGTCTTTTCGCTCGCGCATAAGAGAAAGCTCTCTCGGGAGGGCGTTACCTTCCGCTCGGAAATCGACGGATCAGAGATTTTTTTTACGCCCGAGAGTGTCATCGACGCCCAACTGATCATCGGCTCGGATATTATCATGGTGCTCGACGAGTGTCCGCCGTGGCCGTGCACGCGCGAGTACGCAGAACAGTCTCTTGATCTGACACTTGAGTGGGCCTCTCGGAGTAAGGTGCACTTTGAGAAGCGGATGAAACAGAAACAGATTCCGCCATCGAGACGGCCGCTGCTCTTCGGCATCGTCCAGGGATCGACTTTCCGCGATTTGCGCGAGCGATCCGCGCAAGAGCTTGTGAAGATCGGGTTTGACGGATATGCAATCGGCGGACTGGCGGTCGGAGAACCGGATCGCGAACGGCTGCGTACGCTAGAGTGGAGTATCGCGAATCTGCCAGTAGACGCACCGCGGTACATGATGGGCGTCGGACGCCCCATCGACATCGTGCAGGCGATCCGCCGCGGCGTAGATATGTTCGATTGCGTTATTCCGACACGCGAGGCGCGGCACGGGCGGCTCTTTATCCGCACAAAGAAAAAGGCGGAAGGCGCGTTCTATCGTGTCATGAATATTAAGAACGAAAAATTTAAAAACGACAAAAAGGCGCTTGACCCGTCGTGCGTATGCTCGACGTGTCGCCAAACAAGTCGGTCATACCTTCGCCACCTCTTCTCAGTCGGCGAGCCGCTTGCCGCCCGTCTCGCAACGATCCATAATCTCCACTTCTACCTCTCTCTCATGCGGGAGTTTCAAAAAAATAAAACGGGCTCAAAATAGCCCGTTTATCTTTTGAATTGTGCGTTTGATTCTCTATTTCGGTGGTTGCTTGAACAGAGATGAAACTGTATCGATCATCTGTGCGGGGAAGATGATAGTGTTGCTCTTTTCTTTTGATGCTTCGGCGAGCGTGTCGAGGTAGCGGAAGACGATCGGCTCGACGCCGAGCATGTCGCCGGCTTCCTTCAGTTTTGCCGCTGCCTGGAACTCGCCCTCGGCCAAGATGATCTTTGCGCGGCGGGTGCGCTCGGCTTCCGCCTGGCGGGCGATCGCGCGCTGCATGTTTTCCGGGATCTCCACGTGCTTGATCTCGACGTTGGATACTTTGATGCCCCACGGATCGGTGGCAACGTCTATGACGTGGTGGAGTTTTTCATTGATGTGCTCGCGCTCCGCAAGGATCTGGTCGAACGTCGCTTCTCCGGCGACGCCGCGGAGCGAGGTCTGGGCGAGCTGCTGGGTGGCGTAGATGAAGTTTTCGACCGCAACAATCGCACGCTGCGGCTCGACGATGCGGAAGTAGAGTACCGCATCGATCTTGACCGGTATGTTGTCCTGCGTAATGACATCCTGTGCGGGAACGTCCATGGTGATAACGCGCAGGTCAACCTTGACCATCTTCTCGATAATCGGAATGACGATGATTAGACCCGGGCCGCGCGTACCGACGAGTCTGCCGAGGCGGAAGATAACCCCGCGCTCATACTCATCGACGATCCGGATCGCCCGTCCAAGAATCGCTGCAATGACGGCTATAAAGCCAAGTGTCGAAAAAAATCCATCCATAATGTCGTTTCTATATGTGTTAGTTATTACTTATTTGATCCAGCTTTTCAACCAGTATAGTATTACCGCTGAGTTTGACAATGCGGACCTGTGTGCCGGCCTCGATACGCTCGCCGCTCGCGGATTGGGCGGTCCAAAGCTCGCCATCGAGTTGGACCGTCCCTACAGGATCGAGGTCTCGGAGGACGGCGGCGGTCCGTCCGATCATCGCCTCTGCCCCGGTTTTGACCGGGGTGCGGAGCGCTTTGACTGACAGGCGGCCGGCAACTGCAAAGAAGAGGCCGAGCGCGGCAAAAATCCCGATGATGCCCCAGAAGAGCGGATGCGTGAAAAAGTTCGGAAAGAACGGCTCATTGGCAAACGTCAGGACGCCCAGAAGAAGGGCTGCAAGGCCTGTAAAGCCGAGAATGCCGAAGTCGCCAGGCGCAAACAAGACCTCGATAGCCAAGAGGAGCGTGCCAAGCGCAAGAAGGGATACGCCCAGAACAGACAGATTGATCGCTCCCATACCCCAGAGTCCGAGCAGAAGAAACAGGACCCCCAAAATGCCGATCGACTCGATCTCGCCGGTGCGGAAGAGAAAGAAGATGCCCAGTGCGCCGAACGACAGAAGAAGCGGAACAAGGTAGGGGAGTGAGAGAAACGAGAGAATGCTATCCAAGAGATTTTCCTTTTCCTCGACAATACGCGCATCGGACAGTCCCTTCTTTTCGAGTAGGTCCGCGAGCGTTTCCGCCGTAAAGTCGATCATGTCTTTCTCTGCCGCTTCAGCGCCGGTGAGCGTGAGGTTTTCCATGACGAACTTTTCTGCAAGCTCCGGATCGCGTCCGCGCGTCTGGGCGATCGTTTTTATCCAGACACTGGAAGCGTTTCGAATTTTGTCTCCCGCCTCCTCGCCGGTCAGTTCTACCGGCTGCGCCGCGCCGATCGATGCGTTGGGATGGGCCGCCGCCGTCTGGGCAGAAAGGAGAATGAATGTTCCGGCGGAAAACGCCCATCCGCCGTTTTTATGGACATAGACGGCCGTAGGAATGCGGCTGTCCAGCAGAAGCCGACTGATCTCTTCAGTTGCGTTCAGGAGACCGCCGGGGGTATTGAGCTGCACGATAAAAAGTTCTGCGTTCTCTGCTTCAGCCTTTTTGAGCGAACGTTCGATAAACTGAACCGTGCCCGCCTTGATCTCGCTGTCTACAGTGATCGCAAAAACTCGCTTTTCTTGCGCAAAACTCGCCGGAGCCGCGGGCGCGAGCGAAAGGGCAATAAAAACCAGGCCCAAAGCGGCGAGAGAGCGGCGGAGTTTTTCGAATGAGGTGGTACGTATACGCATATATGCGATATATGATATACTAAATCTGCCTTAATGTATTGCTGAGAAGAGAAGTTTACTGCGCTATGCCGAGAAAAAAAACTGATTTTCCTATGCAGCTTCGCGATTATCTCAAATACATCCAGTCAAATCAAATTCTCGTTGCGGTGCTTGTGATTGCCGGTGCGTGGCTCGTGTGGGAGCTGCGTACGGTTCTGGCGATTCTTTTTGTTGCGTTTATAATCATGGCGGCCGTGCTGCCGGCGATCAATTTTTTCGAACGGAAGAATGTTCCCCATTGGCTTGCCTGTCTCTTGCCCTATCTCGGCATCGTCATCGTGATGGCTGTAGTCATCATACCGATGTTCCCCTTGATTGGCGATCAGGCAGTGCGCCTAGTTGAGAAACTGCCGACCTATATCCAGCGTCTGGACCAACTTGCTGATATTCACGTCGCGGGACAGGATCTGCAGTCGTTTCTCGCTTCGCGGGCCGGGGAGCTTGGCCGAGGCGCCCTCTCCTTTACCGGACAATTTTTTGAACTCATCGCCATCGTCGTCACATCATTTATGACGAGCATATACCTCTCGCTTGATCGGCGGCGTACTCTTGAGTTCATAGCCTCGCTCTTTCCGCGGGCGGCGCGGCA
Organism: uncultured Gammaproteobacteria bacterium; assembly: GCA_964621085.1. Lineage (GTDB taxonomy): Bacteria > Patescibacteriota > Patescibacteriia > JACQRZ01 > JACQRZ01 > CAZUKY01. The sequence goes on along the minus strand of CAZUKY010000001.1, from coordinate 91,055 downwards.
GGAGGTTTCGCACAAGATTGGCGTCGTAGAGGATGTGCTTGGCCGATGGGTGCGCGGGCAGCTAATTACCTCGTTTTTGGTCGGTCTTATGGTGCTTGTCGCGCTGCTCATCTGGGGAATCGACTTTGCCCTGCCACTGGCTGTGTTCGCGGCATTTGCCGAACTGATACCATATCTTGGTCCGCTGATTTCGGCGATCCCTGCGGTTCTTATCGCGATTGCGATCTCGCCGATCGCAGCGATCGGTATGGTTATCACATATATTGTGATACAACAGATCGAAAATTATATCCTTTCGCCCAATATCATGAGCATGGCCGTCGGCCTGCCGCCGCTCGCTGTCATCATCATCATGCTTATCGGAGCAAAGTTCGCAGGCATTGCCGGAATCCTGCTTGCTATCCCGTTTGCGGTCACTATTCAGGTCCTTCTTGCACCATCGAAACCCCTGGAAGAGGCGCACGGTTAGCGACTTGAACGCGCGAAAGCAAGTTGACCCATCGCGTGCGTATGATACATTTGTGAGAGTGGAGTGCATTTTCCCGGGTATGGCATGAAGGGGAGGGCGAGAGCATGGCTTCGGAGGAAAAAACCCCCGGCGAACACTCGAACCGCACGCAGATTCCCAGGGGAAAGAGTCGGCGCTATGCCGTCTCGACGGGTGAGATCCAGAAGAACGTAGACACGGCACTTGACGGTCGCGACACGCGCAAGGATGATTCGCCGTTTCCTGAAGTGGCTCGTGAGCGGCTCGCTTGGGATCAGGCGCCCTCTTCAGGTCCCCGCACATTCTCGGCTGCAGCCCTCGTCGCACTGCAGTCACTTGCCGCGTTTTTGCGCGGATCGCAGTAGCGTCCGGGCTGATGTTCTTTTATGGGGGACACCCGGAGATTGTCGCCGTCAGGCCTGTCCTGGCGGTATTTTTGTTTTACAAAAGGCAAAAAAACGCTATCATTAATCCGGGAGGCTCAAAATAGAATTAAAAATGAAATCTATGTCCAGTCCGGCATTTGGATCGCGCGTTTTTTCGCGGGTGGAAGCAGGCATCCAGCACGGCGCCATGACGATCTCCGAGACGGTGAATAAGACTTATATTCTCTTAGGGCTTTTGGTCATTGCCGCCGGGTATACGTGGTCGCTCGGCGACTCGGATACTGCGCAGCTTTTTCTTGTCGTTTCTCTGATTGCGGGGATTGTTCTTGCAATCGCAACAATCATCAAGCCTGCATGGGCGCCGGTCACGGCCCCTCTCTATGCCATTGCAGAGGGTCTCTTACTTGGCGTCATATCGCGTATGTATGAGGTTGGGTACCCGGGACTGGTTATCCAGGCGGTCCTTTTGACGCTTGCGACGCTTGGCATCATGCTTTTTCTCTACGCCTCGCGCGCGATTCGCGTGACGCAGAAGCTGCGCATGGGTATTATAGCCGCGACCGGAGCCGTGGCGCTTGTGTATGTGGTTTCTTTCGTACTTGCTTTATTTGGAGTCTCAGTGCCGTATATTCACGAGGGAGGACTAGTCGGCATCGGATTCAGCCTTGTTGTTGTGACGATCGCCGCTTTCAACTTCCTTTTGGACTTCGACTTCATTGAGAAGGGCGCACAGCAGGGCTTGCCCCGCTACATGGAGTGGTATGCCGCGTTCGGACTTACGGTTACGCTCGTATGGCTCTACATCGAGATGCTTCGACTTTTGGCAAAACTGCGCGAACGGTAGAATTGCTCGCTTGACATGCTTCAGCTTGTACTGATTACCGATATCTGGTAGGATCCTCCGTAACTAGAGCTTACTCTCGATCCTGCTCTAAAAGGGGTCTAACTCATAGCTGTTTTGGGATAATGTCCAATGCAGCTTACCGGATAAGAAAACTCTTTTGGTTCTTCATTCGCCCAAAGACATTCGGCGCCTCTGTTATCCTTCGATGCGGTTCGGACGTTCTGCTTGCCGACTATAGTTATGGGCATGGGTGGAACTTTCCCACCGCATCCATCATTCATACAGAGGAAGAGTCGCCGACGGAGTGCGCACAGCGCTTTTTGCGTCAGGAATACTCCATCGCCATATCGGCGCCGAAATATCTTGGTATGCGGTACTGCCGATTCGAGTACCGGCGCGATACGGTATTCTGTTTTCTGGCCGATATCTCATCCAAGGAATTCGCTCTTGCAAATCCTTTCATTCGCGAGGCGCGGTGGTTTCCGATTCGGAATCTGCCAAACAAGGTTTCCCCGTTTGCGCAAGAAATCATCGATACGTATTTCCGTCGCTTCGCTCCCGAGTAGCATAAAACGAGATAGGTAAAAAACGCCGCACGTCGGCGTTTTTGCATTCTTGAAATGGGTGAAAGCCTTCGCTTGACCGGTATGCGCTTGCAGGGTAAGCTGAAGTGCATATGCACGACACAAAGACAGTTCTTGTTACCGGCGGGGCGGGATTTATCGGAAGCCACCTGGTAGATGCGTTGATCGAGGGTGGGAGACACACGGTCGTCGTTATCGATAATTTTTCATGGGGCAAGGAGGAAAACCTTGCGCATCACGCCGATTCCGATCGGCTGACGATCTATCGGCGTGATGTTCGAAGCGATCTTGCGGATATTTTTGCATCTCACCGTTTTGATGCGGTTTTTCATCTTGCTGCGCTTCATAAGGTGCAGTATTCGATCCAGTATCCTGATGAGACCCATGACGTGAATATCAACGGCACGGTGAATCTTTTGCATGCATGCCGCGCTCACGGCGTGAAACGATTCATTTTTTCCTCAAGCGCTGCCGTGTATGGCGCTCAGCCGCGCAGCGACCTTTCAGAGGAAGCATCCACGCGTCCGCTCTCGCCGTACGGCCTGCACAAGGCGGCAGCAGAGCAGTACTGTGCGCTTTATGCAATGCTCTATGGGCTTGAAACTATCTCGCTTCGCTATTTCAACGCTTTTGGTCCGCGTCAAGACGCGCGCTCGGGGTATGCGGGAGTGATCCCTATTTTTATGAGTCAGCTCGCATCCGGCACGCGTCCCGTCATCAATGGCGATGGGACACAGACGCGGGATTTCGTCCCTGTCGGGGATATTGTTGATGCGAATCTTCGCGCGATGGAGTGCTCTGACGCGCGCGCATTCGGGGCGGCGTTTAATATCGGAAGCGGCCGTGCGGTGAGCGTGCGCGAACTTTACGAAAAAATCGCCAAACTCCACAATCATGACGGAGAGCCGGAATACGGACCGGAGGTGCTTGAGATTCGCCATCAGCGAGCGATTGCCGAGAGGGCGCGCGAGATACTCGGATGGGAAGCGCGTACCGATTTTGATGACGCTCTTCTCAATACGCATCTCCATTTTCTGCAGGAACATTCGCCATCAATCAATCAGTTGGTATGAAGCGAATCGTCTATTATCACAAGCACTGTCTCGACGGATTCGGCAGCGCATGGGCCGCATGGAAGAAGTTCGGTGATGCGGCTGAATACGTCGGGCTCTTGCGCGAATACCCGCCTGTAGACGGTACGGGCACCGAGATGTATTTCATCGACTTTACCTATCCGTTGCCCATCATGGAAAAGCTGAAGAGTCAGGGGAATCGCCTTATCGCGCTCGATCACCATATCTCGCAAGAAGCGGCTACGAAGATATGCGATGACTTTGTGTATGACTTGAATCGCTCTGGCGCGGTTATCGCATGGCAGTATTTCCACCCAGGCACACCCGTGCCGAAGCTCCTTTCGTATATTCAGGATAACGACCTCTTCACCAACCGTCTTCCGTATATTCGCGAGTGCATTTCTGCGCTTGCACTTGAGGAGCAGACGTTCGAGAATTTTTCCCGCCTTGCCAGACTCTGCGAGGACGATCATGAATTTCATGCCCTTGTGCAGCGCGGGCAGATTCTCCTGCAGGCACGCGAAGGCGCGGTCGCCAAACTTCTTGCACGCGCCGAGCCGATCACGTTTGAGGGGTATGACACTATGATTGTCAATACATTCATCCACTATTCCGATGTTGCCGCAGCTATCTATCGCGAGAAAGGCTGCCCGCTCGGGATGGCATGGTCCTATGCCGACGGCAAGATCCATGTGTCACTGCGATCCGATGGCGTCACGGTCGACTGCAGCGCGATCGCGCAAAAATATGGCGGCGGCGGCCATAAGGGCGCTGCCGGGTTTATTCTTGATTTCCACGCGGAATTTCCATGGACGACGCGCGTGGCCCAAACCTCGTATGACGCAAAACCAATCTCTGCTAGCTCAACACAGTAAGCCAAAAACGACCGCGCAGGATTTTTTTCTGCACCTTCTTTCCATGATTGCGCTCTATATCGTTGTGGCGAGTTTTTTGACAGTTGTTTTTCAGATCATCAACACTTATGTGCCTGATCAGCTTGATTCGTATTATGCGGCTGAATCGCGGCTGGAAAAACTGCGATTCGGCATCTCGTCTTTGCTTATCGCATTTCCCGTGTACATGGGAACAATGGTCGTCCTTGCGCGGCGCTATCGCCAGGATATTGACCGGCGGCGCGTTGCGGTGCGGCGGTGGCTGATCTCCTTCACGCTCTTTGTCGCCGCGCTTATTATGATCGGCGATGCGATCGCGTTAGTGAACAGTCTCCTGTCCGGCGAATTGAAGCTTCGTTTCGTCCTCAAGTCGACCTCGATTCTTGCAGTACTTACGGCTCTCTTCTTTTACTACTTTCAGGAGCTTCGGACGCCAGAGCCGGCTGAAACGGCGCCTCGCGAGGATACAGCCGTATGAAATACTTCGTTATCGCCGTCTGCGCGCTCGTGGCGATCGCCATTATTGTCGGATTCATTATTATCGGATCTCCATCACAGGAGCGTGCCCGGCAATTCGACCGGCAGCGCGTCAATGATCTCGGGATCCTGCAGAGTGAGATTGTTTCCTATTGGCAGCGGAAAAACGAGTTGCCGCAAAGCTTGGACGATCTGAAAAATGATTTTAACAACTTCACTCCTCCGCGTGACCCGGAAACGGGGCAGCCATATGAATATACGGCAGAGTCTCCGCTGCGCTTTACGCTCTGCGCGCATTTTAATCTCGCTGATGATGAGACTCGCCACACTTCGCCATCTGTGAAGAGCCGCCCGTATGGGTCGGATTCCCTAACTTGGCAGCACGGGCCGGGCCGGGCGTGTTTTGAGCGGACAATCGATCCTGATTATTTCAAAGACGGCAGTCGCGTGCCGCCGCCGGTACGAATCAGATAATATGATCACTTACGATGATTTTGCCAAAATCGAGTTGAAAGTCGCCGGCGTAACAGCCGCCGAGCGCGTTGATGGGTCTGATAAGCTTTTAAAGCTTTCCGTCAGTTTGGGCACGGAGCAGCGCACGATTGTCGCTGGCATCGGTACGGCGTATGAGCCCGAAGCGCTTATCGGACGCCAAATTGTCATCATAGCAAATCTCGAACCGCGGAGGCTTATGGGTATCGAGAGTCAGGGAATGCTCCTCGCAGCCGGAGACGGTTCGCCGGTCTTTTTAACCCCGGAAAAAGGTGTGAGCGACGGGAGCGCGATACGGTAAATCACTTCGCAATGAGGAGTGTCTCAGAAAGAAAACAACGGGTGCAAAAAATTATTGCGATCCTTCGGCAGTTGTTTCCTGACGCAAAAATCGTCCTGAACTACTCAAACCCGTGGGAGCTTGTGGTCGCAGTGCAGCTCTCGGCGCAATGCACTGACGTTCAGGTAAACAAGGTCACGGCAAAACTTTTTGAGAAATACCGCACGCTTGAGGATTACGTCAATGCAAACCCTCATGAATTTGAACAGGATATCTTTTCTTGCGGGTATTACAAAAATAAGGCAAAACATATCCTTGCCGCAGCGCGCATGGTTCGCGATCGATTCGGCGGCAACGTGCCGCGAACCATGGATGAGATGCTTCTCTTGTCTGGCGTCGCCCGAAAGACCGCAAACGTCGTTCTTGGAAATGCGTATGGCGTTATTGAAGGCATTGCGGTTGATACGCATGTCATGCGGCTTTCGCATAAGCTCGGATTGACAGAGAGCGCTGATCCGAATAAAATTGAGCGTGATCTGATGATGATTGTGCCGCGGCGCGAGTGGTTGAACGTTACCTACTTGCTGATTGAATACGGCCGGAAGTACTGTCCGGCCCGGCCGCACGATCATGCCAATTGTCCGTTATCAGAATTTCATTCTTAACGCACACGAAAATGTCATTTCTCGACAAAATCAAGGACATGAGCGAGATGCGCAAGCAGGCAAAGCAGCTGTCCGACCAGCTTTCGAAAGAAGTGGTTGTCGGGAGCGCGTCAGGCGGGTTTTTTCGGGTTACGATGGACGGCAACCAGAGCGTTGTCAGTGTCGAGATTTCTGATGAGATCGTCGGCGACAAGGAGCGCTTGGAGCGCTGTGCAAAGGAGGCGTTTTCGCGCGCCCATGACGAGCTCAAAAAACTCATGGTCTCAAAGTTCTCAAGCTACCTGAAGTAAATGCCTGATATGCGCATCGCCCTTGCTTTTCTCGCGGGCGTAAGTGCGCTTGCGATACTCCAGTTAAGCGTCGTGCCGTTTGCAGATGTCGGACTCTGTGCCGTTATCCTTCTTTCGTTTTTCCGTTCCGCTCGAACGGCCGCGTGGTTTGGTCTGGCATACGGTGTAGTTCTGGATGTTTTTTCGCCGGTCTTTGGGGTTCATCTGCTTGTGTATCCCTTGTGCGCGGCGGCTGCAGGACGCATTTCCGGATCCACCTTTACCGATCGCTCCCTGCTTGCGCTTGAGCTTCTCGGCGCCATCATCCTTGTTGCCGTATCGTTCGTGAAGAGCGGCATTTTTTTTGCATTAGCGAAAGCAGGCATTGGAGGAGGATATGCAATCTCTCTTGGATCCATTTTTGCGGCACTCATTCCATTTGCGGGCGCAGTAGCATTTCAGGCTGCCGTTTTTGCCGCGGCGTATCTAGGAATATCCCGCCGCAGGGCATCGGATTCCTTTGCGCTAACATAGAGACTCTCTATGCGTCGCTTTGCACCGTTCGCGCCGCGATTTGAGCTCGCGCTTGGCTACAAGAATCATCGCCGATCCGAGTGGGTCGAGTCTTCATTCGATCCCGACCGCACTGCTGATCGTCATGAATTTTTGGGCGTAACGATCGACGCACGTCATATTACGGTATTTTTTTGGTGCATAACTGCAGTCTTCGGGCTTTTTTTCGCCCGTGTCGCGTATCTTCAGATTATCGAGGGCCAGGGACTTGCCTTGCTTGCCGAGCGGAATAAGGAAAAAACAGAAATCCTTCCGGCAAAGCGCGGCATTATGTACGATCGGAACGGCGTCGTTCTGACGCACAACATTCCGAACTTCGTCGTGCGTGTGGTCCCCTCAGAGCTGCCGTCGGACGCGTCCGTGCGACGTGCGCAGCTTGATGCTATGGCCCGGCTGTTTGGCGTGTCTGCAGAAGAGATCGAACAGCGGCTGGAGGAGGGAAGCCGCTATCAGCCGCAGCAGATCGTTGATGCGCTTGACTATGATGACGCCTTGCGTTTTGAGGTTGCGAGTGTCGGGATGCCCGGAGTTACCATGCATGAATCCCAGCGGAGAAGTTATGATCGCGCCGCATCCTCCCTGTCGCATATCATCGGATATACCGGACGCATTAGCGAAAAGGAACGCGTAGGGCGCGAGCGCGAGTACCATCTCAACGACACCATTGGGAAAGAAGGGCTGGAACTGATGTACGAATCCGAACTGCGGGGCGTGCCCGGGTATCGCACCGTTGAAGTTGACGCGCTCGGCGCGGAAAAAAGCGTGCTTTCGGAAGGCGCACCGGTCGACGGGAAAAATCTTATTTTAACACTCGATCGGCAGCTCCAGATAAAGGCCGAAGAAGTCCTTGCCGAGTGGATGCAAAAGGCGGGGAAAAAGCGCGGCGTCGTCATTATTTCGCGTCCCCGAACCGGCGAAATCCTTGCAATGGTGAGCCTTCCATCGTACGACAACAATGTTTTTTCGCGCGGAATATCGATTTTCGAATATCGAGAACTCATCGATAACCCGGATTTCCCGCTCTTCAATCGCGCAATCTATGGAGAATATCCCACCGGTTCGACGGTCAAGCCGATTGTCGCCGCAAAGGCGTTGGATGAGGGCGTGATCACTCCGCGAACGACAATTCTCTCTGTCGGCGGAATCGCCATCGGGCAATGGCGGTTTCCCGACTGGAAGGCAGGAGGGCATGGGCGCACGAACGCCGTCAAGGCGATCGCCGAGTCCGTTAATACTTTTTTTTACGCGATCGGCGGGGGGTATGGCGATATCCGAGGATTAGGTATTGACCGGCTTGTCGACGGATTGCGTTCCTTTGGTCTCGGTGCAAAAACAGGCATAGATTATCCGGGAGAGCGCAGCGGTTTCGTCCCCACGCCCGGATGGAAAAAAGAAAAAAAGGGAGAGCCGTGGTACATTGGAGACACATACCACGTATCGATCGGACAGGGTGATCTGCTGGCAACCCCGTTGCAAATCAATCACTTCACCGAATATTTCGCGAATAGCGGGATCAGCTATACGCCGCGTCTCGTACAGGCAGTGATCGAACCGAATGGATTGCGAACTCCCACAACGCCAACGGCGGACCGGAAAAATGTCGTCGGCCCTGAGGCCGTTTCAACAGTGCGCGAAGGCATGCGGCAGACCGTGCAGGCAGGAAGCGCAGCGAGACTGCGCGCACTCCCGGTATCAGCAGCGGGCAAGACGGGCACCGCCCAATGGGGCACGAAGAAAGATCCGCATGCGTGGTTTACCGGCTGGGCGCCGTATGAGAATCCGGAAGTTGCGATCACGGTCCTTGTGGAGGAGGGGGAGGAGGGAAGCACAATCGCATCACCTGTCGCTTTTGATATTCTCAAGTGGTACTTTGAGGGGCGCGCGCAAGGTTCGAAAGAATCCACAGCCCCATGATTGACAGCAAAGGGGAAAGGCTCTAGACTGTCCTGTATTATTAAACGTACCGTGAGAGGGGTCTTTCGTATCAAACACATATGACACACTATCTGACAAAAGACGGGCTTGAAAAGTTGAAGACTGAACTTGATCACATGAAAACGGTCCTCCGAAAGGAGATCATCGACCGTATCGCAGCAGCGAAAGAATTGGGCGATCTTCGCGAAAATGCTGAATACGCCGAGGCCAAGGATGAGCAGGCAATGCTTGAGTCAAAAATTCTTGAGTACGAGACAACGCTCAAGCAAGCGGTTGTTATTGACGAGACGCCATCCCAACACTCAGTCGTTGCGATTGGCTCAACCGTTACGATAAAGACGAACGGTACGAGTGCCACATACATGATCGTGGGCTCGGAAGAGGCAGACCCGCTTTCGAGCAAGATTTCGCACGAGTCGCCGCTCGGAAGAGCGTTTCTCGGCAAGAAAGTTGGCGAGAAGGTGACTGTTGCCGCTCCCCGCGGAGAATTCGAGTACGAAATCGTCAAGATCGAGTAGGAGTGCTAACCTTAAAAAAAGAAAGAACCGCCCATCGGCGGTTTTTTTGAAAATCATTTGCCTGGGCACGACACCAGCATGGCTTCCCAAAAGAGACTCAGTCGCTCTCTTTTGACGCAAAAAGGTTTTTTTTATAGACTCAATCTATGACAGATGAAGGAAATTTCTGTCCTTGTTTCTAATACGATTCTGTATCCTATGGTACCAGAGGAGCGGGGAGTGAGACTTCAAAAATTGGAAGAGCTGAAGAAGTTGGGAATGGACCCCTATCCGGCGCGGTCGGGGCGGACGGCGGCGTGCGAGCGCGCGCACGAGTGGTTCGAGACCTGGAGTGCGGAGGGCACCGTCGTAACCCTTGCGGGCCGCGTACGAAGTATTCGGCAGCACGGCGGGTCGGCGTTTGTCGTAATCGAAGACGGGACTGGTAAGTTTCAGCTTTTTTTCCGTCGGGATGCGGTAGGCGACGAGCAGTTCTCCGTCATTAAAAATCTCCTTGATTTGGGAGACTTTATTGAGGCAACCGGAACACTATTTCTCACCAAGACGGGCGAGCAAACGCTCGAGGTCGGATCGGACCCGGGCTTTCGGATCCTCTCCAAAGCGCTTTTGCCGCTCCCGGAGCAGTGGCATGGGCTTTCAGATATCGAGACACGCTTCCGACAGCGGTATCTGGATCTCATCGCCAATGAGGAAGTGCGAAAGGTTTTTCAGCATCGTGCGACTGTCATCAAGACGATTCGCAGCTTTTTCGAAGATGAAGGTTTTTTGGAGGTTGAGACGCCGGTGTTGCAGTCTATTCCAGGCGGAGCGACGGCGCGGCCGTTTTTGACCCATCACAACGCGCTGGATATCGACATGTATCTGCGGATTGCGCCGGAACTTTATTTGAAGCGACTTATCGTCGGCGGATATGAGCGCGTCTTCGAGTTTGCGCGCTGCTTCCGGAACGAGGGGATCGACCATACGCACAATCCGGAGTTCACCATGCTGGAGGCATATATAGCGTATGCGGACTACCACCTACTCATGAACATGATGGAAAATCTCTTCCGCCATGTCGTGCTTGCGGTTCACGGAGGGCTCGAGTTTGCCGCGCGCGGTCAGACGCTCTCATTCGCCAATCCTTTTCCGCGCGTCTCATTCCGCGACGCGATTGCGGATGCAACAGGCATTGATATTGCCGATGTCTCGGATGCGGAGCTGAAAAAGCAGGCCGGCAAGCTCGGGGTTGATGTTGAAAAAAACGTCACACGCGGACAGATCTTTGACGATCTGTTGAAGAAGTATGTCGTCTCAAAAACAATGCAGCCCACGTTTCTCATCGACCACCCGATCGAGCTTTCTCCGCTCTCGAAGAAGAAGGCAGATGATCCTCGATTTGTCGAGCGCTTTCAGCTCGTCTTCGGCGGAGTCGAGGTTGTCAACGCGTTTTCTGAGCTTAACGATCCGCAAGATCAACTTGCACGATTTTGCGACCAGCAAAAAGCGGCCGAGGCAGGGGATGAAGAGGCGCATCGCATTGATATGGATTATGTGCACGCGCTTGAGTACGGCATGCCCCCGACAGCGGGTTTGGGTATCGGAATCGATAGGTTGGTATGCCTGCTGACCGACAACGCCAATATCAAAGAGGTCATCTTGTTTCCGACGCTGCGACCAAAGACAGAGAACTGATCAACATAAAGATCACAGAATAGGTATGCTCGATCTCAAATTTATCAGAGAACACGCTGATCTCGTAAAGGCCAATGCTGCGCATCGGCTCGCCAATGTCGACGTCGACAGGCTCTTGACGCTTGATGCGCGCCGCCGGGAGTTGGAGACGGCCATTGATGAGCTGCGCGCCAAGCGAAATGCCGCATCCAAGACGAAGCCGACTCCTGAAACGATTGAGGAGATGAAGGAGGTCGGGTCCCAGATCCAGTCTCTTGAGGTAGAGGCACAGTCAGTCGAGGAAGAACTGCGCGGGCTTTGGCTTGCTGTTCCCAACGTGACGCATCCCGACGTGCGCGTGAGCGAGAATGAGGACGACAATCCTGTCCTCGATAGCTTCCTTGAGCCGACATCATTTGACTTTACGCCCCTGGATCATGTGGAGCTTGCCCAAAAGCACGACCTGATCGATTTTGACCGGGCGGCAAAAGTGAGCGGCGCGAAGTTTTACTATCTCAAAAACGAGCTTGCACTCCTGGAGTTCGCCCTTATCCGCTATGCACTGGACATCGTAGGGCAACATGGGTTTATTCCGTGTACGACGCCGGATCTTGCCAAGCGCGAGGTTTTGGAAGGGCTCGGATTCAATCCGCGCGGCGAGTCGACACAGGTGTACAATATCGAGAATAGCGACTTAAGTCTCATTGGAACCGCGGAAATCACCATGGGCGGTTATCACATGAACGAGGTGCTCGATGAGGCAGATCTGCCGCTGAAGTATGTCGCCGTCTCGCACTGCTTTCGAACTGAGGCGGGTGCATACTCGAAGTTCACAAAGGGAACGTTTCGCGTTCATCAGTTCACCAAGGTCGAGATGTTCGTATACGCGACGCCGGAGCAGAGCGAGTCGGCGCATGCCGAACTCCTCGCGATCGAGCGGGAGATCTTTGAGGGATTGCGCATACCGTTCCGCGTCATCGACCATTGCACCGCCGATCTCGGAACGCCATCCTACCGGACATTTGACCTGGAGGCGTGGATGCCGGGCAAGCCGAATGCGGCGGGCGGCATGGGAGACTTCGCCGAGGTAACCTCGACATCGAACTGCACGGATTTCCAGTCGCGCGGCCTGAATATTAAGATGAAACGGGCAGACGGCACGAAAGAGTTCCTTCATACCCTCAACGGAACGGCAGTTGCTATCAGTCGTGCGCTCATTGCGATTTTAGAGAATAATCAGGAAGAGGACGGAACAGTCCATATTCCTGATGCGCTTGTGAAGTACTGCGGGTTCGATCGAATCCGCAAAAGGCGATAGAAGACGCATATGGCGGCATTTCGTTCCAACCCGTTGCCGTCGCGTCGGCAGCAGCGGCAGCGGGCAGCTTTTCGCTCGCGCGCCATTCGCCGGGCCGCTGCCATACTTCCGATTCTTTGCGTCGGGGGCTTGCTCGCGTATTTTGTCGAGTCCCCGCATTTCGCGATCGATCGGGTCATGTTGGATACGGGAGAGCATATTGATGAGGGCGAGATCCGCGCACTCATCTATGCGCAAATGGATGAGCGCAGATTCGGGCTTATGCCGCAAAAAAATATTCTCTTTTTTGACCCTTCAGCGGCGGCGAAGCGGATTCGCGAGTCCTATGCGCTGGAAAACCTTCGGATCTCACGAAAGTTCCCGAATACACTCGACATTCAGTTATCCGGATTTCCTCAGCGCATCATCTGGAAGACGGGGGACGTTCGGTATGACGTCGACGGTCGCGGTGTTGTCATAAAGATCCATCGTTCAGGGGACCCGTCCGATCAGGGCCTGAGCGGAGGCAGCGCGATTGGCTTGGATGCAGATGGATCCGAATCGGAAGGGGCACAAGCGCAGAGTTCTGCGCGAGACGCGCTGCCACTTGTTATTGATCCGTCAAACCAGCCCATTGAACTTGGCAAGCCCGTTTTGACTCAAAGCGCCGTTGATTTTATCGTGCCGCTCATGCCGGAACTGGCAGCAATCGGGGTTACGGCGACGCACCTTGAAATGGCGCCCCTTGCGTCCGACATCACCGTTCGGACGAGTGAGGGATGGGTGCTTGCAATGACGCCGCTGGATGATCGCGCCGAACAAATTTTCTACCTAAAGACGCTTCTCGACCAAAAAATCGGAAGCGATCGTGCGCGGCTCGCAAAAATTGATGTCCGTTTTTCCAACCACCTGTACTACACCTTTCGATAAATAGAAGGCCAGCCTCACGCGTTATGACTATTGCCATAGACATCCGTTCTCTTATTGAAAATCGGGGAGGTATTGCAGAGTATACGCGTTCCATCATCAATGCGCTTCTTCGCGAGAATGACGGGAATCACTACATCCTTTTTTCGGCGGGACGGTGCCGGCCCGCGGCTGATTTCTCCGCCCCGCATGTTCGCGCTGTTCATATCCCTGTGCCGAATAAAGTGCTCAATGCCTGTTTTTTTCTCTTTCGTTTTCCGACCGTTAATTTTCTCATCAGGCGGACTACCGGCGTTGCCATCGATCTTTTTTTTGCCCCCAATGCCGATTTTTTTGCGTTGGATCGCGGCACCAAAAACGTTCTCACGCTTCATGACTTGAGTTTTGCGTATTACTCGCATTTTTTGCGGCCGAAATCGAGAGCGTGGCATGCGCTGGTCAATTTTTGCCAGAAGGCGCACGACGCATCTCGGATCATCGCAGTATCGGAAAGCACCAAAAATGATGTGATTTCATCATTCGGCATTCGCGAGGATCGTATTGCAACGATACCGCTGGGAGCGCCTGCGATCTCTCCTGTTCGCATGCATCGCCGAAGTGCAGAGGAGCGCTATATCCTCGCATTCGGTATTCATGATACGCGGAAAAATATTCCATTTCTTATCGAGGCGTTCGGCTTGGCTCTCTCGCGCATGCCAGCCCTTCGGGATACCTTTCTTGTGATCGCGGGCGTTCCTCGCGAGCACCTGCGCAGAGCGCGTGCGATTGCTCGGAAATCCGAGCGCTGCGTCGTGGCGCCCTTTTGTTCGCGCGATGCGTTAGCGCGGCTGTACGCGCGGGCGTCTCTGTGCGTCTATCCGAGCGTCTACGAGGGATTCGGCATTCCGCCGCTCGAGGCGCTCAGCGCTGGCACTCCCGTGATCGCGGCGCTTGACTCGAGTATCGGAGAGGTTGTCGGCGACTCGGCACTTCTCATCGATCCCTATGACGTGGAGTCGCTTGCTCATGCGATTGAAGAAGCCATGTCAGGGGATCCGGACGCGACGCGCACACCCGCTCGTCCGAGCGCGGCTCTTGGTTTTTCATGGGATGATGCTGCGCGAATGACGCGCCAAATTTTTAATGACGCGGTATGCGCATAGGAATCGACGCTCGGATGCTCGGCGAGTCCGGCATTGGGCGCTATATTCAGCGTCTGATTTGCGAGCTTGAAAAATCAGCCGGTGACGACGAATTTTTTATATTTATGCATTCGCGTTCGTGGGATGCATACGAGCCCGTCTCGCCTCGATTCCACAAAATTCGCGCACCCTATCGGTGGTACTCGCTGGCAGAGCAGATCATGTTCCCGTTGCGTATCGCACGGTACCGGCTCGACTGCATGCATTTTACGCACTTCAATGTTCCGCTTTTTGCGCCAGTGCGTTTTCTTGTTACGATTCATGACATTATTCTTCTGAAGCATCCGCTCTCGGCAACGACGGCCGCATCAACGCGCACCCCTCTTATCCACTGGGTGAAATACCGGGCCTACCGGGCCGTGCTTGCCTCAGCTGTGCGTAGAGCGCATCGGGTTATCGCGGTGTCGCAAACGGTTGCCGATGATATCGTCCGCACACTGAACGTTTCTTCGGAAAAGATCGTCGCTATCCATGAAGGTGCCGATGCATTGGCCCCCTCCGGCGCGGAGACCCCCGTGTCCGTGCCGTCTCCCTATGTGCTTGCGGTCGGAAACGCATATCCTCACAAGAATCTGGAAGCCCTGCTTGCGGCATTCGAGCGTATGCGTTCGCGCGGAGAGAAGGACGTGGCGCTTGTTTTTTGCGGTCAGGAAGATTTTTTTCAGCGCCGCTTTGCCGCAGCCATCGCGGCGAGCGGGCTTGCGAATGTCATTCATCTCGGGCGCGTGTCTGACGGTCAGTTGGCATGGCTGTACCGGAACGCGCTCTGCGTCGCATGTCCCTCGCTGGAAGAGGGCTTTGGCCTGCCCGGTTTGGAGGCGATGCGGCACGGCGCGCCGCTCGTCGCATCCGATATTCCCGTTTTTCGCGAAATATATGGTCCTGCCGCGCTTTATTTTGATCCCAGAGATCCGAATGCTATACTGGAGACGCTTGATCGTATCCGTACCGATCAAGGCCTGCGCGAGCAGCTGATACGCGCAGGCGAATCCCGAATTTCCCTGTATTCGTGGAATGCAATGGCACAACGAACGCAGGCGATCTATCACGCAATCTGATCCGACAGCCGATGAGATGCACGCTATGACCCGTATACGACGCAGTATCATTCTATTGCTTCCCGCAGCGCAAACCGCTCTTTTGGCGCTTGCGCTGCATTTCGAATCTTGGTTCGGCTGGCTTCTTCTTGCCGCCTTTGTGCTGACCGACGCGTGCCTTACGCTTATGACGCCGAAAGGGACGGGCCGTGCGCAGATCTTCTTTGTTTCCCTGCCGCCGGTCGGACTCATCGCCGGTTCGTTCGGAATGCTGTTTATCGTTGAGAATGCATTGCTCAAAAATACCGTTATCGGCTTCAATGCCATTCTGCAGATGATTTATCTTCTGAATATGTACTACCACTTTTATCGCAGCCACTATTACCAGGAACGGTCACTGCTGCATATTAATGGCGTGTTCCAGACAGTTGTGTTTTTCTACCTTGCAGGAATTCTGTTCGGCCTTCATTATTTTCTCGATATCCCGCTGTGGTATCTGCTTCCTCCGTTTCTCGCCGCAAGCCTCATATTCTTTGCGCAATACGCATTGCTGCACGCAATGGGGAAGAGGCAGCTCTTCCTTCTTTTGACCGCATGGGCGCTTATTCTTGTCGAATCGGTTTTTGTTTTGCAATATCTGCCGACTATTTATTATGTGAATGCGTTTGTCCTGACCGCCGCCTATTATGCATTTTCGAATTTAAGCATTTCTGCCGTCGTCAACGAGATTTCGCGGCGCCAAATCGTCACGTACATGGTTTTGTGCGGTGGCATGGGCGGTGTCGCACTTTGCACCGCACTCTGGAATTCACTGTGATTTTTTTATGATCCGACCCCTTCGATTACTTGGATACCTCTCAATCGCGTGCATGAGCATCGTCGGCGGTTTTGCCGGAGGAGTTGCGACCACTGTTTTGACGAGCAGCATGGATATCGCCCAATTTGAGCTTCAAAGCGAGCCGACCGTGTATATCGACAGTACCGCACCCGATGCGCGCGCAGACTTGGAACGCCTTGGAGCTGCGTTTGGACCGAGTGTTATCCGCCTGTATGATGGCAGCCAGAAAGAGGAGCGAAATCCGGCTGAGCGCAATCGATATCTTGATACGCTTGAGGGATACGGCGTAGCACTGACGGCGGATGGCTGGCTTGCGACAACAGCCGCGATTGACACGGGCACGATCGTTGTCGATGAGCAGAACCAAAGCTACCGCATCGAAAAAATGGTGCGCGATTCGCGAGTGCCGGTCATCTATGCAAAGGTTGCTGCAGCAGGGTGGAAGCCGATCTCTCTGGCCAGTTCTCAGGATCTCTCGCGCCTGCAGTCCGCGACGCTGGTTCGCAGTGCACGAGACCTCGAACCCGTTATTCTTACGGCAGCGTTTTACCCATCCGGCACTGCTGAGAGCCGCGACCAGTCAACGAGAAAATTTGCAAAAGTCTTTAATCCGTCTCAGGAGTTTCCTCTCAGCGGTATCCCGGCAGTTACGGCACAGCGAGAGCTTGTCGGTTTAACGACCGCACGAGGCATTGTGCCGGCAAAGTATATGAAGGATGCGATCGCCGGACTCTTCAAATCCGGAGACATCCGTGCCTCGGCGTATGAAATACGCTATACTGATAATGCGCATACGGCAGCGCTTCCGGGCGGAACGCGCGAAACGCTCGGCGCGACGATTATTCAGACAAAGCCGGCACTGCCGCTGCTTGCCGCAGAGGCTGCAGTCGGAAACCTTCAGGCCGGCGATACCGTTTTAACGGTTGAAAACGAGATTATCGACGCGAACAGAAGCCTTTCTGAAGCGCTCGCGCAATATCGGCCCGGAGAAACGATTAGCATGACCATTCGAAGAAAGGGCGCGGATTTCTCAGTGAAGATGCGGATACTCGAGTGATAGCGATATCACCATTGATCCTTATTTTTTCAACGATATGACAACATACGATCTTTGGCTTATCATCAGCATGGTAGTCATGGTGATTTTGAGCGGATTCGCAGTTGTGGCGCTCTACTACGGAATTAGCATCTTGCGGCGGCTGCATGCCATGATGGATACCATTGAAGACTCCTTGAAGAATCTGACAAGCGGCATGAGCGAAGTCTGCCGCAAGGCCGAGGTTTTCAAAAACACCGTAGAGATTTTATCCGAGGGCGTTAAGGCCATTATTGCCGTATATCAGAAAAGGGCCTCACGAAAATAAAAAAATGAGCTTTGTCAATCTTCATGTCCATAGCCATTATAGCCTTCTCGACGGCCTTGCGCGGATCGAGGGTTTGGTGCGTCGCGCAAAGGAGTTTGACATGCCCGCACTCGCGCTGACCGACCACGGCGCACTGTATGGCGCAATCGAGTTTTATCAGGAAGCGAAAAAAGTCGGCATAAAGCCGATCATCGGGGTCGAGACGTATCTGACATCCCGCGGGCGGCATAAAAAGGGCAGCAAGGAGGACGACGAGCGTTTTCATCTCATTCTCCTTGCAAAAACCACGACCGGGTACAAAAACCTCCTCAAGCTGGTGACCGCATCACACCTGGAGGGTTTTTATTATAAGCCGCGGGTTGATTTTGAGCTTCTTGAAGAGTTGCATGAGGGCATTATCGCGACCTCATCATGCCTGAATGGGCAGCTCTCCCAGGCGATTTTGGAAAAACGCGATCCGCGTCCGATCGTGCAGCGGTATCTCGACATCTTCGGCGATGATTTTTATATCGAGCTTCAGGATCACCCGAACTTGCCAGACCAGCAGATCGCCAACGAGGGCTTGATCAAGCTGGCATCAGCATACAATATTCCCCTTATTGCCACCGGCGATTCTCACTACTTGGTGCCTGACGACGACCAGGCCCATGACGTGATGCTCTGTCTCCAAACAAAAAAAGAAAAAAAGGATCCCAACCGGCTCTGCATGCTGGGCGAGGACTTTTCTCTGCAGGATGGACAGCGCTTGCGCGAGGCGTTTTCCAATGTGCCGCAGGCGATAGAGAACACCGGTCTCATTGCGGAGCAGTGCGATGTTGAAATCTCGTTCGGCAAGACGATTTTGCCGCACTACGAGCTGCCGGGTGACACGACAGCAGAAGCGGAGCTCCGCAGGCTCTGTGAGGAAGGGCTTGCCGACCGATACGGCGCGGATATAACGCAGGAGATCCGAGATCGGCTTTCCTATGAGTTGGGAGTCATCAACACAGCCGGTTATCCGTCGTACTTCCTGATCGTTTCTGACTTTGTCAATTGGGCAAAAGACCACGGTGTTGTCGTCGGGCCGGGTCGCGGCTCTGCTGCCGGCAGCATTGTCGCCTATCTCCTCAAGATCACGAACGTCGATCCGATCCGCTATGATCTGGTCTTCGAACGTTTTCTGAATCCGGAACGCATATCAATGCCGGATATTGACCTTGACTTTGCCGACTCGCGTCGCGACGACGTATTGAATTATGTCAGAGAAAAGTACGGCCATGATCGCGTGACCAATATCATCACCTTTGGAACGATGGCAGCGCGCGTCTCGATTCGGGATGTCGGACGCGTCTTGTCCATGCCCTACGCATTCTGCGATACCATGGCAAAAATGATACCCATGCATGCGACGCTTGATGAGGCTGCCACAACCGTGCCGGAGCTCAAGCAGCTCTTGGAAACGAGCGACGATGCGCGTCAGATATTTGATATTGCGCGACGCCTCGAGGGCGTGTCCCGTCATACCTCAATGCACGCGTGCGGGGTCGTCATCACTGCTGAACCCCTCGTCAACTATGTCCCGCTGCAGCATGTGGCGCCGGATGACAAGACGATCGTGACGCAGTACTCCCTGCATCCTGTCGAGGATTTGGGATTGCTGAAATTCGACTTTCTCGGACTGTCTAACCTTACCATTCTCGAGACGGCAAAAAAAATTGCGGAAAAAATCCACGGCATCGAGATCGATTACGACGCGTTACCGCTGGATGACCGCGCAACCTATCGGCTGTTGCAGGAAGGCAAGACAACCGGCGTCTTCCAGCTTGAGAGCGCTGGCATGAAGCGCTATCTCAAGGAGCTGAAGCCCTCGAATATCGAGGATATCATTGCGATGGTTGCGCTCTACCGTCCGGGGCCGATGGAGTGGATCCCTGATTATATTGCCGGCAAAAAAGGAAAAAAGAAGCAGGAATATCTCCACCCGACGCTCGAGCCAATTCTGGAAAAGACGTACGGCATTGCCGTGTATCAGGAGCAGCTCATGAAAATCGCCCAGGAGCTTGCCGGTTTTACGCTCGGAGAAGCGGATGTTTTGCGCAAGGCAGTCGGAAAAAAAATCCAAAAACTTCTAATCGAACAAAAGGAGAAGTTTATCGCCGGCTGCCGCAAAAACGGCGTATCGCAAAAAGTGGCGGAAAAGGTCTTCGAGTTCATCGAGCCGTTTGCGGGATACGGCTTCAATCGCGCACACGCAGCCTGCTATGCGCTTATTGCGTATCAGACGGCATACATGAAGGCGAACTATCCTGCCGAATTCATGGCAGCGCTTCTGACGGCCGACCAGCAGAATACGGATCGTATCGCTATCGAGATCGAAGAGTGTCGCGGCATGGGGATTGAGGTCTTGGCTCCTGATGTCAATGAGAGCTTCACCTCCTTTGCTGTCGTTCCCCAATCAGACGCCGGCCGCGCAGGAACGATCCGCTTCGGACTGCTTGCGATAAAAAATATCGGAGAACATATCGTTGAGTATATCGTCCAGGAGCGCAAGAGGGGCGGAGCCTATACGTCGCTTGAGAATTTCCTTGAGCGGATCCAGACGAAGGACCTGAACAAAAAATCCCTGGAAAGCCTGATCCGATCGGGAGCGATGGACCGTTTTGGCGATCGGCATCAGATGCTGTATAATATCGATAAGATGCTGTCTTACAGCAAAAAGCGGAACGCGGATGCGCAATCGCTCCAGGGATCGCTGTTTGGCAGCAACCTGCTTGCGCCTGCTGTGCTCACGCTCGAACCGGCGCCAGGAGGCGATCCGCGAGAGCGCCTGGTATGGGAAAAGGAGCTGTTGGGCCTGTATATTTCAGACCACCCGCTCAAGGAAGTGTACCCGCTTGTCGCCCGATTCGTTCTTCCGTGCGTGGATGCGAAGCGTCTGCCGGAAGGCCGGAACGCAAAAATTTGCGGCATCGTCTCGAGCGTAAAGAAAATCTATACGAAAAAGAATGAGGCGATGCTGTTTGTAAAAGTCGAAGACCTGCATGACGCGCTTGAGGTGATTGTGTTTCCCTCGGTGCTGAAAGATAGTGCGGCACTCTGGGAAAGCGATAAGATCCTTGCAGTAGAGGGTAAAATTTCCCACAAAGATGCCGAGGCAAAACTCCTTTGTTCGCGCGTGAAAGAGATAACATCAGAAGGGCTCGTCTATCTCCAAAACGTGGCCGCGCCGCCTGCTGCCGGATCCAGCGCCCATGAACCTGCTCCTGACGAGAGTATTCAGCCTTCATTGTCAGAGGACGAGTTCTCATCACACCAATACCAAGAAACTTTTTAATCGGTTTTTTATGGTTCTTCGCAAACGCAACGAACTGTCGCTGACTCGGCGGATTGCCATGCCATTTCTTTTCGCTTCCGCGCTCATAGCGCTGTTCGTTTTTTACATAACATTCAGCTGGGCAACAATTACTATTGCGCCACAGCCGTTTTCATCGACGTACGTCTTTTCAGTCGCCGTTCATGATAGCGCATCATCAGATCAATTGCCTGACGGAGACGGTATACAGGGACGCATTTTCAGCGAGACGCGCGAAGGCGACGGGGACTTTTCTGCCAGCGGAGTTGTGGATCGCGGACCCGTAAAAGCGCGGGGAACCATAACCATCGTAAACAACTACTCGAAGGACCAGCCGCTGCGCGCGACGACGCGACTTCTTTCAAGCGATGGTCGTCTTTTCAGAACACAGGACTTCGTCACGGTTCCTGCCGGAGGCAAGGTCGAGGTGGCAGTCATAGCTGACAAAGAAGGAGATATCGGCACGCTTCCCACCGACCGCTTTACGTTGCCGGGCCTTTGGAGCGAACTTCAGTCCCTTATTTATGGAACAACATTCGAGCGCCATGTTGAGGATGCCTCCCGAGTTGCGAGTGTCACTCAGGATGATATCGCAAAGGCGGGCGAGTCGATTGCTGAGGCGTCGCGCCGCACGTTTGCCGATGAGCTTATAACGCGGAGCCGCGACGCGCGATGGACGCCTCTGCAGGCTCAGACTGTCGTGCGCCACTCCCTGGAAAGCGTCACGGCTGATGCGAAGGTCGGTGATACAAAGGAACGTTTTTCTGCTCGTGCCAAGGTTCGGCTCGAGGGTGTTGTCTATGATGTGGGGGATCTGAAAGAGCACATCAAAGAGCAGCTCGCCGAGCGTTCGGATCCTGGCATGCGCTTTCTTGACTTCACTGATGCCGACATGCGCATAACGCTTGAAGAGATTCAGGCCGGAGCACCAGCCGTTCGTGCGAATCTCGCCGTCACAGTCGATGCGACGCAAGTCGTATCGGCCGAAAGCCTTGGCGTGCAAAAGAAGCGGCTTGTCGGCAAAAATGCGCGCGAGATCGATGATTATTTCGCATCATTCGAGGGTATTACCGATACCGAGGTCAAATTCTACCCATTCTGGGTCACCCGAGCCCCATTATTTGTGGATCATATCCACATTATCATGAAGAAACCGTAAAGAGTCATGGGTTGCAATTTGTAAAAAATAGCATAAAATAAGGGGAAATAACCCCTTATTTTGATTTAAAAAAACCGCCCCTTCGCAGTCCTGTCTGTCATCCCGGTGGGGATGGGGGCGGTGCGGCGTACAGCCGCAGATGAATCAGGGAAGCAGGATTGACCCGACTCATAGTGTACACTTGTTTGCACGGCATGCGCATGGAGACAAGTCCATGGACCTGAGCGGTGCCCCGCCAATCCATACCATGCCATTTATGCATTATAGTGCAGTCAAAAGCATAACACATCCATAAAAACCTGTCAAGGATCTTATGTCAAGTGAAAAAGAAGCCTCCCCAATCGAAACCATGCGCCATTCGGCTGCGCATTTGCTCGCCGCTGCCCTTCAGAGACTGTATCCTGGTACTCAGTTTGGCGTGGGGCCGGTTGTGGAGAACGGTTTTTACTACGATGTTTTAACTTCGACACCCATCTCGACTGATGATTTTGGAAAGATCGAGAAAGAGATGGAGCGGATTAAAAAGGAAAACCTTTCTTTTGAGCGCGAGGAGCTCCCGCTTGGCAGGGCGAAGGAGATCATGGCGTCCCTGGGGCAGGGTTTTAAGGTACAACTGCTTGAAGATATTGAAAAACACGGAACGACACGTATCGGAGAAGAAGAGTCTGCCGTTTCTGGCATGGGGGAGAACGCTATCGTGTCCCTCTATCGCACTGGCGACTTTGTTGACTTGTGCCGCGGACCGCATGTTTCGAGTACGAGAGACATTGGTGTTTTCAAACTGAAATCGGTTGCGGGCGCCTATTGGCGCGGCGATGAGAAAAATCCAATGCTCACGCGCATCTACGGATACGCGTTTCAGACAAAAGATGAGCTTGCAGCCCATCTCACCTTACTCGAGGAGGCAGAGAAACGCGATCATCGAAAGCTGGGCCGCGAGCTCGAACTCTTTACTATCATCGATGAGATCGGACCGGGACTGCCACTTTTTTATCCAAAGGGTGCGCTCTTGCGCAGGCTCGTCGAGAATCTTGTCATCGAGATGCAGGAGAAGCGTGGATACGTTCCGATCTGGATTCCGCATATCACAAAAGAGCCCCTGTATCGGATTTCGGGACACCTGGACAAGTACGATGCGATGTATCCGCCAATGGTTCTTGACGAGGATCGCTACTACCTCAAGCCGATGAACTGCCCGCACTTCATGATGCTGTACAACACGCTGCCGCACAGTTATCGGGATCTGCCGGTCCGGTATACCTGTACAACAACAAACTATCGGTATGAAAAGTCGGGCGAGCTCTCCGGATTGACGCGCGTGCGTGCGCTGACGCAGGACGACTGCCACGTGTTTTGCGCGCCGGATCAGATCGAGGGAGAAATTGCTCTCATGCTCGATATGATCAAAGACGTATACGCTGTATTCGGACTGACGGACTTTCGCGTGACGGTTTCTGTGCATGACCCCCAGAACCGCGAAAAGTATATCGGTACTGACGAGTATTGGGAAACCGCCGAAGCCGCTCTGAAGCGGGTCGTTGCGGAGAAGGGAATGCCGGTTGAGGTTGCAGTTGGTGAGGCGGCGTTCTATGGCCCGAAACTTGATTTTATGTTCAAGGACGCGATCGGACGGGAGTGGCAGCTCTCCACCATTCAGCTTGACTATAATCTTCCGCAGCGGTTCTCGTGCGAGTATGCGGCTGCCGACGGCACCAAGCAGCGGCCTATCGTCATTCATCGCGCCATTCTCGGATCCACGGAGCGATTCTTGGGAATCATCATCGAGCACTTTGCCGGCGCTTTTCCGTTCTGGCTCTCGCCCGTACAGGCTGCGATCGTGCCCGTTGGGCTTTCGCATCTGGAGTCGAGCAGAAAGCTTGCCTTGCGTTTGCAGGAAAACGGTATCCGCGTCGAAGTTGACGAGTCCAATGAGACGGTCGGGTACAAGATCCGCAAAGCTGAGAAGTCAAAAGTGCCGTATATGATCGTGATCGGCGATAAAGAGTCGGATCTGCAGACCATCGCGCTCCGCGCACGCGGCAGCAAGGAGATCAAGGACGTGAAATTGGAGGAGTGCATCGCACATTTTCTCGATGAATTGCACCAGACTTTAAAGAGGTAGTGTGGATAACTTTTATCAGGTAAATCCAGACTCTCAATTTTTGTTATAAATAAAAGTGAAATTTGCCATTGTCGTTTTATTGACTGAAATTCGCTTTGGCGTTATTATTATTTCACGTCTTCCTTCAAGGTTCGGACAATCGACACTCCGCTCTGCGGTGTGGAGAAGGTCTCCCTCACGGAGCGTCGCAGGTTCTTGCCATCTACCCATGGTGGAGCCCGCAAATACAGGTTAACTCCTGTAGTTCTGAATCGATCGCAACTGCGGTCGGGCAGAGCACCTGCGTTTCGAAGGCAGTTTGCCTTTTACTGCCTGCTGCTTGCACGGGATCGAGCAGCGAGTCTCTTCGGACAAAACGCGTTCCTCTGGACGCGAACACATCCGAACGGATGAAAAATGCGCAGAGTCGGCGCTTTCAATTGACAGTCCCCATTCCCCGAACGGATTCAAACACCTTTCGGGCGGGCTGGAAGGACCGGAGCTGCAGTGCCTCGGCACGGTCGATCATCGTCGTGAGCCCTCCAAGGATTCTCTCGACTGATCAACCATTGCTGATAGCACTCGCACGTTTCCGATGCGCGCCGCCGGGGACGCCCAACCAGGGCTTCCCCTGAGGCCAGCTGCAGTTTCTGCGGTTGGCCTCTTCTTCATTTACAATACTTCCTGCATTTGTTAGTATAAGCAAATATGTCATCATTTTTTAAGATCACGACATTCGGCTGCCAGATGAACAAGTCTGACTCCGAGCGCATTGCAGCCCTTTTGCGCCGACTTGGCGCGGAGGAAACGGACTCGGATGAGTCTGCCGATATTCTTGTCTACAACACCTGTTCGGTTCGCCAGATGGCGGAAGACCGGATGTATGGCATCGCACACAACTTGGAAACGCTAAAGGCGAAAAAAAAGGATCTGATTGTTGCCGTAACTGG
Source organism: uncultured Gammaproteobacteria bacterium (assembly GCA_964621085.1). GTDB lineage: Bacteria > Patescibacteriota > Patescibacteriia > JACQRZ01 > JACQRZ01 > CAZUKY01. Next base: position 65,741 of record CAZUKY010000001.1, on the reverse strand, counting down.
CTGCATGGCCGGTCGCGATACGGATGGCAAGATCCGCGAGCGGCTGCCCTCTGTTGACCTCTTTTTCCCGACTGACGAGTTAATTTACCTTCCGCAGCGCCTCAGCGAGATCCGGTCGGATCTTGTCGATCAGGCCACTTTACGGGCCGAGTCCGAATACGACCACTATCTCAAAATCAGGCCGGCGTACCAGACGGCATTCCAGGCATTTATTCCCATAAGCAACGGCTGCAATAAGTTTTGCACCTACTGTGTTGTTCCGTACTCGCGGGGCCGTCAGAAAGACCGACCGCTTGCCGATGTGTTGGCCGAGGCGCGAGATCGCGCTGCTGCCGGTACGGTTGAAATCACGATCTTGGGACAGACCGTCAATCTGTACAATCCGCCAGATAAGGAGCATTTGAGTCCGAAAAATCCATACGATCATTCGAAAAACGCCTTTGCTGCACTCATGTGGGAGCTTAATCAGATCGACGGCATTCAGAGAATCCATTTCACCGCCGCGCATCCCCAGTACATGGATGACCAGACTCTTGCGGCTCTCACATTGCCAAAGCACGTCAATTACTTGCATCTGCCTCTGCAAAGCGGCAGCAATGAGGTATTAAAGCGGATGAACCGGCCCTATACGCGCGAGTACTATATCGAACGCATCGCAAAGCTCCGAGAACTGGCACCAACTATCGCCCTGGGTACCGATATTATCGTAGGATTTTGCGGCGAAACCGAAGAGCAGTTTGAAGAAACCCTGGATCTGTACCGCGTGTGCGATTTTGATATCGCCTACACTGCGATGTACTCGGTCCGGTCAGGAACTGCGGCGGTCAGGATGTACAAGGATGATGTGGGGCGACACGAAAAGAAGCGACGGTGGCACGCACTGCAGCGACTGATGGAGGAGACAGTTTTGCGAAAAAATCAGGCATTCGTCGGCACAACCGTATCGGTGCTTGTCGACTCGTGCGAGAAGGGCGTTGCGAGCGGCAACTCCCGAGAAATGAAGCGCGTCAATTTTCGAGGTGAACCATCACTCATTGGGCAGATCGTCTCTGTTCATATCGATCGGGCAGTTGAGTGGGTCTTGTATGGATCGCTCGCAGATTAAACTTGTCGTTCTCCTTGGCCCGACAGCATCCGGCAAGTCGGATCTCGCAATCCGGCTTGCGAAGCAGTTCAACGGTGAGATCGTATCGGCTGACTCGCGACAGGTCTATACCGGTCTTGATCTGGGAACCGGAAAGGTGACAAAACGCGAGCGGCGAGAAGTTCCACATCACCTCCTGGATGTCGCATTGCCGCCGAAGCGCTGGCGCGGCGGGCAGCAGCCGTTCACGCTCGCTGATTATAAAATAAAGGCGGATGAGGCGATTTTTGGCATTTCGAAACGAGGAAAGGTTCCGTTCCTCGTCGGAGGAACAGCTCTCTATATTGATGCTGTGGTCCGAAATTTCGATTTGCCGCCGGCCGTCTTTGACCCGGCATACCGTGAGCAGCTCGAAAAGAAATCAACGGATCGCCTTGCTGCGCTGCTTGCCGAGTCGGATCCCCAGTCGTATGCCGCAATCGATGTATGCAATCGTCGCCGTCTCATCCGAGCCCTTGAGGTCGTGCGCGCGACAGGCCGCTCATTCGTAGCGCAGAAACAGCAGGGAAGAGATCGGTATCAATCTTTGATTCTCGGCATCGATCTGCCGCGCCAAACGCTCTACGCTCGCATCGACGAGCGCATCAAAACTCGTACGCGAAAAGGCCTAATAGGAGAGGTGCGCAGGCTTCACGCGATGGGTGTGTCAAAAAAATGGCTCTCTTCACTGGGCCTTGAGTACCGTTTTCTCTCTGAATATCTCGAAAAAGAGGCGTCATTGACGGCGCGTGAGCGTTGCGCGGCGCTTGAGGAAACACTTGCGCGACTTGCATTCGCGACCCATGACTTTGCCCGCCGGCAGCTTACCTGGTGGCGCCGAAATCCCGATATCTGTTGGATCCGGAACGAAAAAGATGCGCTCTCTCACGTGCGGCATTTTTTACGGAAAGGGAACGGATGATGGAAAGGAAGCGAAAGTTTTTTTATTTCGTGCCTAAGCGTTCCTCCAACATTTTTTTTACAAGCTCAGGCTGTGCTGTTCCTTTCATTTCTCGCATAACCTGTCCGACCAAAAACATGATCGTCGATGTTTTGCCAGCCTGTATTTTTTCCACCGCATCAGGATGCGCGGCGATAACAGTCGCAATAACTGCATCAAGCGCGCTCGCATCGGTAACCTGTGCCAAGCCTTTTTCCTCAATGATGTGATCCGGTTCTGCGCCGGTCCGTATCATCTCAGAGAGGACAGTTTGCGCTGCGGTGCTATTGATTTTATCCGTCGCGATCAGCGCGATCAGCTCGGCAAAGTTCTCTGGTGTCACCTTCGTTTCGCGCAACTCGGTGCCTTCCGCTTCGAGAGACGCGGTAAATTTGTTGATCAGCCACGTAGAGAGCGACCGATACGTTTTTGCCTTGAATGCCTCATCGCACGCCTCAAGGGAACAGAGCCACGCGTCCAGCTCGGATGCGCATTTTTCGAAATAGTTGGCGAGCATGCGATCTTCGACAAGGATGCGGGCATCATCGGCCGCAATGCCGAACTCAGCGCCGAGACGCTCGCGTTTCGCTGAGGGGCGCTCGGGAATTTCCGCGCGCAGCTCCTCGATCGTATCTGCTGTGAAGCGAAGCGGGGGAATGTCCGGTTCCGGAAAGTAGCGGTAGTCATGCGCCTCTTCTTTGGTGCGCTGCAATACGGTCGCTTGGCGCTGGTCATCCCAACCCACGGTTATTTTGTGCGTGCGATTGCGCACCTCTCCGCCGGATATCCATTCGTCATAGAGTCGCTGACCCTCGTACTCCAGTGCCTTTTCAACTGCGCGGAACGAGTTCAGGTTTTTTATCTCGGAAATTGGCGTCCAGACGGGTGTCCCCTCATAATCGAACTTGATGGAAATATTGGCATCGCAACGCAGATGCCCCTTCTCCATGTCGGCGCTGGAGACGTCCAAATACCGTGCCAGAAGACGGATCTCCTGGAGGTATGCCTTTGCTTCTGCGGGAGAGCGCAGATCGGGCTCCGAGACGATCTCCATCAGCGGCGTGCCGGCGCGATTAAAGTCGACAAGACTCGCGTTCCCGACCGGCGCGTGCAGAAGTTTTGCCGCGTCTTCCTCAAGATGGAGGCGATTGATACGAATGCGTGCCTCCGCCCGGTTACTCACCGGATCGTGCGCCCCGCGAATGTCAAGGTAGCCCTCGCGGCCGATCGGCTGATCGTACTGCGATATCTGATACCCCTTCGGAAGGTCAGGATAAAAGTAGTTCTTCCGGTCAAACTTGCTCCACTCCGCGATCGTGCAGTTCAGGGCAAGTGCCATCTTTGTCGACCAGCGGATCGCTGTACTGTTGGCAACCGGCAATGTTCCGGGATGTCCCATGCATACCGGACAGACGGTCGTATTGGGTTCTTTGTTCTCGCCCTCGTTCGAGCAGCGGCAGAACATCTTAGATTTGGTCTTGAGCTGAACATGAACCTCCAGCCCGATCACATAAGAAAAAGGGGACATACTCTCTATACTGTTTCGAGTCCAGTGTACGCGATAGAGCGCGGTTTGTCTAGAAAAAAACCCGCATACGCGGGCTTTTCTCGTTGGCTATGCCGTGGTGACCCAAACGCCGGGTCCCATGGTTGTCGAGAGGGAGATGGTTTTTATGTAGGTGCCTTTTGCCGCCGAGGGCTTTGCCTTCTTTAGGGCATCAAGAAAGGCCTCGTAATTCTCCTTCAGCTTACCGTTCTCCAGTGACCGTTTGCCGATCACCTGGTGAACATTTGCCGTGTCGTCGTTTTTGAACATGACCTTTCCTTTTTTCACCTCCTCAACCGCATGTTTGATATTTTGAGTGACCGTCTCGTTTTTCGGAGCAGGCATCAATCCCTTGGGACCCAAAATTTTTGCAACGACTGCCAGGTGTTTCATCATATCCGGCGTTGCGATTGCGACATCGAATTCGGCTTTGCCGGTCGTCTTGATTTCCTGAATAAGCTCCTTGCCGCCAACAATATCGGCTCCGGCTTTTTGCGCTTCATCGGCCTTGTCGCCCTCAGCAAAGACTGCGATGCGCTTTGTCTTTCCGATGCTGTTCGGCAACACGACCGACCCGCGGATGACCTGGTCGCCCTTTTTCGGATCGATGCCGGTGCGGACATGAACCTCGATCGAGGGGTCGAACTTCTCGTACGACGCCTGCTTTAAAAGCTCGAGCGCCTCGTCGAATGAATATGTCTTCGATTTGTCGATCGTTTGGGTTTTCTCTTTGAATTCCTTGGTTCGTTTTCGCTGCATATGCGTGTGTGGTACAAGCGGGCTCATGCCCTCCCACTAAAAAATTAATGACTAATCTTTGATCTCGACCCCCATTTGTTTTGCAGTGCCGGCGATCGTATTCATCGCAGCCTCAATGCTCTTGGCATTCAGGTCTGTCATCTTCCGCTCGGCAATATCGCGAAGCTGTGCAGTGGTGATCTTCCCGACTTTTTCTGTCAGGGGCTTTCCGGATCCTTTTGGTAGTCCGGCAGCTTTTTTAATCAGCTCGGAGGCGGGGGGCGTCTTGAGAATGAAGTCGTACGTTCGGTCTTCATACACGGTAATCTCGACCGGCGTAACATCATCCTTGCCTTGCGTTGCTGCATTGAACTTTTGACAGAACTCGGCGATATTGAGTCCGTGTTGGCCGAGTGCCGGGCCGATCGGCGGTGCGGGATTCGCTTTGCCGGCCGGAATCTGAAGCTTGATAAGCGCTTTTACTTTTTTTGCCATAGATATGTTTTTGCGTCCCAGAGGCAAAGAGACAGCTGATTAATTGAAATGCGTTATACCTTCTTCACTTGGAGAAAGTCGAGTTCCACGGGAGTTTCACGGCCGAACATGCTGACAAGCACCTTGACCTTGCCGCGCTCCTCGTCGATTTCGGAGATCTTTCCCTCGAACGTCTTGAAGGGGCCATCGACAATCTGAATCGTATCGGACAGCGCAAAGTCGATTTTGTATTTCGGCTCTTCCATGCCCATGCGCTTCTGCAGTCCGGCCATCTCCTCGTCCGATACGGGCGTCGGAGTCGTTCCGGTGCCGATGAATCCGGTCACATTGGGCGTGTTGCGCACCACATACCATGAGTCGTCCGTCACGATCATTTCTACAAGAACGTAGCCGGGATAAATTTTTTCCTCAACAACCTTTCGCTTGCCGTTCTTGATCTTGATCTTCTTTTCGGTCGGAATGAGGACGTTAAAAATGCGGTCCTCCATATCCATCGACTCGATGCGCTGCTTGAGGTTGCGCACGACATTCTCTTCGTAGCCGGAGTAGGTATGGATGACGTACCATCTGCGCCCTTCGTGGGCTGTTTGTTTTGCCATAGTGAGAGCTGCTAGCTTATAGCGTTCGCTTCGAGCTTTTAGGATGTTATCGCGAGAGAATATTCTCGATTCCCCACTGGAAAAAGATATCCAGCGCACCCAAAAACAGGGCGACTACCAGGCTGAACAGGATAACAATGCCGGTATGCTGAAGCGTTTGCCGTCGCGAGGGCCAGACGACCTTCTTCATCTCGGCGTAGGAGTCCTTGAAATAATCTGCGATTTTGGCCTGGAATGCCATACAATCACTCGTTTTTCTAATTAAAAAAGCCCGTCGAGGCTCGATTTCAGTATAAAACAGGGCTGTGTGAATGTCAAGTGTAAAAAAATCGGCCCCGCCGCGGTTGAACGGCAGGGCCATGAGGCCACGAAGGGTTACCCGCAGTGCGGCGGCAGGTGGACCTCGCCATCGCCGGGCGGGAGGTCGCGCGTCTGGCTCGCGAGCATGAAGAGGGTCAGGAACTGGTCGGTGGGCAGGTGGCGGCCCGGCAGGTCCATGTAATTTCCGGCATTGCTCCCGACATGGACGGTCTGCCGCCTGCGCCAGGCCTCCAGGAGCGGCTCGCCATCCTTGACGCCGGTCTGGCGCAGGAGGATGTACTCGTCGACGCGCACGTCCACGTCCGACTCGCGCTCGATCGTGTCATCGAGGAGGAGTAGTACGTCACGGATGTGAAGGTTCACGAGCGGCACTCTGCCAACGAACAGATGGCATTCGGGCGGCCGGGTCAGGTACAGCGCTCCGTAGTGTTGGGGCGCCCTATCGACGCGCGGGACGACGGAGATGCTCTTGACGCCGATCTCGACGCCTTCCCGCAGGTCAAGCTTGGACGTATACAGTTGCGTGGCGACAGTCGCCATTGATATCCTCCTTTGCGTGTGAATCCGATTGCGAGAGCATACCACAACAAGCGCCAAAGGTCAATGGCGCCTTCCTTCCAAAACCGACTCATTGAAAAACCAAAACCTGCCTTTCATCCCTGAAACCCGGAAAACCTTGGGACGCCGGTATGCAGATCGAGGAGAAAGGGGGTTACTTAGACTCGTGAGTAGATCTTTTTTGTTTTTCTCCCGAGTTAAAAATCGTACGAATAATGCTATCAATATCAACTTCGCCGATCGCAATGTCGTCGATAGGAATACCGGATGAAAACAGTGCCGCCGCAGCTTGTTTCGCATTTTGCCGTTCCGTCTCTAGCACGCATTCATAATGATTGAAATCCTTGACTTTCCCGAATTGGGCAAGATCTGATTTACGGACTGAATCCTGCTTAAAGCTCACCTTTAAAAGCTTGTGTGTTGCATATCTCTGGATAAGCTCGTCGAGTGCTCCGTCAAAAATGATTTCCCCAAGATTGATGATAATGATCCTTCTGCACAATTCGCGGATGTCTTGCATATAATGCGACGTCAGAAGGATTGTCGTCTTTGTTTCCTCATTATATTTTCTAAGAAAATCGCGGATATTCTTTTGCGCAACCACATCAAGGCCTATCGTGGGCTCGTCGAGAAAGAGCACCTTCGGCTTATGAATCAGTGCAGCGATTAACTCGCACTTCATGCGCTGTCCGAGCGAAAGTTTCCTAACCGGAATGTCGAGGATGTTAGTTACCTCGAGAAGTTTCGTCAATTCGGCAAGATGCGATCTGTAATCCACGTCGCTGACCCCGTATATCTCCTTATTAATCAGAAATGTTTCTTGAGCGGGGAGATCCGTAATGAGCTGGTTCTTCTGCCCCATTACCAATGCAAATTGCTGTTGGTATGCGCTTTTCCTTTCGAACGGCACGTAATCCAAGACGCGAACTTCGCCGCCCGATGGCTGCAGGAGTCCCGAGAGCATTTTCAACGTTGTTGTTTTTCCCGCGCCATTCGGACCGACGAAGCCAACAACCTCGCCTTGTCCTACTGAAAAACTTGCTTCCCTGACCGCTTCAGCATAGAGCGTCTTCCGATAAAAAAAGTTCTTGAACGATCCGAGAAGGCCTCGCTCTTTGCGATAATACGCATAGCGCTTGGAAAGATTTTTCACTTCGATCGCTTTCATACTCAAATGCCTACGCCCTCATATCTCCGAAGCCCCCGATTCCATACAAAGGCGATAATAAAATAGAGAAGAATGATCCAGACCGCCTGGATACCGATACCAACTAAGGCTTGGTGAATTCCTATTTTCCCGAGATAAACCTGTGCGGGAACGAACAGGGTATACGCGAATGGTAAGACAAGACTTATACTCACAAAAGCTGTGGGCAAGAGGGATAAGGGGAAATATCCCCCTGAGAAAAACTTCTTAACTCGCTCAAATGTAACAAATATTCCATCTACTTCATCTGTCCAGAAAGCTATCAATCCGATGAGATACGAAAATAGAAGCTCGATGATAAAGGAAAGAGCAATAATTACTATCATAATAACCAAGCGAAGGGGATCGAAATTCCACAGCATAGCCGAGGAGAAAAAGAGTATTGCAATAACTGCCGATAAGGCAGACGCGATGAGTGCATAGGACATTCTGCCAAGCTCTTGGGTAAGGATATATTGGAAATAGCTCATCGGCTTGAGAAGCAATGTTGAAAGTCGACCATCCTTGATGTCCCGCGCAATGACCGACGGAAGATAATTGCGTACGACAGCATTAATAAAATTACCAACAAGAATATATGTAATCATCTCATTAAGAGTAAATCCTTGGATGATTTCCTGAGCACCATAAATCGCTGTCCACATCATAATAAGTACAACAATCTCAGCTAACTCGCCCGTCCGATAGGCAATCACAGAAAAACGGTATGTCAGTGCCCGCTGCCAGTATGCGTTAATAATAGTTAAGTATTTTTTTAAATTCATATCCTATGCTCATGCATGTCGTGATCAATTTATTTTTTTGTTCAAAATCAAATGGCGCTTGCGTGAATGAAACCGGTATCACACTCCTAAATATCGATATTTTTGACAGACTTTGCGTGGACTTGGATGAAGCGTTTCCGCGGCTCCACCTCTGAGCCCATCAGGACATCAAACACCTCATCGGCCTTGACCGCATCCTCGATTGTAACTTGCTTCATGACGCGCGTCCCTGGGTCCATGGTCGTCTCCCACAACTGCTCAGGGTTCATTTCTCCAAGACCCTTGTAGCGCTGCACCGAGATTTTCGGTCCGGCCTTTTCTTCTTCAGCAGGCGTTTCTTCACCCTCTTCAGTCTCCAACTCAGCGACGACCTCTGCTTTTTTGCCCTTTGCGCCTTTTTTCTCTGCCTCTGCGTTGAACTCGTCGATAACGAGCTGCTTCTCCTCGTCAGAGAATGCGTACTTGAAGCTCTTTCCGTACTGGATCTTGTAGAGCGGCGGCTGGGCGATGTAGATGTGGCCTTGCGTGATCAGATCGGGGAAGTAGCGGTAAAAGAGCGTCAGGAGGAGTGTGCGGATGTGCGCGCCGTCGACGTCGGCATCGGTCATGATCACGACTCGGTGGTATCGGAGGCTGCCGATATCAAACATCTCGCCAATGTTGGTGCCGAGCGCGATGACGAGCGATTTGATCTCATTGAACGCTAATATCTTGTCCAAACGCGACTTCTCGACGTTCAAAATTTTACCCTTCAGCGGCAGGATAGCCTGAAACTCACGGTTGCGGCCTGATTTCGCACTTCCACCGGCGCTATCGCCCTCGACAAGGAAAAGCTCGGACACGGACGGATCCTTGGACGAGCAGTCGGCCAACTTGCCGGGGAGTGTGAGACCCTCGAGGACGCCTTTGCGAAGGACGGTCTCTCTCGCTGATCGGGCTGCGATTCTTGCGCGGGATGCCAAGAGGCATTTTCCGATGATTGCTTCTGCGGCCTTAGGATTTTCTTCAAGAAAAATTGCCAGCGCATCCGCAAATACCGAGTCGACAGCCGTTCGCGCCTCGACGTTGCCGAGCTTGCCCTTTGTCTGGCCCTCAAACTGCGGCTCGGGAATTTTTACGGAGATGACCGCCGTCATTCCCTCGCGTACGTCTTCACCGGTGAGATTTTCATCCTTTTCCTTCAAAAAACCCTTGGTTCGAGCAAAACTGTTGAGCGTGCGGGTCAGCGCGGTCCGAAAACCGACAACATGCATGCCGCCCTCGGGATTGAGAATATTATTTGTGAATGCGTACAGGTTTTCTTTGTACTCATCGGTATACTGCAAGGATACTTCCACGCGGATCGTCTCGTCGTACTGCTTTTCTACGTAAAAAACCTGGTCGTGCTTTGCTTCCTTTGAGTGATTAAGGTATCGGACATAGGACGCAAGGCCGCCTTCAAAGTAAAACGAGTAGGGGAGATTGGCATCATCGGAGCGATAGTCGGCTGCCGTGATGCGGATGGCTTTCGTCAGGTATGCTTGCTGTCGCAGCCGGTCGATGATCGTCTCCCAGTCGAACTCAGTCACCGAAAAGACGCTCGCATCCGGCTTGAATGTTATCGTTGTGCCCGTGCCTTTTGCCGGGCCCACGGTCTTGAGCTTCGATGTCGGCTTGCCGATGGCATACTCTTGCCGATAGAGTTTGCCGTCGCGGCGAACTTCGGCAATGAGCTTTTCCGAAAGAGCATTCACGACCGAGATACCGACGCCGTGCAGTCCGCCCGAGACCTTGTACCCTCCCTGCCCGAACTTGCCGCCGGCATGGAGAATCGTCAGGACTGTTTCGAGTGTTGAAAGCTTTGTCTGTGGATGCGTCTCGACCGGAATACCGCGGCCGTTGTCAGAAACCTGCACGTATCCGTCCGGCAAAAGCGTGATCCGGATCTCGTCGCAGTACCCGGCCATCGCCTCGTCGATCGAGTTGTCGACAACCTCCCAGATCAGATGATGCAACCCGGCCTCAGCTGTGTTTCCGATATACATGCCCGGTCGCTTGCGGACCGCCTCCAAACCCTCAAGGACGGTTATTTGTTTTGCGCCATATTCATCCTTTTTTTGAACGTTTTTTGCCATAAATAAAAACAAATCAGTTACTCACAGACACCATAAGTATACCGCACGGCGCGGTATTCCGCAAGGCTTTTAGCCGCCTTCAGTATTGTATGTTTGAGTCATTGCAAGCACTTGCTTACTGTTAAAAAGTCTTCTAAAATAAAGGAAAATTACCAAAGCTCAAATAAGGATAATTATGTATCTAACTGATAATGAAAAACGAGATGTTATTAGATATCTTGAGGTGGGTAAGCCACTTCCAGATAAATATCGCTTTTTATTGTTCGGTGACGATCGAGAGGTAGAGCTTGTCTGGAATGGAAAAACAAATGAAGTTACAAACGTTGTCTTGCCATTCCAGGTGATTGAGCAAATAGACGAGCCACGAGGCGATGGAAAAATCGGCAGACAAAATACACTTTTTGATACCTCGGGCCGACAAATAACTGGGTGGACGAATAAGCTCATCTGGGGCGACAATAAGCTAATACTCTCATCACTGAAAAATGGTCCTTTGCGAAAGGAAATCGAAGCGCAGGGCGGTTTAAAATTGATTTATATCGACCCTCCTTTTGACGTCGGAGCGGATTTTTCGATGGATATAAAAATTGGCGACGGCGATGACGCGGAGAGTTTTACTAAGAAGCCGTCAGTGATTGAAGAAATAGCCTATAGAGATACATGGGGAAAAGGGGCAGATAGCTTTATCGCTATGATCTATGAACGACTAAAGCTAATGCATGGATTGTTGGCAGAGGATGGCAGTATCTATGTTCACTGCGATTATCGCGTAAGTGGTTACCTTAGATTAGCGCTAGATGAAATTTTTGGTAAAGATAATTTTAAAAATGAAATAATTTGGAGCTATAAAACGGGTGGAGTAAGCAAAGGATTCTTTGCCAGAAAGCATGACGCCATATTTTTTTATTCGAGAACCTCAGATTTTTCATTCAATACTCAATACTACAAGTCCTACCAGGCAAAGAAATACAATTTCAATGAGAAATATCCTGAAATTTGGGATGAGGAAAAGAAAATGTGGTACCACAATTCAATTTGTCGCGATGTTTGGGATGATGTGTATGGACTAGGCACTGAATCCGATTCAAGGGAAAGAGTTGATTATCCGACTCAAAAGCCCGAGGCGTTACTTGAACGTGTTATTAAGGCATCTTCAAATGAAGGTGATTTAGTTGCAGATTTTTTTTGTGGTTCTGGCACAACTCTTGCTGTTGCCGAAAAGCTTGGTAGAAAATGGATCGGGTCCGATCTGGGAAAGTTTTCTATACATACAACGCGAAAACGAATGGTTGGTGTTCAGCGCGAGCTAAAGAAGTCTGGGCAAAATTTCCGTGCTTTTGAGGTATTGAATGTTGGTCGCTATGAGCGAGAAAACTTTCTTACGCTAAATAGTGATCTGCGAGCAGAAGAACGAGCAAAACAGGCAGAGAGAAAAGAAAAAGAATATGTAGATCTTATTCTTTCAGCGTATAAAGCAGAGCGTGTCGACTCGTTTGTAAATGTTGTCGGTAAAAAACGAGATCGCTTGGTTGTAGTTGGTCCAATCAATCTCCCAGTATCCTCCAAATTTATCGAGGAAGTTGCGACCGAATGCAAAGAAAAAGGCATTACAAAAGTTGATGTGCTCGGTTTTGATTATGAAATGGGTATAGATTTCGGAAGCTACCAAAAGCGAGGAATCGACATTGCTTTCCGCGTAATCCCAAGAGAAGTGTTTGACAGAAAAGCCGTAGAAAAAGGCCAAGTCAAATTTTATGACGTGGCATTCATCGAGGCGAAGCCAATTATCAAGGGTCGGGCAGGTAGTAAAGAATTAGCCATCGAGTTAACAGATTTTTCGGTTTTTTACAGCCAAGACGACTCAGGAGAGATACAAGAATCATTAAAGTCTGGTGGGTCAAAAATTATTATTGAGAATGGACAGGTTAAAAAAATATCAAAGAACAAGGACGGCACCATAGGCGAGCCGGAGATACTTACAAAGAAATGGAGCGATTGGATTGACTATTGGGCGGTAGATTTTAACTTTGCTGATAGAAAAGAGATCATCAAAATTATAGACGGTGATGAAGAGAAAGAGATTTGGACGGGTGATTATATCTTTGATAACGAGTGGCAAAGCTTCCGAACAAAGAAAAATAGAAACCTTGAGCTTGTATCTGCAGCAAAAGAGGTATCAAAAGGAGCCTATAAAGTTGCCGTGAAGGTGGTAGATATCTTCGGCAATGATACAACAAAGGTAATAGACGTGCTTGTATAATGAATTTTCAATATCTTTATAATTCTTCAGGCGAGTGGATTGCCTTCCGAGTAGGAAGATATGTTTATAATACAAATGGGAGTTGGATTGGTTGGCTACCCTGGGATTCCTTTGAAGTTGTCGATACTAACGGTAATTATTTAGGACATATTTTCACGAACAATCGCCTGTATAAGAAGCATTATAATCCCTACAAGGGTTATCCTGGCTATCCGGGTTATCCTGGCTATCCGGGTTATCCTGGCTATCCGGGTCATGCCGGATACTCACCACTACCACTAGGGTTTACTGATGTTGATATTGAACAAGACAGTTAGTGATCCCGATATGTCAAAAAAAGAATTTAAAGAAATTAAGGTAACAGAACTTATTTCTGGAGATTTCCGTGAAATAAAAAATGCAAAAATAGTTTTTGAGCATGCCATTAATTCAGTAAATGAGTTCTATAAATTATTCCAAGCAAATAGAAGGGGTAGTAAGGGGAGCACAACACATGCGGAGCAGGACCTTTTGCGTGCTATGTTGGTTTTTTCATGCTCCGGGTTAGACTCGGTTGTAAAACAACTTGTTAAGGATTCTCTCTCGACAGTTATCGATAAAGAGGCCGGCGCACAACAAGAGTTTCAAAAATTCATAGATCGAAGAATGAAAAAAGGAAGCTCTGACGAAAAGGAAAAATTACTAATTGACACAACGTGGGTTGCCTCCATTTTAGCGAGCTCAAGTCCCAGAGATTATCTTATAGATGCCCTAAAAAAAAGTTTAGTAGACGATAGTCTGCAATCCCGCGATCAGTTATTAAAAGTTGCTACAAATTTTGCTATTACTCCGGCGGAGATCCTGAAAGAGTCCGAGGTTACTAAAAAAGCGTTCGATGTTCGGAACGAGATTATTCATGAGATGGACGCAAGTTTAGGTGGTCAGAAAAAAAGACGACAGAGAACCGCGCAAGATATGGTTAAATATACTAGAAATATACTAGAAATTGGATCTTGCTTTATAAACTCCATTCATAAAAAGATATATGGCTCTACATAAAGACTTCCCAAAAGATCCCTATGAAATTCTTGATCCAAGTATCAGGTGGTTTCCTGCTGATGAGGACCTGCGTGAGAAGGGCTACGATAAGTTACTCCCTCCATTAGTCGCCGACCTGCGCAAACGAGTAAAAGAATGGCGTGATAAAAACTATGAGGGAGCAAGCGGTACATCAAAGGCACTGCTAAATTGGTGGTTCAAGGAAGATCATATCCAATACAACCAAGATGGCACGTCATTTAATTTTCGGTACTACTTTGCCCAAAGAGAAGCTTTGGAAACAGTTGTCTGGCTCTATGACGTTGCAGAGGTAAAGGATAAGTACGACCTCATTCGTTACAACTCAACGGGCGTGTTGAGTCCTCAGATGTTCACTGAAGAATGGCTACGCTTTGTCATTAAGATGGCAACCGGTGCAGGCAAAACAAAGGTCATGAGCCTTCTTGTCGCATGGGCATACTTCCATAAAAAATTCGAAGAGGATTCAGGACTTGCAAAAAACTTTCTCCTGATTGCGCCCAACGTGATTGTTTTTGACAGAATAAAAAATGACTTTGAAGGATTGAAAATATTTTTCAACGATCCCGTCTTACCGGATAACGGTTACCAAGGACAAAACTGGCAGGACGATTTTCAAATAACACTGCACCTGCAGGATGACTTACACAATATCTCAGAAACAGGAAATATTTTTTTGACCAATATTCATCGAGTTTTTGAGGGAGATGTCAAAGAAGCAAGTTATGAAGACAAGGATACGACCGCATATTTTCTCGGCAACAAGCCTGTCACAAAGACAAATGATTCAACGCTAGATTTAGGCTCGATAGTGCGAGATATAGACGAATTGATAGTAATCAATGATGAGGCCCATCATCTGCATGATGAAAAGATGGCATGGTTTAAGTCTATTCAAGACATCGACAACCGGCTCAAGCAGAAAGGCTCTGGATTGGCCTTACAGTTGGACGTTACTGCTACGCCAAAGAAGAATGACGGCTCAATTTTTGTGCAGACGATTTCGGATTATCCTCTTGTCGAAGCGATCCACCAGAGAATAGTAAAAAATCCGGTCGTACCCGATGCAGCGAGTCAGGGAAAGCTCAAAGAAAACCAGAGCGCGCTTTTTAGTGAACGCTACAGGGACTACATTAACCTTGGTATAGAGGAGTGGAGAAAAACGTTCGAGACATTGAGGACAATGGGCAAGAAGTCGATTCTTTTCATCATGACCGATGATACGAAGAACTGTGATGAGGTTGCCCAATATATTGAAAATACTTTTGCTGATTTGAAAGGCAGTGTTTTGACGATTCATACCAATAGAAGCGGTGAGATATCTGAAAGCGTGACGGGGAAGAATAAAGAAGAGCTCGCACTACTGAGAAAACAAGCAAATGATATCGATAGTTGGGAAAGTCCCTACAAGGTGATTGTCTCCGTTCTTATGCTCAAAGAGGGCTGGGATGTGAAAAACGTGACCACTATTGTTGGTCTTCGTCCCTTTGCCGCTGACTCGAAGATTTTACCCGAACAGACCCTTGGGCGGGGCTTGCGAAGAATGTTCTTCGGGCGAGAAGACGTTCAAGAATATGTCAGCGTTTTGGGAACGCAGGCATTCATGGATTTTGTGGAATCGATCAAGGGCGAAGGCGTTATTCTTGAGAAGAAGGCGATGGGTCATGGCTCAAAGCCGATCGCCCCGCTCGTGGTTGAGGTGGATAGAGATAACCCTAAGAAAGATATTGAAAAGCTGGATATCGAGGTGCCTGTCATGTCGCCCCGCATTCAGAGAGAATATAAAAATCTCTCAGAGCTCGATGTTGCATCATTTAGGAATAAGAGAGTCAATATAAAAACATTTACCGCAACAGAGAAGCGAGAAATTGTTTTCAAAGATGTCGTGGATGAGAAAACTCACCATACGACAATTTTAACTGGCGATATAGAACCAAATCATCAGAGTGCAATTGGCTTTTTTGTTCAGGCGATCATGCGCGAGCTTTGATTATTCGGATGCTATGACATTCTTTTTGGCAAGGTAAAAGAGTTTATACAGAGTTATATGTTTGAGGGGCAAGTGGATCTTTCAGACCTGAACATTTTACGGAATCTTTCAGAGCCCGAATACGTGCGGCTTATCAGGGAGTCGTTTAAGAAAGCTATTAACGATCTTACGGTGCAGGATAAAGGC
Source organism: uncultured Gammaproteobacteria bacterium (assembly GCA_964621085.1). Taxonomy (GTDB): domain Bacteria; phylum Patescibacteriota; class Patescibacteriia; order JACQRZ01; family JACQRZ01; genus CAZUKY01. Next base: position 49,844 of record CAZUKY010000001.1, on the reverse strand, counting down.
GATACCGAAATCAGGAATTTCATCAAAGTCAGTGACGCTCGACCATTTGTAGTCAATGATAAAGCATGCGTTATCCCAAAAAAATCAGTATTCAATAAGATTGTCGGAGATAGCGATTTCGAGCTTGAATTCGCAAGCTTCCTCGAGAGTTGTGACGAGCAAGATGTCGTTTCCTTCTCAAAGAATTTCCAAAACAAAGAGGCAAGCGCGTTGAGAATTGAGTATAAGAATTCTGAAGGATTTATCGCAACATATTATCCCGACTTTTTTGTGAAAACGGATGACAAGACGGTTTATATTGTCGAGACAAAAGGGCGCGAGGAGGAGGATGATCGATTAAAATTTGAACGGCTCAAGCAATGGTGCGATGACGTGAACAATAGGCAAGGCAGGATGACATATAACGCGCTCTATATCCGACAGGAAGATTGGGAGAAGTACAAGGTAAAATCTTTTGCAGAAGTTGTAAGAGTTTTCGAAACCGAAATTGCTACTAGTGTCTATTCTGGTTAAATGTATTTATATGAATAACTCCGATAAAACTACGAGGGAGCTTATTGCTCTTCTTAAGAGTGCGGAGGGTAACATGAAGGAACTAACTTTGAAGATAGAAGCACTTCGCGACAGTTATGAATTTCCATACTTGATCCGCAGGATTAAGGAGGATGTAGTAGGTGGAAAAGTTAAAAAAGTCGATTCTAATTGGATTCAAAGGAAATTCAAGATTGGGTATGCGAGGGCAATGCGTCTTACTGATGAATTAAAAAGGCAGCGTATTATCAAGCGGATATGAAGCATTTCGTGTTACTGAAATTCTGAGGAAGAAGATTTGATTTGCATCTTAGACATGAACATCTATCTCGACATTGACGGCGTACTGGTTACTCATGGCCGACCTACTGCACATGCAATCGAATTTTTGGAAGAAGTCACAGCTCATTACGACTGCTATTGGCTGACGACTCACTCTCGAGGTGGAGAGAATAGAGCTACTGAATACCTGCTACGCATACTGCCGCCTGAGACTGAAAACCTTCTCCAGAGAATAAGGCCCACGTATTGGCGATCTCTCAAGACTGAAGTGATCGACTTCACAAAGGACTTTCGCTGGATAGATGATATCCTCCTTACGGCAGAGATGAATGAATTGATTCACTATGGCTGTGTGGATAAATTCATTCAAGTGGATATTAAAAGAAATCCAAATCAACTGAAGGAAATTCTCCAAAATATAAAGAGTTAGGAGGGATTGTAATAATGGATTACATTCCTACCGCACAACGCGGGATTTTTCTGCTGCTTGAGTGTCGTTGGTGAGGCGTGTTGTCAGTGTCTGGTGGGCGTACTCGTTTTTCTTGCCGGTTACTGCGTCAACTGCGGACAGCGAGGGAGTGCGCAGGAGAATCGGCTCGGTACCGAAATCCTCTGCGTTTGGCGTCAACGAGAGCTCGAAAATTGCACCGACGGTCCCGTTTTGCGTGTTGTATGGCGGAAGCGAGCCGAAGTTCCAGCTGACAACTTTCTTTTTTTCGTCATAGGACAGGTACTCCGCTCCGCTCAGGACTTTGCCGGTCCACGCGACATTGTCTCCGAGCTGCGCTGCGCCGGAAACCTCATTTACTGGGTGAAAATTTCCACGCGGAGAGATAAAAACCAGATAGCGTGTCGCGCTTCCGATACGCGGGGGCAGCGGGCCGCGACCAAGTTGCTCGCCCTCCGGGGAAAAATAACGGGCCGATGCGGACAGCTCAATCGGAGAAGAGAGCGGAATGCGTATGACCTGGCCAGTTACCTCTATTCGCTGTCCGGTGCCATCGTCGTATGACCCGCGTGGGGTTATACGAATCTCATACACGTCACTCGAATCAGATTCGGAAGGATTTTCGATATCTCGCGGAATGCGCACAGTCGCTGTACGGCGGTGAGAGTCCGAAAGCGTATCGAACTGCCACATCATTTCCTGCTCGGAAACCAGCCGTCCGTCTCCGGATACCAGCGGCGCATTTGTTTTGAAAGGTCCCTCGACGCGAAGGTGCGTACGCACGTGTGCAAGCGGACGGGATGCTGAAAGTGCGAGTGTCAGCGGCACGCTCTCGCCCGGCGTAGCTGTTTTCACTGCAGTTGAAATCTGTACCTGTAATTCAGGTGCCGCAACGGCGATGTTTCTTTCCTTTGTGCCAAGAGGAAAATCGAACCCCTTGTATGAAAGAAATGCGGCTACGCGGATACCGCTCTTTGGCGCGTCGCCAGGCGGAAGAGTGACGGATATCTTCGTTCGCTCACCGGGCTGAATATCGGAAAGCGCCCTTGTTTCAATCTTTTTTCCATCCGATCCCTGAACCTCAAGGCGTATCGAGGGAATCACCTCCATTGTTTGATTTATCGCAAAAATATCTGCGGCAACCGCCTGTCCCGCAACGGCCGAGTTTGGAATCTCTATCGAAAGTTCGACCGGTGTTCGGGAAACCGAGAAGGGAATAGCAATGTCTTTTGCGACCGTGCGGCCATCCTTGTCGATGCCGCGCACAAGCGCGCGCAACTCACCGCTGCTTCCCATTTTTCCGAGCGGACGGAGCGTCAGCGGAATCGCCCGCTGCTGGCCCGGCGCAAGGCCATCGAGAGCAAGGGGCGCGTGGAAGTCGTATGGTTTTCCGTCAATGCGCATCACATCGACGTCGCGCGGCGCAACGATATGAATCGTCATGCCGTCAATGCCCTGCGATCTCGACGAGACGGTGACAGAGACTGTATTTGGAACGGCCGAAAAAAGCTGGATATCTTTTTCGGCGGCAACGCTCAGGGGCGAAAAAAAATCGAGTGCGCGTCCAAGGCCGATGATCGCAAAGAAGAGAAGGGCGATCACGCTTGCGCCGAGCAGCGCATCGACGAGAAGATGCAGTCGCGCATGTTTGCGGCTTGGGTGATAGTGGCGCGCAAACCGCGCATCAAAAAATTTATGGAATTTGCTTAATGTAAAAAGCGGGCGGGATGCACCGCTCGGATCCTCCCGACAGGTGAGTTGATCCGGATGTTTGGGATCGTGCGAGCAAATAAAGTGTTCCAGCTTCATATCATTTCGTTCCGCTTGTCGTAAAAACGTTCCGCGTCAACGCCAGGATCTCATCCGTACCATCCTCATCGATATCCTGCGCTACAACCATCATCCCACCGCGATACGATCCTGTAAATGCGAAGAAGCCTGGGTTGAGTGGCCGTCCGTTTGACGCAAAGATCCGAACATGCGGACTTCCAGCGCTCAGCGGAGCTGTAATGATAGATGCTGATCCGTTGCCATTCAGATCGCCGACGGCAATACTGACTCCTCCGCGAAACCGCTTGTCATAGGCATGAAAGGTGCTTTTCACTCGGCCGTCCAGGGAAAAAACGCGCACAATTGGCTCGGATCCGGCTACGCGGCCGGCAACGATTTCTGGAGATCCGTCACCGTCCGTATCGCCAGCGGCAACTGTCAGTCCGTCGGTAAATGGCAGTCCGAACGCGAGAATCTCCTTGATCTTTTTCCCATCGAGGGAAAAAATGCGAATTGTTGTTGGCGTTTTCTTTGCGGTGCGAGCCACGCTTTGCTGCGGGGCGAGTATCAGTTCTGGTGTCCCATCTCCGTTCACGTCCGAGAGTGTGGCGGAGAGATGTCCGGTGCCGCGTTCCGGGAAGGGTGCAAACGACCGGGAGCCTCCGCTATTGAAATACGTGCGCACCGAGCCGTTGTCGATCACGATCGTATCACGCGCGCCGTCACGGTCAGCGTCAATGCGCGCGACAAGGGTGGCGCCGCGCACCCCTTGATCATAGGCGAAAAAGCCGTTGCGCTTTGCGACGCCATCCTGCTGGAAAATGCGGACAAAGGATCCGTTGGGAAAGAATTTTTCCGCGATCTCGCTCAGGGGACGAAGCATGATAATGCCGTCTTCAGGCTGCAGGGTCACTGCAGACGAGATGCGCCCATCATTAACGGTTGCATCCTGCGTCCCCCGAATTTTTTCAAAATCCTCGGTCAGGCGGACCTCTTGGTGTTTTTTCGTGGAATTGACAAAGACGACTCCTTTCTCAAAGTCGCGGCGCCAGAGCCCGGGCTCGATTTCAGATGAGTCACTGTTCACTCGGATCGGGTGGGTTTTCGCCTTGCCAAGCCGAACATCATACTCGTCATACCACCAAATCTGTCCGTGATCGCGATCGCCGTAATCGAAGCCAAAGTATCCGTTGCCGAGCAGCGTCGAGGTGAGGCCATAGCGGACAGCGCGGTAGTCCGATAGCTCGCCGGTATTTTTTGTCGTCCCGTTGATGATAAGGATGTGTGGATCTGCGACAAGCCCTGCGAGCCACAAGTACCCGCGCATCGTATCGTGCCAGGCTCCGCTTCCTTCCCAGGGAGTCGGAAAGTTTTCGAAAAGACGGCCGTTTGCGTACTTCTGATAGATCGGCAGTGAGCTTCCGTTTGTCACGATGATGGGCCTTTCGCCGATGATCGCACGAGTATTTTTGAGAAGTTCAACATTGCCCGCTTGCCAGAGACGCTGGCTTTCGGCGCGGGACTCCGGCACGCCATTGCGGTCCAGATCGACATTTCCGCCGTTCATATAAGAGACGTCATCCTGCCACTCGTCGTAAAAGATCCCGTCCCAGAGTCCTGTCGAGAGGACGACGTCATTGACGAAACGAGGAAGATACCGATTCCATTCTGTTGTCACATTCACCGGAAGGGTTCCTGGCCAGGCCGAGACAATTGATCCACGGCTGTCACGCAGGTACCACTCGTCGCGAATGCCCTCCTTCAGCCGCTTGCGGATCTGTGCGCCGTCGTCGATGTGAAGAACGTTGATACTTCGCGAGGGAACGTAGGGGAGTATAATGATGTCGGGATTGCGCGAACGCGCGTATTCAAAAAAATCGCGGTTGTAGGCCGCGGCTTCCATGGGAAGGATAAGGAGGTCGAATGCGGCGAGACGTTCGTACATCTCTGGCCGGAGGTCGGTGCCGGCGCGCAAGAAGTAATTCGCCGTTTTGAGCGCCTCCCCTTCCGAGTGTGTCGCAGCGGCTCGGATCGGCAGAAAAAGCGCCAAAAATGCTATAATTAAAAGCTTTGCAAGGATTTTCATACCGGGTCCAGTATAGCACAGATGAGGTACTTTGTCAATGATGGGAGCCCTCGTCGAACGCGTCGTTTTGTGGTATGTTTTAAACATGGTACGCTCAACTCGCTCCATATGAACGACACTTCGTATTCGGAAGAGGATTTAAAAAAAAGCCGTTGGCTACTCGCTCACTACGATGATCTTCGGCGCGCGGTTTTTGGTGTCGGTTTTGGCATTGATGCGCTGATCGGTCTCATTCTTCTGGTTGCCGCAGCGTTTTTCGCTTTTGATTTTTATGCGAACAAGGGGCTTGCCGAATCGATTCGCGCGTCATTTGTGCATGCTCCGCCGGCTCCGATCGTTTCGGATCTTACGCTCCAGCGATTTGGCGCGCTCGCTTCGACGGACGGTTTTTCGGACGCGTATGCATTTGTTGCAAACGCAAATTCTGACTGGTGGGCCGAGGGGCAGGTCATCTTCGCGGCAGGCGGCCGCGAGTACCGCGTGCCATTTGCTGCCTTTCCGGATCGCGAGCAGCTCGTCATCCGTCGCGGCATGCCACGAGCAGAGGGCGTGTCCCCGCGGATCGAGAACGTTTCGTGGCGGCGCGTGACGCGTACGGATCGGGAGCGTCTCGAGGCACTCGCTCAGGTTCGCGTGCATTCTGACTCCCTCTTGGATCTTTCCGCGCATGGTGTTCCGTATCCTCGCGCGGAGTTTGTTGTGACAAATGACAGTCCGTTTTCCTACCGGGATGCCGCAGCCGCAATCCTTGTCTCGAATGGGGCACAAACCATTGCCGCGTATCAGGTGCCGTTGCCCGATCTTCGGGCGTACGAGTCACGATCTGTTCAAGTTCAGTGGGAGCACTCATTTCCGTCTTCGGGTATGACGCTCGAGGTCATGCCCATCATTCACGCGCTGAAGGAGAGTGTGTATATGCGCTAAAGAACCGTGTCGTATTCGCATGATTGCCCGTTTTTTCTCGCATCTCCGCAGCTTCGACCTCCTTCTCCTTCTCTCGGTCGTGTTTCTCGCTGCGTTTGGATTGGCGGCGCTGTATAGCATCGGTCTTGGAAAGGAGTCGCAGGATTTCTTTTTTGTCGAACGGCAAGCGTCTGTTTTTGCGGCGGCGCTTGGCGGCGCTTTTGTGCTCTCGTTTTTCAACTACCGCGCATTTCGAAGCTATGCGGTCCCGTTCTTTATTATCAGTGTTCTTCTCCTTGTCAGTGTTCTTGTATTCGGTTCGACGATTCGCGGCACGCGCGGATGGTTCACTGTTTTTAATTTCGGGTTTCAACCGGCGGAGTTTGCAAAAATCGGTCTGATCCTTATGCTCGCGCGATATTTTTCCGCGCATACGAAGCAGGTCGGGAGATTTCGGCATATTCTCGTGAGTGGTCTGATTGCACTTATCCCGATCGGTCTTGTCATGGCACAGCCGGATTTTGGTACCGGCATCGTCGTGTTTTCCATTTGGCTCGGCATGATCCTGATGAGCGGTATTCCAAAACGCTATCTCGCGATACTGGCCGGAGGATTCGTGATCGCTGGCGCTTTTTTTTGGACATTCTTGTTTCAGGACTATCAAAAAGAGCGTATTCGGACGTTTTTCGCTCCGACCGCGGATGTGCAAGGGAGCGGATATAACGTTCGGCAGGCGCTTATCGCCGTCGGTTCCGGACAGCTCTTCGGGCAGGGATTTGGCAAGGGATCCCAAAGCCATCTCAAGTTCGTACCGGAAAATCAGACCGACTTCATTTTTTCGGTCATAGCCGAGGAGATGGGGCTATTTGGCGTTGCGATCGTCCTTGCGTTTTGGATCCTTTTTTTTCAGCGATTTGCCGCAATTATGCGCCAGTGTCGGGACGACTTCGCGCTGTATATCCTGACTGGCATCGCGGTCATGATTTTTGTGCAGGCAACCATTGCGATTGGCGGCAATCTCGGCGTCCTGCCGGTAACGGGCCTGCCATTGCCGTTCATGAGCTATGGCGGCAGCGCCCTCCTTGCGTCCGTTCTTGCGATTGGCATTGCCCAGAGTGTTCGGATTCATAATACGTAGGGGCGGCTCAATCCCTTGACATTCATGGGTTTGTTTGATATTAATGAGATATATGCTCATGGATAGGGCATGTATTTTATTGTTCTCTATAATTTCAGTCTTATCCGACGGCACTGGTGCGGGAGATGGGCAAGCGTCTCCATCATCGCTGCCGTCGGGTAAGAGGCGACTGGCGGATGTCCCGCGGTTGAAACCGCACGAGTAGGTAAGCGGATGCCTCGCGTTTCTCAGGGGAGGGAAACTTGATCACAGCTCGAGACACAGCAGAAATCGCACGAATTCTTTTGGCCGAGGCCGATGACCTCTTCCGGCCCGGCATGTTCCTCACGGCCATTACGGCAGACGAGGCGCAGAACGAACCGGTATTCCTGACGCAGAAGCGACATGCGGAACCCCACCGCATCCCGATTCCGGCGTGGCAGAGTCCGACCGGGGAGCGACTCGACGCCTACTTCCACCAGCGGCCGTTCACCGCGCTCGTCACGCACGAGCGCACGCGCCGCGCACGGTCCTCGCGCAAAGTCGTCCTCTTGGATGGCGACGTGAAGGCACAGCTTCCCACGACGCAGACGGCGTTCGATTACTTCCCGGACGCCAACGAGAAGCGGTACTGGGTTCCGCTTCTCCACTTCATCGAAGCGCTCGGTGTCACGGACCAGGAGCTCATCACGCTTCTGAACGTGCTCCCGGATACCCAGCCGCGCCTCCAGGTGCGCTACACCGTATATCAGCGCATGCCGGTAGATGGAAACATGACAGCCGTCTTCATGCGGCCGACCGATCCCGGACACACGATCGAGATCTTCGTCATCGATCGGCTCCTCGACCAGATCGGGAAACTCCGCACCGAGCGGTCAGCCGGCTGCCTATGGCTCCCGCGCGAAGCTGCCCGGACCGCATCCGAGCTTCTCGAGCGTGGGTACCTGCGGACGCGCCGCGACCGGATCCCTGCCTAGCGCCGAAGTACTGACATCGCGGCCGCCTCGCCTTCTGAGGTGGGGCGGCCGTTCTTGCACTTGATATCTATGGAGAAATTCCCCTTCGCATAGATAGTGGATGCAAGAACGGTAAGCAATAATGATATATTGTCCATATGGAAACCATCCTTCTTCACGCACAAGCACGAAACGAAACCGGCAAGGGTGTTGCAGCGCTCCGCGACTCCGGCGTCATTCCGGCTGTCGTCTATGGCCGCGACTGCCAACCGATAAATATTTCGCTTGCGTATAACACGTTCGAGCGAGCCTATCGTTCAGCTGGTGAGACAAGTCTTGTCGATCTCGTCATCGATAATGGCCAGCCCATAAAAACACTTATTCACGAGGTTCAGCACGACCCGGTAAAGGGACGTTTTTTGCACGTTGATTTTTACCAAGTCCGAATGACGGAAAAGCTGACGACAAACGTTCCGCTTATTTTTGTCGGAGAGGCAAAGGCGGTGAAAGAGTTGGGCGGCACTCTGGTGAAGAGTCTCGATGAGGTTGAAGTTCGCTGTCTTCCGGGCGATCTTGTGCATGAAATCGAGGTGGACCTTACGCCGCTTGCTACATTCGAAGATCATATTACGGTCAGCGATCTGAAGCTGCCGAAAGGGCTCGAGGTTCTCGATGAGGCGGATGTGATCGTCGCCTCGGTATCTGCGCCGATGACAGAAGAGCAGCTCAAGGCACTTGAAGAGAAGCCGGTTGAGGATGTCGCAAATGTCGAAGTCGCTTCAGAAAAAGGCAAGAAAGAAGAGGAGGAAAAATAATTCGCCTATGCCCAAAGTGATTATCGGGGTTGCCGGACGGATGGCATCCGGCAAGGGGACTGTTGCAAAGTACATCCTCGAACATTTCAGTGCTACGCGGCATGGCTCGTCAGCGCCGCTGCGACAGGTTTTGGATATTTTTGATGTTCCGCAATCGCGCGATAATCTCAGGGATCTTTCGCATTTTCTGCGCGAAACATACGGTGAAAACACGATTGCCAATGCAGTGCTGAAAGCGTGTCAGGAATCGACGGCTGATATCGCTATTTTTGACGGGATGCGCAGGCTCATTGATATCGAAACCTTCAAAATGCTTCCGAATTTCACTTTCATTTTTGTGGACGTCGACCAACACATCCGGTGGAAACGGTGCGTACTGCGAAATGAGAATGCGGGAGATGCAGAGATGACGTTTGAGCAGTTCCAGAAAGCCGATTCCGCAGAGCCCGAGCAGCAGATCGACGAATTGAAACCCTACGCCGATATTCTAATCAACAACAACGGCACACCCGAGGAGTTTGCGGTCGCCATACAAGCCGCACTCGAAAAGACTCTCAATACCAATCACTAAAAAGCCCGCACGGGCTTTTTATCTTTATGGTTCGGAAAAAAATCATTGCCTTCACCGGCAAGATCGCATCAGGCAAGGGTCGGGCGATTGAGCATATAATTTCGCGATACGGGCTCCCCGAGATTGAGTACAAACTCGCACTGAAGGAAACGTTTGAGCTTTTTAATATACAAGCGTCGCGCGAAATGTATCAGAAGCTCTCGAGGTTTCTCCGCGAGACGTATGGTCAGGATGTGATCGAGCGTGCAATACTTAAAAAAATCAGACAATCGTACTCGCACGCCATTCTTCTCGGTGGCCTGCGACGACCCAGCGATTTTGACCGCCTGAAGAAGTTATTCGATTTTTATCTCGTGTATATCGATTCGCCGGTGAAGCAACGGTACGAGTGGATGCGTGCCAGGCTCCGCGACGCCGGCGACGCAGAGATGACGTATGATACGTTTCTTATTAAGGATCAGGACGAAGCCGAGCGCGAGATTGAGTCGCTAAAGACTGTAGCTGATTTCGTTATTGAAAACACTGGCACCGAGCAGGAGCTTTTCAAAAAAATTGATGCAATTCTTGACCCTCTTTTGAGCACTAGCTGACCTGAATTTTTAAAACACGCGAACGACCAGCAAGATCCTTGACGATCTCAATCTTTGATTTCAGGAAAAGCGTCTGTGCACGCTTCTTCATTTCGTTCCCTTGAGATGCGCCGATTTCCAAAAGAATGAAGCCGTGATCCATCTTTCGAGCCGCCTGTTTCAAAAGCGTGGTATTGAGCGCATGCCCATGTTCTCGGGCAACGAGCGCGCTTTTTGGCTCGGTTTTCAGTTCAGGATATTTTTTTACGGCTGCCCGATACTCAGTTTGTGATAGATAGGGAAGATTTGCGCACAGAAGATCGATTGTGCCTGTGTGGCGAACCAAAAGATCTCCGACAGTGAAGCGGACCGATACGGAATTGCGTTTCGCATTTTTGCGTGCGATTGATAGCGCTATTTGCGAGGTGTCATATGCGCGTATGTCGATCGGTCTGCCGGCGTTTTTCGCAATAGCGATCGGAATGCATCCCGAACCTGTACCGATATCAACAATGTGCCGAATGTCCGGATTTTCAGCGATGATACGGAGTGCCTCATCGACCAAGAGTTCGGTTTCTGGGCGGGGGATCAGAACAGCCTGCGAAACATGAAAAGAAAGGCGGTAGAATTCCTTGTAACCGAGAATATACGCGACAGGGATCCTCCGCGAGCGATACGCAATGTGTTTTGCAAAGACAGTAACCTCTTTGTGCGAAGCGATGTATTCTGGGTGTGCAAAAAGAAACGAGCGATCGCGCTTCAGCGCAGCACTCAACAGGATCTCTGCATCAAGGTCCGCCGTTGAAATGCGCGCCTTTTTCAGTATGCGCACTGCAGACAAAAGAAGGGTATCCAGTCTCATGTCATGCGCGATGAAAATTTATTGCTGCGGGACAAAGTGTTTTGAAAGTTTCGGGGTCTGCGCCTCGATGCTGTAGTTGGAGTCCGCCATCTGATCATACGAAAGCTCGGGGCAGGCGGCCATATACTCGAAGCGAACCTTTCCGACCGGCTGGTCGTCGCGCAGGACGATATCCTCAAAGGGTCGTATCTCAAGAACAATGGAGCGACCAACTGCTTCGCCATGTTTTCCCCAGCCCCAGCCGGGATCGAAAAAGCCGGCGTAGTGCGTACGGAATTCGCCCGACCGTTCGTCCATCGGAATCATCTCGCTAGCAAGCTGCGGCGCTATCTTGAGGCGCTCGCGCGTATACAAAATGTAAAATGCGTTGTTGCGGAGACGGATTGCGCCGTTTGTGCGATGCAGCGGACGAAAAAAATCGCTTGGCTGATAATGACTCAGCATACCAAGGTCAAGAACGCGGTTCAGTCCGAGGCATTCCCAACCGACAAGATCGCGCGTGACATCGATATTCATGATGAGCGTGCCGTCATTGTCTGACGAGCGATCGTCGGCAATGAGCGGTAATGGATTTCCGGCGCGGTCCCAGAGAAATGGGGATTGCGCAGAGACGCGCTCGAGGTCTTCTTGCGTTAAGCGTGCCGTATCCGAGTCGCAGAAGCGAAGCTGGGAAAGCGAGTCGCCGATTTTTATTTTGACAGGAAAGGATTTCGGGCTCATGAGAAGCCAAAGTTCGCCATGAAACCCATGACTGACCGTGTCATACCGCGCCACTCCGTCTGCCAGTACGCGGACTTGGATATCCACGCGCCCGGTTGATGATTTCGGATTGCACGATCCCCAAACGTGCGGGGGCAGGTGCAGTTGTTCGCGGAGACGGGCGAGGTAGAGAACATTCCGTTCCATTGGACTTCGCGGATCGTGATCAGTCGCATTGACCGACCGAAGAATATCCCGAATTGTCTCACCCTTGCGCGGAAGAAACATCTCGTCCAAGCGGTAAATCTCGGACGTAAGTGTCAGGTCGAGGGATGCAGGCCGAACGTTTTCTGGCGCGATATTTTGGAGCTCGCCTGCCTCGACCATGCGCTTGATATGTTGATAGGGCAACACGCCTCTTCCACTGAGCGCGATTTGTGATTCTGGCGACGTCTCCATAGGATCGGTAAATTACACGTGTAATTTCTTTTCTTCTTCAGTGAGTTTTGCGATTACGGGATCGAGGTTTCCGTTCAGAATTTCGGCGATGTTGTGCCAATTTTCTTTGATGCGGTGGTCGGTGATGCGATCCTGCGGGAAGTTGTATGTGCGGATTTTTTCGGAGCGGTCGCCGCTTCCGACCATGCTGCGCCGGGCTTCCGTCAGCTCCTTTTCTTTCTTCTCCTGTTCTGCCGCCAGAAGCCGCGAGCGAAGAACGATCATGGCGCGCTCCTTATTCTGCTGCTGCGAACGCTCGTCTTGGCATGAGACGACGATTCCTGTTGGTATATGCGTGATGCGGACGGCCGAGTAGGTCGTGTTGACTGACTGTCCGCCGGCTCCTCCGGAACAGAAGGTATCGATGCGCAGGTCTTTTGGATCGACTTTCACATCAATCTCTTCGGCCTCCGGCAGTACCGCGACGGTCACAGTGGAGGTGTGGACGCGCCCGCTTTTTTCCGTTTCCGGCACGCGCTGTACCCGGTGGACGCCGCTCTCGAACTTGAAATACCGGTAGGCGTTCGCACCGTTGATTTGGAAAATGACCTCCTTCAGTCCGCCGATGCCGATGCGATTTGCGTCAATCAATGTGACGCGCCAGCCCTTTTTTTCTGCAGCGAGCGTGTACATGCGAAAGAGCTCGGCAGCAAAAAGCGCGGACTCGTCACCGCCAACCCCCGCACGAATCTCGACGATAATATTCTTTTTATCGAGCGGGTCAGAGGGAGACAGATATTCCTCTATCTCATCTAAGAGCGTTTTCTCTTTTTTTTCAAGATCCTGAATTTCCGCCTGGGCGAGTGACGAAAGTTCCGGATCGCCATCGGCAAGAACCTGACGCGCATCAGAAAGCGCACGACATACGCGGTCGTGCTCGATCATTTTTGCGCGCATCTCGCTTACCTCGCTAAACTCACGAGAAAAATCGCTATAGCGTTTCGTGTCCTGCATACCAGCAGGATCGGCAAGTAACTGCTCGAGTTCGCAAATGCGCGTTTCCAATTTTTTCAACTGATCCTGATACATATTATCGTGTAAAAGAAAACATCATAACCTATAGTCAGTTATGATGTTTTCAAAGAGGACGTGCGTTAAGCTTCCTTGGACTTTTCCGATCGCTTTTTCGCCTCGCGTTCCTTTTTTGCAGTCTTACCGATACGGGTTGCCGACTTTTCCGTTTTTGCAGCGACGCGGCGGGCGAACTTCTCAACACGTCCCGCAGTGTCCACAAGCTTCTGCTTGCCGGTGTAAAACGGGTGACATGCCGAGCAGAGCTCGACTGTAATATTCTGCGCAGTCGAACCGATGGTCAGGGTAGTGCCACACGCGCACGCGATCTTGGCATCGGAGAAATAGTCCGGATGAATATCCTTTTTCATAACCGAAAATGGGTGGTTAGGTACCTATAGCCATATACTGGCATAGTTTGATGAAAATTGCAAGAGAAGAGATTGGCCCTACTCAAAAATTGAGCCCGGCCGCTGAAGGGGCAGTCGGGCTTTGGATGCGCCATTTTTTCTTTGGCCGCGGCTCTCAGGTGCAGTAGAGCCTCACTTAAATACAATGGCCCAGCTTTTAGGGCTGGGCCAGAAAGGAACATTGGTCTAGAGAGGGTCGATCTCGTCGATTACTGACCACTCTCGAGTTATTGCAGAGAGGCGCCGGAGAACCTCTGAGTTGTGCTTGTGGGCGAGACCTTCGCAGATCTCCGAAAAGGGCATCGGCACAGCAAGGTCCGAGCGCCCCTTTCGCCGTTGCGCGAGATAATCCTGGCGACGACGAAGGTGTCTGAGGCATTCGAAACCAAGGTCGATAAGCCAGTCATTGCGCTTCTCGATGATGACTTGACGCTCCACACCGTCGAGACCGTAGGCAGGGAACGGCACCACACGTTTGCTGGTAAGCCGTTCCCTGTTGCGCATCGCAGCGGGGATGTCCGATGTATCAGCGATTGATGCGACTCGCAGTTCGTAGTCATCGAGCTTTCGCCAGCTTGGCTTCAGGCGGATCTTATCCGCACGGAACGCGTCTTGATCTGGCAGGCCGACCCACTTGTGTGTGACGATCTTTGGCATCGGCGCCTCGATCGCCCTCGGTGCAGCCCACTCGATGACGCGATCCATGGGAAGGATCCACTTGCGCAGCTCGTGCTTGGCGAGCTTTGCTGCGAAGAGTTGCCAAAAGCGATCACCGTCCGGCCAGAGGTACGCGCCCTCGAAATCGATGTTCATAATCATCGGCCACGGCCGGGAGGCAACGAGGTGCAAGGCGTGATCCAGGAAGATATCGATATGCGTCTGCGGCTGCCGCTGCGCTTCGTAGTACCCTTCCGGGCCGTAGAGAAGGTCCTCGTAGCCCCGCATAACGATACCCGTGCGTCCACCGACCTTGATGGCCGGATGTTCTGCGAGAGGGGGTCCGGCAACAGGCTGGATAATCCTGGGTTGCTCACCCTCGGGATCAAAGCTCCACCCTGTTGCGCGATATGCCGAGACAAGGAATAGTCCCTTCTCCGGAAGCGAGTTCTCGCTCGGGCCGCTGTACTCCGGAGGGAAGAGGAGCGTGTCCGGATCCAATCCCTCAAGTTGGTACGCTGCACGCTCCTTATCGGCGTGCTGGAGAAGAAGGTGTGTCTTGGGGGCGGTGAGGCGATAGACACCGGGTGCTTCGGCAACCGCCTCCAGCGTCGGCTGGAGCTGGTAGTCGATTTGGCAGGCGCCGAATGCGAAGGGAATCTTCGCCTCGACCAGAGCGCCCAGCGCAGACATTGCTTGGTCGAGCGATGTCTCCGTACCCTCTGCGTGAGTCGTGTTAGCATTGATCACTAGACAGATGCCCGGCAATCCATTTTTTTTAAAGTTCATCCCTTTTCCTTTCTGAATACATCCGGAATGCATTCGGACGCAATTCTAGCACAGACGGGCAAAAAAGTCAAGGCATTTTCTTCTTAAAATAGAGGCTTTTCGTCAAAGGGTCATTAAAAAAAGCAGGCTTTTCTTAAAAAAGATAACGGCTCCGAAGCGCGTTAACGCATCGGAGCCGCTTAAGAGATCCGCTACAGGATCTTGGCGGGCCAGTAGCCGGCCGACGTCATGAGGAACGCGGCGATCTGATTGTGCGCAAGGCTGGCAAGGAAGACGCCATCACCGTCTTCGTAAAGTCCCTTGCGCACGAATGAGCGGAAGGAGTGCACCGGCAAGATGACCCTGCCGACGATACCTTCCTTTTTGTCGTAGGCCTCGACATCCTCCGGAAGTGGCTCCGCTTCCACGGCGAACGCGATGAACCGTTCCGACATGGTCCCGGGGACGAATGGCCCAGGGACTTCCATTAGGCGGATCGGTTCTCCGATGGCCTTGAAGTTTGTCTCCTTGAGCAGCTCCTCGCGAACGCTCTGCTCGAACGACATGTCAGGCCGATGGCCGCAGCTCGGGATTTCGATTTCCCAGCCGCCGCCTTGTTCCGGCGGGACGGCGCTGAGCGTCGGACGAAAGGCCTTCGTGACGACCGTGCAGACCTCTCCGCGGAAGCGGAAAAACGGCGCGATGATCAGCGCGTAGCCGCCGCCGTAGATCTGGGTGCGCGTCAGCGCGAGCCCCTGGATGCCGTACTTGCCGTCCTTGAAGGTCGGCATAGTCAGCATTCCGTGGAACTGGGTGCGCATGGAAAGGCCGATCTCGCCGGTGCGCGTCTCTTTCTGACACCGTTGCACCTCTTCTGGGTCGAAGAGAATCTTGATGCTGGGGTGGCGGAAGTGGGCGCCGACGAGGTTTGGGAAAAGCTTCAGCGCTTCGATCCAGGGGATGAAGAGAGGCCAATCGCCCTCCTTAACCGGATACTTGGCGCGGAGCTCGTCGAGCTCATCCGGTGACGCCTGCGGGGGCCTGTCGTACAGGCCAGCCCTCATTGCATTGGACACTGAGTACCTTCCTTTCAATATAAACCCATCCGGAATGGGTTCGATGAGGATTTAAGGATACTCTTCCGGTATTGTCAAGACTTGACGCGCGCGACGACCATTGATACTGTTCAGCGGGCCTTAAGGCGAGACGATGTGAAGGGAGATCGCGATGCCGTGGGAACTTTTCGCTTCCGCGTGCGGATCTCTGCACGCAGCAAAGTCTGCAGCAATCCGCATATCGCTGCACCGGAACGGTGATTCATGGGCAACGCTCTGCGCAAACTATCTTTGGGCGCTGCCAGCGCTGATGCTCTTTTGGCTGAGTCAGGGTCATCCGTGGGAAGTCTCGAATATCGGGAGCCTTGCAGTGATTCTTTCGGCAATGGTCGTTGCGGAGCTGATCGCTCAGTATGTCTACGGACTTCTGATTGCAGCACACCCGTTATCGCGCATTATGCCATTTCTTCGCCTGACTGGAGTTGCGACTTTTTTGCTGTACGTTATGGCAAAAGGGGGGCCGCTGCCCATATCGGCCTTCATCGGAATTACTACTGTTTGTCTTGGCCTTGTCCTTCTTGGCAGTGAACGCGAACACGCCGGAATACCGTTCCGCGTACGGGACGCGCTTTTCATCGGAGTTGTGATTTCTTTGTGGAGTATCACCTCGGTTCTTCAAAAAGAAGGCGTTGCTGCAGCTGGTAATGTCAGTGTATTCGCGCTGGGATACGTCGGCCTGTCCGCAGTGATTGCCTTCTTTGTCCGGGAATGCTTTTCGCGGCGAACATCCGCAGAACACATCGGTATAAACACCGCAATTGGTACCATCGGCGGAATATCGTATCTCTGCCAATATGCGGCAATGGCTCTCGCGGCGAATCCCGGATACGTTCTCGCCGTCAAGGATACGTTTTCGTCGCTTGGTGCGCTTGCAGCTGATAAGGTGATTTTCAAGAGTCAGCTTGGAGTTCTCCGGATTGCCGGAAACGGCATGTGTATCATAGGTAGTGTTCTTATCTCTATCGCCTTATTCGCGCGTTGAGAGCGGTGATGCGATGGCCGTCCTTGATCATAGGGATGGCCTATTTTTTTTAATGCTTCACTACTGTAATCAAACCGTTCCTCATCCGTCGATAATGGCAGAACTTCTTTAACCTGTGGCCTATGCATACGGAGCGGAAAGTTGCAGTCGTCATCCTTGCGGCGGGAAAGGGGACGCGCATGCGCAGTCTTTTTCTTCCAAAGCCTCTTATCTCGTTCGGCGGACGGCCGCTGATTACGTGGATTCTCGATGCGGTGGTACAGGCGGACCTTGGCGTGGATCCGCACATTATGGTCGGACATATGGGAGAGCAGATTGTCGATGAGCTGGGGCCCTATTTCGACTACATATACCAAAAAGAGCAGCTCGGAACCGGCCACGCGGTTCGCGAAGCTCTGCAGCAACTACCGTCATGTGACGATATTTTAGTTCTTAACGGCGATCATCCGCTCGTTACGGGACGCACCATCGCGTCGCTTTTTCGGGTGCACCAGGCAACGGGGTATCCAATGACGCTCGCGACCGTTACGGTGACCGATTTTTTGGGCTGGCGTTCGACCTTTCGCGACTTCGGACGCGTTCTCCGAGATGGGGATGGACAGATCGAGGGGATTGTCGAGGCGCGGCATGCTACCCACGAGCAGCGGGCGATTGCAGAGGTCAATCCCGGCTACTACTGCTTTTCCCGCACCTGGCTTGAGTCAGTGATTCCATACCTTACCCCCAATCCTGCCAACGGCGAGTATTACCTGACCGACTTGGTTGCCCTTGCGGCCTATGACAACAAAGCTGTCGGTTCATATCGGATCGATGACCCGCGGGAAGGATTGGGCATCAATTCACCGGAACAGCTTCGCGAGATTGAGCGGGTTTTTGAGATCCACAGCTTCGAACCGCGGTTTTAACATCAAGCGTGCGCATATCTTTAAAAAAGATCGCCGCCAAACGCATACGCGGAGGCGGCTTGATCGGCTGAAGGAGGGCAATGGAGGGCGTTACGCAGTGCGCTTTGCTGGTTGCTTTTTCTGCGAACGCTTGCATGCGTCCGCGTAACGCTTGCGCGAGTACTTGGATGCCGGGCCGAACTCGCTTGTGGGATGCCACAGTTTGCAGTCATGGCACCATTTTGCCTCGACGATCCGCTCGCTCTTTCGCGGTGCAGACACGTAGCGGGGCTGCTTCTTTTTGCATGGCGTGCAGTAGGCGCTGAGGCCGTCGGCCGACTTCCGATCGGTGTAGATCATATCGATCGGACGCCACTGACCGCACTCGAGGCAGTACTTGCAGGTTTGAAGGCCTTTTTCATGCTCTGCCCGCGCTCGTTTCGGCGCGCCTACCTTCGGGGACCTGGAACTCGAGCACATCTTGCAGTAAGGCCGCATGCCATCACTCTTCGCCCGATCCATGTGGTAGTCCGTCCGAATGGGCCGCCATTGCTCGCACTCGAGGCAGAACTTGCAGGTCTGCAATCCGCGTTGATTATCGTTTCTCTTCCGTCGCGGCACGATTGGCACCTCCCTCACTTCATCCGTTTCGCTGACCAGGTTGCCATGGCGTCTGTCTTGTGTCAACAGGGAACGCCCGAGTCTCCAGAGAGCGCGACCTTGTCATGCGTCCGATCGGTGCTAGGATAGGTGTGGAAAGCTCTTGTGCGAGGACTAGACACCCTCGTACACATCCGAGAGGAGTTGTTTATGGAGCTGAGTGAGTTGAAGTGCTTGGACGCACGCCCGGGTGCCTTTGTTCGGACGCGCTTTAGTGAACGGCCGTCATTCGGCAGGCCTGATATCGAGGAATTCCTCGAGAAGCAAAAGACGGCGAAACAACCGGACAGACAAGGGGTTGACTGGGCAGAGTGCCTCCGCGCCTGTAATCTGGAAGAGGTGTTCCGACCGCTCTTGTCGCTCTCGGATGAGTATGATCGGATTCCAATCCGATCGGATCTCTTTCAGCTTGTGACTTCTCTGAAGCAGCGGCCGCACGTTTTTTTCACCGAGCGACACGGACATGTCATTCGCGTGCGGTCATCCGCGTTCCTCGCTTTTTACGATGAGTGTTTCGGCGAAGGGGATGATGATGACACGCAACTGGCGTACCCCGACCACCGGGTTGCAGCCGATATGCTCTTGACACACTGGGAGCGCAACGTGCGCCAATGGCGGGAGGCTCGGAGCTACCTGTGCTGGGCATTAGCGGAACGGATCGAGCACATCCGCCAGTCGGCCCTGGACGACTATCGTCGGGCTGTCGCAGTCAGCGCTGATGGGACAACGATCGTGCATGCCGACTGGGTGGCGGTCTTTGACGAGGACTCCCATACCAAATCGCTCTTTCCGGAACGGCCCGGGCCGTCACTGCGAATTTTTCCGGATAATGCGTTTCATGAGTACAAGATCATGCGAAGGAGCGATATGCATCGCATGCCGCCGCAATGGACGGGTCGCGTCCCGCTTGGCGACGTAGAGGCGGCGCAATCCGCCAGCGACTCCCTAAGTACCGCGAAGCGGTACCACTATCCGGACCAGCTCCTGTGTGAGATTATGCAGAACGGTAATACGGAACGGCGTCAGCGGATTTTTGTAACCCATCGCCGCCATGTACCCTCTGAGGTAATTCGGGATTGGAGCTACTCGGCGTTCTAGTCGATGAAGCAGATAGCCCGCGTGCGTGAAGGCACCCGGGCTTCTTTTGTTTTTATAAGCCAGGTATTGCACCTTTTTACAAAGGTGGTATAATCGTTCCTATTCGCAATTTATCATTAAAAATCTCACGCTTTCACTACTCCTTAGCCACCCTCATGGTTGGCGGCGGAAAGCGGAGGGCATTCCCTAAAGCATCTCAAAGATGCGCGGGAAGGAAAGGAGCATGCAATATGCCAAGCTTACCGACGCTTGTCGATATGCTGAAGTGCGGCGTGCATTTCGGTCACAAGCGATCCAAACGCCATCCCAAAATGGCGCCGTTTATTTTTACGACGAAAAACGAGATCAGCATCATCGATCTCCAAAAGACGCTTGAGTGTCTTCCGGCCGCTCTTGAGTATGCCGCGGCCGTTGCGCAAAAAGGCGGTGTCATTCTTTTTGTCGGAACGAAGCGTCAGGCGCGGGAGTATATCAAAAAAGCTGCGGAAAGCTGCGGAATGCCGTATGTGAACGGCCGCTGGCTCGGCGGGACGCTGACGAATTTTTCCGTTATTTCAAAGATGATCAAGAAATACAAGAAGAACAAGGAGATGATCGAGACAGGCGAGGCTTCCAAGTATACGAAAAAAGAGCAGTTAGATCTTTCTCGGGAGATTGAAGAGCTTGAAGAGGCGATCGGCGGTATTCAAGATATGGCAAAGCTCCCCGATGCCATTTTTATCCTCGACCTGAAAAAAGAGAAGACACCGCTTTCGGAAGCGCGAAAAAGAGGCATTCCCGTGATTGCGCTCACTGATACGAATGTCAACCCCGATGCTGCAGACTATCCAATCCCTGCAAACGACGATGCCGTCAAGTCGATCGAAATGATTACGACTCTTGTGGCAGCGGCGATCAACGAAGGACGCAGTAGAAAAGCAGCAGAGCCTGCAATCACCGCTCCGCATGCCGCATCATCTGAAACGGCATCAGAAACCCCGTCAGAGACGCAGCAGGCCGAGTAAAGGCGCTTCGTACCATTCGCTATTTCTTACGTAAGATCATCAAACCCTATGCCAGACGCAAAAGATATCATGAAGCTTCGCGAGGTGACCGGAGCCGGGATCGTTGACTGCCGGAACGCGCTCGAAGAGGCGGGCGGCAGCTTTGACGCGGCTCTTGACCTACTTCGCAAGCGAGGCCAAAAAGTAGCAGCGGCAAAACAGGAGCGGGTCACCAACGAAGGCGTCGTACAGTCCTATATCCATGGAAACGGCAAGGTCGGTGTTCTTGTCGAGGTGTTGTGCGAAACTGATTTCGTCGCGCGCAACGAGGGATTTCGCGAATTCGCCCATGATGTGGCCCTTCAGATCGCGGCGACGAATCCGCTCTACCTCCGTCCCGAAGATATTGCCACAGAGATCGTCGAAAAGGAGATCGAGATTTATAAAGAGCAGATGGCAGGCGACAACAAGCCGGAAGAGATCAAGACAAAGATCATTCAGGGCAAGCTTGCGAAATATTACGAGGAAGTCTGTCTGTTAAAGCAGAAATTCATCAAGGACGACTCGCTTACGATGGAAGATCTTCTGAACCAGCAGATCGGAAAAATCGGCGAGAATATCCAGATTCGTCGGTTTTGCCGGTTTGCGCTGTAAACGCGATTTTTTTGAAAACAGGGCGATACGCCCTGTTTTTTGTATTTCCTTATTTGATGGTTGACAGTACCGTAGGATTCTGGCAGAGTCGTCCTTGGTCCTTTGAATCGAGAGATTCGCGCAGAAAGGAGGTGAAATAGTGCGCGCACATGCATTCCGAACGCATGGGTATTCCTACGAAGATGTCGAGTTTCAGCCGCGGGAATGGCATCCCGCTCACCCCGATGTCATTGCGGCAATGGGGCACCTTTGGAATTCGGGTGTCTTGCGGCGGATCTTGCCAGAAGAAATGGTCGATCATTTGCAGGATGCCGTGAAGGATTGCGCCTGGCCGACGGTCATGCAGTTCGCGGCCGACATGCTGAACCGTGCGTATATCGGATCATTCCCGTTCTACGGAGAACGAGGGGGCGAACCGGAGTGGGTCAATATGCTCCCGGACGCGGTGCAGCGGATGATCCGTTTTGAGGAGATGATTCGGGGCAATCGCGAGCAGTTCCATATTGTAGGATATTTTGCCCTGACGGATTCTGCGTACGTATTCTTTGAAGGCGGAGTCCTTGAGGACGCATGGCGGACATTTAATCTGGGAAGACTCCAGCAGATACGGCAGCTCGCCAATCTGCAGGCGCCGCGGATGATCAACGGTGTGATCGAGCCGGATTACTGGGGGTTCGGCCATACGCGCTATGAGCACGTCCTGGATGTATCTCAAGCGATGCTTCTGCTATGTCAGCGCAACCGTGTTCCAAGATCACTGACAAACGTGGCGCGCGTCGCATCCTTCTTGCACGATACGCTCACGCCCGCGCACGGCGACGGGACAAAGCGAGTCGACGAGACGGCATTCGATGAGGACGCAATGTTTGGGACGCTCTTCAGCGCCACTGACTGCCGTCGGTTCTGCGAACGCCGCGGTTTCTCGCCCGAGACGCTTACTTCAATCGTGCAAGGTGTGGGCGTATTTGGCGAACTCCACGATATTGCGGACAAGCTCTCCTATGTCGCGCGGGATGCGAACGAGTATCTTTCCCGTTATCGGCCGTATGGCCCATTGAGCGAGGATTCTTATTATCATCGCGTGAGGGATATCTTGGTTCGCCGGCCTGATATCTTTTTGTTATGGGATACCGTCCGTATTATGGCGGTTGATGGGGAACAGCGCCCGGTGTTCCAAGATCCGGAGTGGCTCTTCGACTTCCTGCTTCTGCGGATGCTTATGTTCCGCGGCCTCTATCAACATGAGGCGTCACAGTTTTTTGAGCGGCTTATGGCGCGTGTGCTGCAATACCTCTATGACGCCGGTCGCGTCACTGCTGACCAGCTTCTCATCTGGGGAGATAAGCGGCTTGAAGCGGAGCTGTGCCGCTTTCTTTTCGGTGAGGGGTGTTCATGGTTCCGTACTGCCGATCCAAAGGATTTTCATGACGCGCGCGTATTGTGCTTTGCGACCATTGAGGAGGCAAAGGTCGCAGAACGAGAACTCCTTACATCAGGACGAGAGATCGCCTTTGTCGAAGAATTTCGCCCCATCAAGCCTGCGACGCGGTTTTTGGTTCAAAAAAGCAAAACCGCGATCGCGTCATTCGAGGATGCCTACCCGGGCCGCGCGGCCTTCCTGACATCGCTCGGCCGTTTCGACTGGCTGTACCGCGTGTACTCGTGCGCCTCGTCGGATTGCAACCCAAACCTCCTCCTGGCGCTCGAGCACCACCGAGGCGGCAGGAAAACGTTCCTTTCGACCTGATCCGTCGCTTTCACAGTAACGCTTTCCTAGCTGCGTGCATTTCAGCGCAGCCGTCTCGGCCTCCCTGTATAGGGCGGCCGTTTCTATTTATGCAGGGCGCTCGACTTACCGATCTGTTCTGTATGCGCTATACTGATGCTTAGAATCTGCACTCATTTTTTTAATCGTATGCCAATTCGCATCGCGATCAACGGTTTCGGCCGTATTGGCCGGAACGCATTCAAGGCCGGATTTGATAATAAAAAGATCGAGTTTGTTGCCGTGAACGATCTCACGGATCCTGAAACGCTTGCGCACTTACTTCAATACGATACGGTTTTTCGCGAGTTTGCGCACAAGGTCTCAGTGAAAGGCGGAAATATTCATGTGGACGGCAGCGTCATTCGAGTTTTGGCCGAAAAGGATCCGACGCAACTTCCGTGGAAAGAGCTTGGCGTAGACGTTGTCCTGGAGTGTACCGGCAGATTCACGAATGCGGATGCCGCAAAACAGCATCTGACCGCCGGAGCGAAAAAAGTGGTGATTTCGGCGCCGGCAAAGGGCGTACCAACATTCGTGATGGGCGTGAATGAGCAGAAGTACAAAGGCGAAAAGATTATCAACAACGCCTCGTGCACAACGAACTGCATCTCGCCCGTTGCCGCGGTTATTCAGGAGGCCTGTGGCATCCAGAAGGCGCTTATGACGACGGTTCATGCGGTAACGGCTGAGCAGAACATCGTCGACGCGCCACCGCCGGGACTCAAAAAAGGGGACCTGCGCCGTGCGCGCAACGCGTATCAAAATATCATCCCGACATCCACCGGAGCAGCTATCGCGACCACTGAAGTCATTCCAAAGCTTAAAGGACTCTTTGACGGCATGGCAGTGCGCGTTCCCGTGCCCGATGTCTCGCTGACTGATTTTGTCTTTCTTCTGAAAAAAAATATGACTGCCGAGGCAGTCAATGCGGTCCTTAAAAAAGCTGTTCGGACGGCGCGCTATAAGCGCATCATGGCGGTCTCAGATAAGCCGCTCGTCTCAAGCGATTACATTGGGAGTCCGTACTCGGCAATTGTTGACGCCTCGCTCACCAAAGTTGTCGGCGGCAACCTGGTCAAAATCGTCGCCTGGTACGACAACGAGTGGGGGTACTCGAACCGTCTCGTTGAGATGGCGTTGCATGTCGCAAAGAAATAAGACCGCCGTTTTCCATGAAACTGAAGAACCTCAAAGACATCGATCTGCGCGAAAAGCGCGTGCTGTTTCGGGTTGCCTACGACGTGCCGCTTGTGCAGTTGCACGGGAAGTGGACAGTAGCGGATGACTCGCGAATAAAGGCGAGTCTTCCATCGTTGAAAATCCTTCTTCGAAATAAGTGCAGAGTGATCATCCTGACGTGGCTGGGCAGGCCGGGAGGAAAATATTCCGAACAGT
Source organism: uncultured Gammaproteobacteria bacterium (assembly GCA_964621085.1). GTDB lineage: Bacteria > Patescibacteriota > Patescibacteriia > JACQRZ01 > JACQRZ01 > CAZUKY01. Next base: position 25,352 of record CAZUKY010000001.1, on the reverse strand, counting down.
ATCGTATCGAACCAGTCGCGCGCCGCCTTTCGGAACTGATAGCCAAACCCGTCAAAAAACTCGATGCCGTTGCGGGTCCGGGTGTCGAGCTGGCCGTCTCAAAGATGAAAGGCGGCGACATCGTCATGCTCGAGAACGTCAGATTTTTCCCGGAAGAGGAGGCGGGAAAAGCCGAGTTTGCAAAAAAACTATCGGCCTTTGCCGACTGCGTCGTATTTGACGCTTTTGCGCAAAGCCATCGCGACTATCCGTCGACAACCGGCATCCTCTCGCACCTGCCGTCCGTTGCGGGCCTGAGCATGGAAAAAGAAATCGCCGCGCTTGACGCGCTTCTCCACAAGCCCAAATGTCCTTTTGTCGTCATCATGGGCGGCGCAAAGATGTCTGATAAGATCGAGACGCTTCAAAACCTGCTTGGCATCGCGGATGTTATTCTTATCGGCGGAGCGATGGCGCATAATTTTTTGAAAGCAAAGGGGATTAAGATCGGACGTTCGCTTGTCGAAGATGCGGCGCGCGGGCAAAAGCGCCAGCGGCAGCGGATTTACGAGATCGCTGATTCGATTATGCAAAAAACAAAAGATACGTACGTAAATCTCGGTGCCGGCCTCAATATTCCAAAACTCGTCCTGCCGATCGACCTTCGCGCAGCCTCATCGCTTGAACCGACGGCGACATACGAGGACATATCGCTCGAAAATCCCCTTGAGCATATTCATGGAACCTGGATGTATCTGGATATCGGCCCGCGAACCCGTGAATTGTACGGACGGATTGTCGCGCAGGCGCGAACGGTCTTTTGGAACGGGCCTCTTGGCTATACCGAGGCGCCACCGTACCGCGATGGAACGAGAGATATCGCTCGCGCGATCGCAAAAAGCAAGGCAGTCTCCATCCTCGGAGGCGGCGATACCGAGGCTGCCGTCAGGCAGTTGCGCATGCACAAAAAATTCAGTTTCGTCTCGACCGGGGGAGGCGCTGCACTGGAATTTCTTGCTGGCAAGAATTTGCCAGTTCTTCAATTTCTCACAAAAACTAAGTGAAAAGAACGTATTCTCGTATGGCATCAATCAAGGACGTGTTTGGCTATGAAATTTTGGACTCGCGCGGCAATCCGACGGTCCGTGCTCGCGTAACGCTTTCCGATGGCAGTGTCGGGGTCGCGTCCGTACCGTCCGGCGCCTCGACGGGTTCGCACGAGGCGCTTGAGTTGCGCGACGGCGACGTGAAGCGATACGGCGGCAAAGGCGTACGCACAGCAGTAAGGAATATCAATGAAAAAATCGCGCCGGCACTTAAGGGCCGCAAATGGCACCGCGAGATCGACGAGTGCATGATCGCGCTCGACGGCACGGAAAACAAGTCAAAGCTCGGCGCAAATGCGATATTGGCCGTATCGCTTGCTGCCATGCACGCGGGCGCTGCGGGTGTCGGCATTCCTCTGTACCGATATATCCGCCGCGTGTACGGCCTTCCGGAAGATGGCTTTCGGATGCCGTATCCCATGATGAATATTGCAAACGGCGGCGCGCACGCCGGCTGGATACTAGACTTTCAGGAATTTATGATCGTGCCGCGACAGAAAAAATTCTCTGACCGCGTCCGTTGCGGCGCGGAAATTTTTCACGCATTGGGAAGTGTCCTGAAAAAGAAAGGGTATTCAACGCTTGTCGGGGATGAAGGTGGTTACGCCGTGCCGCTTCCAAAAAACGAAGACGCCTTCAAGGTCATCATGAAGGCGATCGAGCACGCCGGATATCGCGCTGGCACTGATGTCGCACTCGCAACGGATCCGGCGACATCGGAATTGTACGATGCCAAGAAGCGCCGCTACAACCTTAAAAAAGACAATAAGGTTCTCACGAGCGCTCAGATGATCGCGCTCTGGGAGTCGTGGATAAAAAAATATCCGATCATCTCAATCGAGGACGGCCTTGCGGAAGACGACTGGGATGGCTGGCGGGAAATGACGAAAAAACTCGGAAAAAAGATCGCGCTTGTCGGCGATGACTTCTTCGTGACAAACACGCAAAGGCTGCAGCGAGGCATTGACACGGGAGCCGCGAATGCTATCCTCATAAAGCTCAATCAAATCGGCACAATCACTGAGACGATCGACTGCATACGGCTCGCCCGGGAAGCTGGCTACACAGTTATTATCTCGCATCGCTCAGGCGAAACAAGCGATACGACGATTGCCGATTTGGCCGTCGCGACAAACGCAGAATATATTAAAACCGGCAGCCTCTCGCGCTCGGAACGCGTGGAGAAGTACAATCGCCTCATGGAGATTGAACGAGAGTTAGGGACATAAAGTCCCCAGACTATGAACACACATGAATCCCACCGCCCGGTTGTTCTCATTGTTCTTGACGGGTGGGGCGTTGATATCGCATCGCAGTCAAACGCCATAACGCGCGCCAAAACCCCATTTTTTGACTCCTTGGTCGCACAGTACCCGACACGCACCCTGCAGGCATCGGGCGAGGCGACCGGATTGCCGTGGGGTGAAGTTGGCAACTCCGAGGTCGGTCACATGTCAATCGGCGCGGGAAGAATCGTATTCCAGGAGCTTTCGCGCGTGAATGCAATGATCAAAAACGGGACGATAGGCGATCGGCCGGCGATTGCCGATGCGTTTGCGCACGTGAAGGAGCGAAACTCCGCGCTGCATATCATCGGCCTTGCGAGTACCGGTGGCGTCCATAGCCACATCGATCATCTCTACGCTCTTCTGGAGCTTGCCAAAGGGTCTCAAATTCCGCGCGTATACCTCCATGTCATACTTGACGGACGTGACACGCCCTATGCAAGCGGTCTTGGCACTGTTCAGGGGCTAAAAAATTACTGTGCGAATACCGCCATACGCATTGCCACGATATCCGGACGCTTCCACGCGATGGATCGCGACAGTCATTGGGATCGCATCGAAATGGCGTATAACGCGATGGCAAAAGGCGCAAGCGAGTTCGTATATGCCGATCCGGAGGCGGCCGTACACGCCTCATACGAGAACCATATCTATGACGAGGAATTTGTCCCCACTGTTATTACGGATGAAAGCGGCACAGCGCACCCTATTGAGGACGGAGATGCTGTCATTTTTTTCAACATCCGCGCCGATCGTGCACGCCAACTCACCCGGGCGTTCACTGATCCGGACTTCGACAAGTTTGCCCAGAAAAAATACTCAGATCTCTCCTTCACGACGTTTACGCAATACGATCCCTCGCTGCCCGTTCGGGTGGCATTCGAGCCCCAGACAATCCGCAACTCGCTTGCCCAAGTAATCAGCGAGAGCGGCAAAAAGCAGCTTCATGTCGCTGAGACCGAGAAGTACGCGCACATCACGTACTTTTTGAACGACGGACGAGAAGATCCCTTTCCAGGAGAAAACAGGGTCATGATCCCGTCTCCAAGCGTCGAGTCATACGACAAGAAGCCTGAAATGAGCGCGCGCGAGATTACGAGCGCGGCCACTGAAGCTATCAAGAGTGGGGAGTACGACTTTATTGCAATCAACTTCGCCAACGCCGACATGGTTGGTCACACCGGAAATATCAAGGCGGCGATCAAAGCTGTTGAGACGATAGATGGGTGCCTCAAACGGATCATAACCGATACGCTCGGGGTCGGGGGGGCTGCGATTATTACGGCTGACCACGGTAATGCCGAGAATATGATCGATCTGAAGACCGGCATCATCGATAAGGAACATAGCAACAACCCTGTTCCGTGCATCATTGTCTCACGGCAGCTTGAAGGCGCGCTTTTGGATGAAGTCGACGTTTCAAGCAAGGATTTGAGCATTTTGGAAACCAGTGGTATCCTGTCGGATGTCGCGCCAACCGTCTTAGAACTTATGGGCATCCCAAAACCGCTTGAAATGACGGGGAATAGCCTTCTCGCATCATAAGCCGCAAGGCGTGAAAATGTCTATGCTTCAGTCGCAACTCTTCACAAAAACAAGCAAAGAGTCTCCAAGGGACGAGACGGCCGTGAACGCGCAGCTCCTGGAGCGCGCCGGGTTTGTGCAGAAAAATATGGCCGGCGTCTACTCGTATTTGCCCCTCGGCACTCGGGTGCTGCAAAAAATTGAAGAGCAGGTACGGCGCCATATGCGCAGCGTTGACAGTCAAGAGATCTTTCTTCCCGCTTTGCACCCGAAGGAGTATTGGGAGACGACAGGACGCTGGGATACGCTTGACGCGCTTTTTAAGATAGAGTCGCGCCATGGGTTTGAATATGCATTGGGACCGACGCACGAAGAGGTCGTCGTGCCGGTCGCCAAGCGCTACCTCCAGTCATACCGAGATCTGCCGTTTTCGGTTTTTCAGATTCAGACGAAATTCCGCGATGAGCCGCGCGCCAAGTCGGGCCTTTTGCGCGGACGCGAATTTCGCATGAAGGATATGTACTCATTTCATGCAGACGCCGAGTCGCTTGATGAGTATTACACCCGCGTGATAGAAGCGTACCGCGCTCTGTTCGAAACGCTTGGCCTTCGCGCCATCCTAACCGAGGCATCCGGCGGCACCTTCTCGAAATACTCGCACGAGTTCCAGGTCGAAACTGCAACAGGAGAGGATTTGATATACTACTGTGCGGCCTGCGATTATGCCGTCAACAAGGAAATTAGCGAGGATGGGGCGTGCGTCAAATGCGGGAAAAAAGGCGAGCCAAAGCAGGCAAGCGAGATTGGAAATATTTTTAAACTCAACACAAAATACTCCGAACCATTCGACCTCTCATACACGGATGAGGCAGGGGAAAAGCATACGGTCCTGATGGGCTGTTACGGCATTGGCACGTCGCGCATCATGGGCACGATCGTCGAGGCGCACCATGACGAGAACGGCATCGTCTGGCCGGAGTCGGTAGCGCCGTACAGTGCGCACATCGTCTGTCTCTTTGGAAGCGATGAGGAAACAAATGCAAAGATTGAGAAAAAAGCCATCGAACTTTCGACATCCATCTTCGGCGACTGGTCCGATGACTTCCTCATCGATGAGAGGCGGGGAATCTCCGCTGGAGAAAAGTTGAAGGATGCCGATCTTATTGGCATACCAGAGCGTTTCGTTATCAGTGAACGGACGCTTGCGGAAAACAAGTACGAGGCAAAGTCGCGATCTCAAAAAGATGCGAAGCTGTATTCCTTTGACGAGCTTCCCTCGGGCCTCAGACAGAAAGCAACATCATGAACCCCTTCAACAGCTTCTTCGGAAAATTCTCGAATGACCTGGGCATCGACCTTGGCACGGCAAATACCCTTGTCTACGTACATGACAAGGGCATTGTCATTAATGAGCCGTCGGTTGTCGCGGTGAATAATCGCACCGACCAGATTTTGGCCGTCGGGCATGAGGCCTACAAAATGGTCGGCAGAACGCCGGCCCATATTGTCGCGACAAAACCGCTTGTTGACGGCGTTATTTCGGACTTTGAGGTAACGGAAAAAATGCTCAAGTATTTTATCCGCAAGGTTCACAAAGAGGCGTTCGGATTCTCTCCGCGCCCGCGCGTGGTTATCGGCATCCCGCTGGATATTACCGAGGTGGAGCGCAAGGCCGTCGAGGATGCGGCGTTTTCTGCTGGTGCGCGCGAGGTATACCTTATCGAGCAACCGATGGCAGGAGCGATCGGCGCGCGATTGCCCGTCCAAAATTCCAGCGGCCAGATCGTCGTTGACATCGGCGGCGGAACGACCGACATCGCCGTGATCTCGCTTGGCGGTATTGTCACGCAAAAGTCGCTGAAGGTCGCCGGGAACGAGCTCAACGAGGACATTATCCGATACGCTCGTGACTCGTTTAATTTGCTTCTAGGAGAGCGTACGGCAGAACAGGTCAAGATAAAGATCGGCTCTGCTGACTTGCTGCCCGAACAGTTATACATGAAGGTTCGCGGTCGCGATCTTCTTACCGGCTTGCCAAAGGAAATTATTATGGATGACGCTCAGGTGCGGGAAGCGTTGACCCGCTCGGTGCGCACAATCGTGGATAATATCAAAACAACAATCGAGCAGACCCCGCCTGAATTGGTATCGGACATTTACGAAAACGGCCTTCTCCTCACTGGCGGCGGCGCTCTTTTGCAGGGACTCGACCGCCTTATCTCGACCGCCACAAGCATACCGGTCATGATTTCGGAGGATCCGCTGACCTGCGTTGTCAGAGGAACAGCCGCACTCTTGGATGATCTGGAATTTTTACGCAACGTCATGGTGCCGAATGCCGTTGAGGCTTGGAAGCGATGAGAATGCCACGGATTCCCCAGTATGCCCGCATTGGTATTGTCGGGGGTGTGCTCATCGCCCTTCACGCATTGGGCGTCTTGGCGCCGGTCGCGTCTGTAATCGTGTCATCGCTCGGCCGTGCGGCATCGTCCGTGTCAGATAGTACGCGGTCGGTTGCCGGCTTTCTCTCCTCACTGGGGGGTGCTACTGATCAGGAGCGGATTCGAATGAGTAGCGAGCTCGACCGTCTCCGCCAGGAAAATGCGGAGCTCAAGGGAGCTCTCTCGGAAAATGAGACGTTACGCGCGCAGTTAGAGTTCAAAAAGCGATCTACCGGGCGCTCTATCCTCGCACATGTGATCGGTGTCAGTCCCAACGGGGCGCTCAACAGCATTGTCATTGACAAGGGGCGGCGCGATGGGGTCGGAGAGAATCGAGCAGTCATTACCGACAGCGGGCAGCTTGTCGGAAAGACCGCGGCAGTATCGGATTCATCGGCTCACGTCTTGTTGCTTTCAGACAAAGAAAGTCGGCTGATCGCGTCTATTCTTGCCCGTTCAAACGCGACCGGCATTATTCGGGGCGAATTTCAACTCGGACTCGTCATGGATCTCATTCCCATCACGGAAAAAATTTCTGTGAATGACATCGTCGTAACTGCCGGTTTAGAGGAGGGGATTCCGCAGGGATTACTTATCGGAACCGTATCCGAGATCAGAACGCGACCAAACGACTTCTATCAGACCGCGTCCATCCAGCCATTCGCCGACTCCTCGAAAGTCAGAATTGTCTCTGTTATCATTCCAGAATAAGGAACAACTCACCAATTCCATGAATATCAGAAATTTCTGCATCATTGCCCATATTGATCACGGCAAAAGCACGCTCGCTGACCGTCTTCTTGAACGCACCGGCACGATTTCTCGCAGAGAGATGAAGGAGCAGCTCCTCGACCAGATGGACCTGGAGCGCGAGCGCGGGATCACGATCAAGTTGCAACCCGTTCGCATGGAGCACGAAATCGACGGCGTACCGTTCGTCTTCAATCTCATTGACACGCCCGGCCATGTCGACTTTACCTATGAGGTATCTCGGTCTCTTGCCGCAGTCGAGGGGGCAGTTCTTTTGGTTGACGCCTCGCAAGGCATCCAGGCGCAAACGATAGCAAACCTGTATCTTGCGATCGAGCAGAATCTGACGATTATTCCTGTTATCAATAAAATCGATCTCCCAAGCGCCCGCCGCGAAGAGGTCTCGCGCGAACTTGTCGATTTGCTCGGCTGTGCGCCTGAGGATATCTGCGCCGTTTCGGCAAAGACGGGGGAGGGTATTGATGCGCTTCTTGCAGCCATTGCCCAGCGCATTTCCCAACCACGTACCGACACCGGCGATGCAGCGCCGCAAGCGCTTATTTTTGACTCGATTTACGACGAGTACCGCGGCGTTGTCGCGTATGTCCGTTTGTTTGGCGGCATCATCGAGCAGAGCGCGCGTTTGAGTTTTAAGGCTACGGGCAGTATCGGCGAAGCCCTCGAGGTCGGGCATTTCACACCTAAGTATCGCCCATCAAAGCGGCTCGTTTCTGGCGAGATCGGGTATATTGTCACGGGTCTCAAGGAGGTTTCTGAGTGCCGCGTCGGCGATACGATCGTTCTTGCCTCTCAAAAATCAACACCGCCCTGTCCCGGATACAAGGAGGTCAAACCCATGGTCTTTGCCGGCCTCTTCTGCCGCGATGGAGATCAGTTTAAGTATCTTCGGGATGCCGTTGAAAAGCTCAAACTTAATGATGCGGCCCTTACATACGAGCCGGAGCACTCCCCGGCGCTCGGATTCGGCTTCCGCTGCGGCTTTTTGGGACTCTTGCATCTTGAGATTATCCAAGAACGCCTGAAGCGGGAATACGATCTTGACCTGATTGTGACGGTCCCGTCTGTTGCGTACAAGGTTACTGTTCCCGGGAAGGAACCGATCGTCATTCACAGTCCGCTTGAGATGCCGACATCACAGCCGAATATGGCTATTGAAGAGCCGTGGGTGCGCGCCGACATTGTTACGCCGGAGTCAACGCTCGGAGCGGTCATGGGCCTTGCCTCAGAAAAAAGAGGAATCTATAAAAATACCGAGTATCTTGCCTCCGGCTCGCCGGGAGAGAGAACGCGCGTGATTCTTCATTTCGAACTGCCGCTCTCCGCGATTCTTGTTGATTTTTATGATAAACTCAAGAGCGTCTCTTCCGGATATGCGTCGCTGAATTACGAGGTGATTGATTACCGCGCTGCCGATGTCGTTCGTCTGGATATTTCCGTTGCCGGCTCGCTCGTTGAGGCGCTCTCATCTATTGTCTATCAGGACGACGCCTATCGCATCGGCAGAAAAATCACCGAGTCTCTCAAAGAGATGCTGCCGCGTCAGCAGTTCGAGATTAAGATTCAGGCAATGATCGGCTCAAAAATCATCGCCTCGGAACGCATCGCCCCTTTTAGAAAAGATGTCACCGCAAAACTGTATGGTGGTGATGTTACGAGAAAGCAGAAACTGCTGGAAAAACAAAAAAAGGGGAAAAAGAGGATGGCAAGCGGCGGTAAGGTGGATATTCCGACCGAGGCGTACCTCTCGATTTTGCGGCGCTAAAGGATCATTCAGAAAAAAAGTAATGAGGTTCCGCAGGATTTACGGAACCTCATATGAGCGTTATCTCATACGCACCTTCTCCGGTGTGCGGCCGCCGGATCGTCTGGGCCAAGGCCTCCAGATCCTCAAGGCAGTGTCTGAGGAAGATGCAAATCGAGCCTGCTGTGAGTGCGGCAATCCGATCCAGTGTCGTGTCGTCATTCACCTCAGTCACATGGCTGCCGAGCGCAAGATGCGCATGCAGCGTGCGACGCACCCTGCGGTCGATGACGCACAATCCGCCGCTTTCAAGAAGCGCGGCCATTCGACCAGACGCGTCTCCCTTCACTGCCTCCCGGGGATCCACGCCGACTGCTTCAGCAAGCAGTATTGTAAGCGAAAGTGCAATGTCGATTGGATCAAAGCCGTATACCTGGAGTAAATCAAGTCTCTCCGCAAACTTTACTGCGTCATCATCGATCAATGGGCAATCCTCTCGAGAGTCGTATTGCGCGCATTTGAAAGCCTACCATTGTCTGCGACGAAGTCAATAAATCACAAATACCACTCATTGCCCCGCCCCAGCCAGATACTTATAAACAGTGGTATTATTTTTTCTGAGATATAATGACATCTATACATATGACGCTATCGAAACGAACACATAAGATCATCTGGGTTTTTGTCACTATCGTGATTGTGACGGGCATGCTTCTCTCGTTCATCGTACCGGGCGTCTCTCTTATTTATTAGCGCTCTCTCGTCCCTATGCCTGTCGCTACCAAGAAAAAATTCGCTGCATCAACCGTAAAGGGCGAAACGCCGGCACGTCCGAAAGTGTCCGCCGTTCGCAAAAAAGCCACTTCGGGAGTTGCACGCAAAAAAAATACCGCCACGTCCAAGACATCGGCGCGTAAAAGGACTGTTCGCGTCGCAACCACGAAACCGATCATCGCAGAAAATCTTCAGCAGGCAGAGGAAGTGATCATCATAGAGAAGAAATCAATCTGGCACATGCCGGTTCGCTTCGATCACAGCGTACTTGCGATCGCATCGTTCACCATGGTTTTCACCTCCATTATGCTCGTATCATTCGGCAGCAATGCGCAATATCAGGCAAGCGTTACCGCGGTCGTGTTGCCTTCACCAGAAAATACGCGAGTCGCACAAAAAAACTTTTGGGAAAAAATGGATCCCTACCAACAGCTGACCGCGGCAAGCGCAGCGGGACTCGGCGTGCTTATGCTCGGCGCTGGCGCCATTTTTACTCAACAGCATCGCCGGCGGCCGGCGCAATAGGCATTCTCCATACCGGATCGTTTTTGCTATGAGTGCTTCATGGATCCTTGCTCCCCGCGCGAGTGAGGATTTTTTGATTTCTCTGCATGATAATCCGCTCATTGCCCAATTGCTGTATACCAGAGGCATCCGAACGCGCCGAGAAGCGATCGACTTCCTGTACCCTCACTACGACGAGCATACGCACGATCCCTTTTTGATTGACGATATGCATCGCGCTGTCGACCGCATAGTTGCGGCAGTCACAAAAAAAGAAGGTATAGCAATTTATGGCGATTATGATGTCGACGGCGTGTGCGGCTCGGCAATTTTGTATGAATTTTTTGCTGCTCTGGGCGTACCTGTCGAGGTATATATGAATCATCGCGAGCGCGATGGATATGGACTGACAGCGGCTGGCATTTCATCACTCGCTGATGGCGGGGCGCGCCTCATAATCACGACCGATTGCGGAATTTCAAACAAGCAGGAGGTTGATGTCGCGCGGGACCGGGGCATTGATGTCATTATCACTGATCATCACCATGTACCCGAAAATCCCGCAGACATTCCGGCGGCCTACGCAATCATTCATCCGCGTGTGCGCGCCGACCGATACCCCTTTAAGGACCTTGCGGGCGGGGGAACGGCTTTTAAGCTTATTCAGGCCCTGATTCGGACGGAGAGTCCTGAGGCGTTTGCCGCGCTTAAGCGCGAGGGCCGCAATGCGGACGGCAGTCCCGTCAATTGGGAAGCTTTTGAAAAATGGCTCTTGGAAATGGTCTGCATTTCAACGATCGGCGACTGCATGCCCCTCCTTGGGGAAAACCGCGCCTTTGTCAGGTACGGACTGATGGCGCTGAACCAGACACGCCGTCCCGGTCTGCGTTCGCTTCTTGAGTTTGCCTCCGCACGGGATACTGCCGTGACAGCTCACACGATAGGATTCTCCATCGGCCCCCGGCTCAATGCGGCAAGCCGCATGGAACACGGCAAGACCGCTTTCGCACTATTGACGGCACGGGAAGCCGAGACGGCAGCCGCCCTCGCAAAATTTCTTGACGAGAAAAATACGGAGCGGCGCACGCTGACTGACCGCATTCTGCGAGAGGCGGATCAACTCCTTGCTGTCAAGGCGCAGTCCGGCGCACCCATCCTTGTTGCCTATGCGCCGAACTGGCCGCTTGGCGTTCTTGGGCTCGTCGCCGGAAAACTCTGCGAGCGGTACCAGCGTCCGGTCCTTCTCATTACCGATGCGCACGGGACGCGAGCGGGAACCGGCAGAAGCGTTCAGGGCTTTCACCTGACGGATTTTTTCCGCGAGCTCGAGGAATGCTTTGAGCGATTCGGCGGACATGCCGCCGCTGGAGGATTTGCCCTCAAGCCCGCGTGCGAATTTTCGGATTTTGAATCTCGTTGTCAGCGTGCTGCCGAGGCGCAGCTATCCGGGAGCGACTTCGTGCAGACACTCTCGATAGATGCGTCACTTTTTCTCAGGGAGGCGAATCTCGAGCTCGCGGAGCTCCTCAATCTCTTTGAGCCGCACGGGCAGCAGAATCCGCGGCCGCAGTTCCTGTTCAAATCCTGCGTGATTTCCGATATGCGGGCCGTCGGAGCGGGCGGACGGCATCTGTCTCTGACTGTGGAGCAGGCGGGCGTATTTCGACGCGCAATCGGCTTTTCTTTCGGTGTGTGGATTGACCGCCTTCAGGCAGGTGATAGGATTGATTGCGTAGCGACCGTGGAGAAAAACCAGTGGAATGGCCGAGCCGAGGTCCAGCTTTCGCTTGTTGATATCCGTCAAAACATAGAGGTATAGCACTCATATCGCATTAGCCCGAGAAGCTCGATTATGAAAAAATCATTTCTCATTCATACGGATGGCGGTGCGCGCGGCAACCCGGGACCGGCGGGCATCGGTGCGCATCTGCAAGACGAGCAGACGGGCGAAACCTATCATATCAAGCAATACATCGGGGAGACGACAAATAATCAGGCTGAGTATCGCGCGCTTGTCTCCGCGCTTGAAAAGGCCCATGAACTCGGCGCGACAGATGTCTCCTGTCGCCTTGACAGCGAGCTTGTCGTAAAACAGCTCAATCGGGAATACCGCGTCAAGGATGCGGCGCTCGCACCGCTCTTTCTGCGCGCGTGGAACTTGGCATCCCTCTTTAAAAACATCTCGTTCATGCATGTTCCCCGCGAAAAAAACAAGGAGGCCGATCGACTCGTCAACGAGGCGATCGATGAGCATCTGGCGAGTAAGGGAATAGGGATCAAGCCGCAATAAGTCTCCCGCCTCAAAGCGCGTCAATTCCCGCCTTGACGGAAAGCGGGAATTAGCGTATACTGGTCACTATCCGATTGTTGAACATTGATAATGCGGCCAAAAACCAGGTGATCGCTCCGTCTCTTCTTTTGAGGATGGCGGAGAGGAAAGTCCGAACATCCTTTCAATGGAGGTGCATACCCTCATTGAAAGACAAGGGTAGTCGCTAACGGCGACCTGAGTTATCCGTTGAACGCGAGACAGATCAGGATACTCTGCGCGTGCACCCACGACGCTCGTGGCGCGTGTTCGTGCGCAGTACGCCTCTCTGGATGCAAAGAAAAACGGAGAACCTTACGGGAAAGTGTCTGTATGTTTATCGCGTACAGATTTCGCTTTACATTCGTGAAGCGGAGCAACAGAAAAGTCCCATTCGGGAGTCCGGCAGTCACGCCGGATAAGATACCGCCCCGATGCGCAGCGCCTTTCGGCGGTGCGTGATGGGTAAGGATGAAATGGTGCGGAGGCCCGATAAGGGCCGACTGCCTCTTTTCGTTCGTCGCAGCCATACCGTTTTATGCCGATGCTTTTTTACTGGCCTTTTCTTTGAGAGACGAGTCATTCTCGCCTCAGGGGATAAGGCCGGTATGTTCCTTCCACTGCAGCGGAAGAAACGGGGCTGTGCCGAGCGAGAAGAGCAGGTAAGGGCGCACCAGGCCGGCAGTGATGCCGGTGCTTGGCAAACACCTACCAGATGCAAGAGCCATGGCGCTCGCATGATCCTGTCAGTAATGGCAGGGCTAGAGAGATGATCACCCGCGTTCTTTTGCGCGTTACGCGCGTAATCAGAGCGCGACAGAATTCGGCTTATCGGTTTTTGACGCATTATCATTTTTCAACATGAACGGCGTGCAACGTGCTCATTGCAGGGCAATAAGGGCACCAAAATTGCGCACACAAAGGGAGTCTAAGGCAAGGGGATTATGAAACGCTCAGATCTTATTTTTGCGTCAGTGCTCGTACCCCTCGACTTTGCAATGCTTATTGCGGCGGGTCTTGCCGCGTATTTTTTGCGTTTCCAGACATTGTCTGACATCAGGCCCGTTATTTACGAGTTGCCGTTCTCTTGGTATGGAGGTGCGACAGTCGGTGTTGCCGTCCTGACGCTTATTTTTTTTGCGCTCGCCGGACTCTATCAGATCGGGCACAATCGCATTCACAACGAGATACAAAAAATAGCAAGCGCGTGCTCGACAAGTATCATGTCGGTCATCGTTTTTATTTTTTTTATCAATGAACTGTTCAGCTCCCGATTTATCGTTCTTGCCGGGTGGATTCTCTCGATCGTATGTGTGATTCTGGGTCGGTCCGTATTGCACGGCATCCGATATGTGCTGTTTCGCAATGGCATCGGCCTTCACCCGATCGCGATCATCGGCGATACGAAGAGTTGTGAGGAGCTTGTACAGGCAATCGCGACAACCCCATCACTCGGATATAAAGTTGCTTGCCACTTCCGTGATTTCGACGCGACGGCACGGGAAAAAATCCGTACCCTTGCAGATCAATGCGGCATCGATGAGCTTTTCGTCCTCAAGGAAGGGATTACCTCAGAGCAGCTGAATGCGCTTTTCGATTTCGCGCAAGTGAACCATATCCCGATCCGCTATTCGGCTGATATCATCGGCGGCAAAAAACTTGCGCTCGGCATGGTTGGCGGCATCCCACTTGTCGAGGTTCGTCGAACTCGCCTCGACGGCTGGGGCAAAATACTGAAGCGCGCCTTCGACATTGCTGGCGCCCTTATTCTTCTTGTCATCTGCCTGCCACTGTATGCAGTCATCGCTATCATGATTAAACTTGACTCGCCAGGCCCTGTTATCTATCGCAATATCCGGGTCGGACCGCGGGGAAAATTCGTCACGTACAAGTTTCGATCGATGTATACTGAGCATTGTACCGGCCCTGACTATGACGCGGCGGGACGGGCTGAGGCGTATCAGGAAAAGCTTGTGAAAGAGCGAAGCACGCGCGAGGGCCCGGTGTTCAAGGTTCTTAATGATCCGCGCCGCACGCGCGTTGGCCGCTTTTTGGAGCGCACAAGTCTTGATGAATTGCCGCAATTCATAAATGTCTTGATCGGCAACATGAGTCTTGTCGGTCCGCGGCCGCATATGCCCCAAGAAGTCGCGGGATACGGAACGCATCATCATCAGCTTTTCAGCGTGAAGCCCGGAGTGACAGGTCTTGCGCAAATCAGCGGGAGAAGCGACCTGAATTTCGAGAGTGAGGCAAAGCTCGATATTTTTTACATTGAGCAGTGGTCGTTTTGGTTCGACCTCGTCATTCTCTTCAAGACACCTCTTGCCGTCATTTTGCGGAAGTCACGCGTATAATCGAACACGCAATTATATATTATGAAAGTTGCGCTCGTCCACGATCATCTGCCGAGTAGCCAGAACGGAGGAGCGGAACGTGTCCTTCGGATCATGCATGAGATTTTTCCTGATGCTCCGATCTACACGCTTGTCTACGACGAACGGGAGTTCGGCGAAATCTTTCACCCATCGACCATACGACCCTCGATTCTGCGGCATGTGCCATTTAATCAACGCATGTATCAGTGGCTCTTACCGCTGATGCCGCTGGCAACAGAGCTGTATGACCTGTCTGAGTTTGATGTCGTTATCTCCAGCAGTTCGGCTTTTTCAAAAGGCGTCATTTTAAAACCGCATACTCTGCATATCTGCTACTGCCATACGCCGACGCGGTATCTGTGGACAGATACCCATTCGTATGTACGGGAACTGAAGAGGGGAGGAGGAATAATGCGACACGTTCTTCCGCCGCTTCTTGCACGGTTGCGCCACTGGGACAGACTCGCAGCTGATCGTGTCGATTTTTTCATTGCAAACTCCCATGCGGTTTCGCAGCGCATTAAAAAATATTACCGCCGCGAAAGCGTAGTGATACATCCGTCAGTCGATATTGATGCATTTTCCATCTCTGAAAAGCAAAAACAGTATTTCCTAGCCGGCGGGCGGATGGTTCCCTATAAGCGGTTCGATCTTATTGTTGACGCATTTAATCATCTTGGTTTTCCCCTCAAGATTTTTGGAAATGGACCGGAGTACGGGCTGCTAAAAAAAAGAGCGAAGAAAAATATCGAGTTTCTTGGCACCGTTACGGATGAGATTCGTTCAAAGCTGTACAGCGAGGCACGGGCCTTCATTAATCCCCAAGAGGAAGACTTCGGCCTTACAGCTCTTGAATCAATGGCTGCGGGACGGCCGGTCATAGCCTATGCGGCCGGCGGCGCACTGGAAACGGTCATTGACGGAGAAACGGGAATTTTTTTCACGGAACAGGATTACGCCGCGCTTATTTCTGCACTCCTCCGATTTAATGAAAGGAATTTCAATCCGCACCGCATCCGGGAACACGCCGCGACATTTCATACCGATCGATTCAAGAAAGAGTTTACTTCGTTTGTTCAAGCAGTTTACCGGAACCGGAGCGGGGGAGATGTCGCTGTCAGACAGACAGACGTAAGAATTGACGAGATATATTCGTCAATGATGAGCGGGGCAGGTGAAAGGCAGGATCATGAAGCAAAAAGCAATAATCGCATTCCTTGAATCAGAGGAATGCGTGAACTCGCAGCAGATACCGCGTACTCATCCATTCCATTGCCTTGAAGCTTCGGACGCACTCCTTTGCGAGTTGATCATTGAGGAAGGAGGTGCCCATCCACAAACCCGTGCTCGGAACCCGAGCGACCGATTCGGCTCTGACACCAGGCACGGGAAACAGATCATTACTGAAGCCCTGTTTTACGTACGAGACGTCGAGCGTCTGCAGTCGTACTACCGAAACTGCGCGCATGTCGCATCTGATATTCTGGATCACATTCTCAAGCGTATCCGCGATAGCGATCGTGCGTGCGTGCATGTTCTCGTAGAAATATTTTAACGCGTCAGGTATCCACTCGCGCTCGCGCCGGCGGTCCTCTCTTGGAGCGCCGGCCTTTTGCATGTTATTCTATTTTCTTTTTAAGGGGGTGATACGTTCGATGCGTTTTTTCCGCATACCGATCCGACGCATGAACGTACCGCGTTGTCGTGTCGAGCGATTCGTGGCCAAGAAGTATCTGAATAGCAGCAGGGTTTGCACCAGATTCAGCTAAGTATGTCGCAAATCCATGGCGCAAGGAATGCGCTGAAATCGGTATATTTATCTGAAGAATTTCGCGATACCTCTTGATTCGCTCCTGCAAATAATTCGTTGATATTCTTCCATCTTTCGAGCCGGCATTCGCACCTCGATACGGAATAAAAAGAGCAGGGAAGTCATCAGTGCGTTTTGCAAGATAATATTTGATGTACTCATACGCACGGGGAGTAAGGTAAACAAAACGCTCTTTCTTTCCTTTGCCGCGAATAAAAATTCGACCCGTTTCATCGATTTGCGCGCGACTTAAACTTAGGAGTTCAGAAATGCGCATGCCCGTTGAAAACAACACCTCAAGCATTGCACGATTTCTGATTCCGATGAGTACATTTTTTTCGATAATAGTAGGGGACTCGATAAGGCGGACGAGCTCCTCGAGTTCTCCGACCCGACCGTGTTTTTTTTCTGTCTTTACCATGCGGACTGCATCAGGCGGCAAAGGTACGGGAATATCCATCTCGATCAGATATTTCAGGTAGCTTCTGAGACTCGAGAGGTTACGATTGATTGAGCCTGCAGATAGCAACTTCTTTGCTTTCTGTTCAGAGGCTGTCTTGCGATCGCGTGATACAAGAAATGCCTTATACTGTTCGATAGTTTTTTTGGTAACTGATGCAAATGATTGTCGAACCTCATGTGCAAGAAAATTTTCAAAAACGCGCAAATCCTTCTCATAATTATAGAGGGTCTCGTGCGAGTAGTTATTGACCTGGATATGCAGAAGAAAGTTATCAAGCTCTGGAAGCATACCGAACATCCATTATTTTTCGCTTACTGACTGAGCATTAGAGATATTATACTCAGTTTAAATATAGCGTATTTTTACTTTCTCTACGGTGGATAAACCAAAAGAGGTGCGGGTCTTGATCAAAAAACCTGCACCTCGCCTTCTCTACATACTGACGCGCCTCCGGCCGCGCGGCGCCTTGTAGCCCTTAGTATTTGCGGCAACCTGCGATGCGTCGCCGGTCGGCCGCATCCGGCGCAAGAGCGCAAGCGTACTGCTCTCGGCCGTTGACCGGAGGAAGCCGACTATCTCGTGCATCCCGATCAGCGACCGATGGTGCTTCTGCCGCATCACCTCCTGCCGCACCTTCTCAAACTCCCCTGGCTCCTCTACCCTCATTTTCACGAGCGGGAAGAGATCGTCCAGGAGCGCAATGAGAAAGAGGTTGTACACCTCGGAATACGGAATAGTGGGTCCGATCCGATAGCCGGGTGTGATCTTCTCGCCGTCCTCATGCGAATCGAACGACTCGATGACCTCGACCGGCATGAAGTATGTGGCCCCCTGCTCCTCGAGCTCGCGCCTCATGATCGTAAGAGTCATGGGGCGATCGCCATCGTCACGGGACGCACCAACGAAGGCGTTTGAGACTCCCTCAACCGCCTGCCAGTCGGTGCTCGTATCCCACATGTGTCGAAGGAACTGACTGAGGCGCGCCTCCTGCCGCGCTTCGCTCGGCTTTCGACAGAACCTCTCTGCACGCATCAGCGCCTCTGCGCGAGAAAGCTTTTGAGTAATCGGGCGTTCGACTCGCTTACTCGTAAACTGTCCGGACTGCAGCGACTGCGTCGTCTTTGCTGGTCCCTTTACCGCGCGCTTTTTACCCAACGAGGCCTCCTTTAGTGCATCAGAAAACCTTTCGGAATTAGCGTATCATAATGCTCTACCGCGCGCAAATAAAAAAGGGCGCGAATCGCGCTCCTCGTTTATTAAAAGGATTTTACTAGAAGACTATGGCAAATACTTCAGCGGATCATCCGGTATACCATTGACGCGCACCTCGAAATGCAGATGCGGACCCGTCGTAAATGGACCTGCACCGCGCGTACCGGGAGATCCTCCGGAAAGACCGATAATTTGTCCTTTTTGCACGTAGGAATCTTGCGCAACCAAAATTCTGCTTATGTGGCCGTAGACGGTTGCAAGGCCCTTGTCATGAAGGATCATGATATAACTATACCCCAATCCGTTATCCTTTGCGCGACCGACGTATCCATCCTCTGCAGCGCGCACTTCGGTGCCTTGATATGCGCGTATATCAATGGCTGGGTGCTCAAAAACATAGCGATATGGATACGTTTTGTCGTAAAAGTACGCCGAGATGCCGCGTGCGGGACTGACCGGCCAACCCAGACTGACTTCTCCCCTTCCCCGCAGACGCAAGGCCTCGCGCATCTTGAGTTCTAACCGCGCAATATCGCTATCTATCTCCGCTTGCTGACGCCGCGCCTGATTGAGTAAGTCCTGGAATCGGTCAGCAGACAAAACCGACTGTACGATCAACTGCTGCTTATACTGCCGATTCTCATCAAGACTCTCTTTTTGCTTGTTCAGTTCCGCCATCAGCTCTTCCCGCCGCTCGCGGTTGTTCTCAACAGTCGACTTGTGGACTTGAAGCTGATCGCGCAACTCCTGAATACGATCAAGTGACTCCTTAATGTCGTATTGCACACTCTCAAGGGATCGCATCGCATCGTAAAAATCCGAAAAATTCTCGTTCAAAAAGAAAATCTCGATCGTGTCACGCTGGCTATTCTCGTAGAGGACGCGGAAAAACTCGCTCAGCCGCTGCTTCAAAAGCCGGATTTCAGCATCCTTATGCTCTATTTGCAGCGCAGCTTGCTCGCCCTCAAGCTGCAATTGATCGATCTCGATCTGCAGAGCCTCAATATCAAGAATTTTCTTGTTGACGCTATCTTCAATAATGGCCAGCTCGTTTTCAAGACTCGCCTTTTCGGCCCGCCGAGCGCGAATGTTTTTCTCGTACTGGGAAATTTTTGCCTTTAGGTCGGCTATTGAGCTTTTCTTGCCTTGAATCTGTTGTGTCAGGTCAAGAACAGTGACGCCGGACTGACTTTGCGCATGCAGCGCAGAAACTCCGAAGAATGCGGATAGCACAAAAAACGCGACGACGATCCCTCGCACAACACCACCCTTTCCTCGTAATACAAATCTCGACGGCATGGATCTTTGAGATTGCAAATGTTTGGTTACCGGCAGACGCCTCGCTCAGGCACCCGCTTGAGGGTATGCCTCTTTCGCTAAAGGGACTGTTTCGCGTCCGTGATTCGTGCAAGAGTCTTGTCCTTACCGAGAACCGAAGCGACCTCAAACGGACTCGGGCTCGCTTTCATGCCTGTCAGTGCTACGCGAAGCGGCCACAGAATGGCTCCATTTTGCTGTCCGGATGCCGAAATAGCCTCTTTTAATGCCGTCTCAAGTTCGCCTGGCGCAAATGCTTCGGCTTTCAGCGCATCCAAAACGCGATAGGAAAAATCAAGGCTCGCTGAAACGTCCTCTCTGCTCATTCCCTTCCAGGACAGGATCTCATAGCTATATGATAACACTTTTTTGAAGAAATAGGCTGTGGATTCGGGCAGATCCGATAGCTTTTTCATCCGCTGCTGTTCAAGTGACACAACGCGCTCCAACCAATCGACGCTGACCCGTTCTCCGGTCTCTGGTATAACGAACTCCCCTTCCCCGCCTCGCGAGATGAGTCCCGCACGTTCGAGGAATGGCGTTGCCTCCCTGACAAGATCAGATAACGAGGAGGAACGGATGTACTGCCCATTAAACCAGTCAAGTTTTTGGAGGTCGAAAATAGCCCCTGCCTTGTGGACGCGAGAGAGATCAAAGAGGTCTTCAAGTTCGGTCAGCGAAAATAGCTCGTTTTCCCCTCCCGGATTCCATCCCAAAAAAGCGATAAAATTAATGAGGGCTTGCGGCAGATACCCCTCATCGCGATACTCCAGGAGCGAAACCTTGTTCTGTCGCTTCGAGAGCTTGCTCCGGTCGGGGTTGAGAATGAGCGGCGCATGGGCAAATTCCGGAATGGCGCACCCAAGCGCAGAAGCGAGGGCGACCTGCTTTGGAATGTTTGATATGTGCTCCTCGCCGCGGATGACGTGCGAGATTTTCATCAGATGATCGTCGACAACAACGGCAAAGTTATACAAGGGGGAATCAAAATCTTTTGCAATGACAAAGTCATCAAATGTCACGGGATCGAAGTGAAGCGGGCCGCGTATCAGATCAGTAACGGCAATCGGTGCAAGCGGCATCCGGAATCTGATCACCGACGAGCGGCCTTCTCGCTCAAGACGCGCGGCGTCATCAGCCGAGAGATGTGCGCATGTACCGGAGTATCGCGGCGGCTGCTTTGCCAAAAGTTGCAATTCTCGCTCCTTTTCCAACTCTTCGACAGTACAGAAGCACCGATATACTTTGCCGTCCGCCTCAAGCCGCTCAAGATATTCCCGATATATGCCGGTTCGCTCGCTCTGACGATAGGGTCCGTACTCTCCTCCGACGTCGGGTCCCTCGTCCCAATGAATACCGAGCCATGCAAGCCCCTCTTGAATATCTTTTTCAAATTCGGGGCGTGAGCGTTCGCGATCAGTGTCTTCAATGCGCACGACAAACTTTCCGCCCATCTTCCGCGCGAACAGATAGTTAAAAAGCGCGGTGCGTGCAGTACCGATATGCAAATAGCCGGTGGGAGACGGGGCGATGCGCGTACGAATCATAGCGAACCAATTCTAGCGTAAACAAACGAAAAACGCAACGCGTCGAAGGTGTGAAAGATCTAAACCCCAATACCCTACTCCCCTTGTCGGGACTGAAAACGGTTCAAAAAGTTGAAAAGCTGGTCTGACTGCGTGACGAAATTCTTCAAGATCGGCACACTGGATTCGCCAATCGGACGAATGATGGCCGAACGGATCTGGGCCTGCACCTGCGGCGGATAGAGACTCATAATCCATCCGCCGACAAGCATAATACCGCCGATCGTCGCCCATGCGATCATGCCGCGGCGCTCGCCGGGGAAAAAATGAAATGGAATATTCCGATCGATTGCAGCCAGGTCGTGATAGCGCAAGTACTCGTACATAAAGATAAACGGCGTTGCAAGGAATCCGAACACAATCAACATTCCAAGGTAGAGGGTCCAGTGGACGAAAAGAAGCGGCAAAAACACAAGGAGTGAGAGCGATACGATGAGCGGCGGAACAACCGCCCGACCCAGGCACTTGAAAAACATCCCATGCATGAGGTACCGGCTGCGCGCCAAGGCCTCAAATCCCCGGGAGTCCTCAAGGATGACAATATAGAGCGCCAAATAATACCAGACGGAAAAAAGCGTTGCCATGAGAAGCACGAGCGGAACGTAAAATAGTATCGCGGCGCCAAAAACGATAAAAAACTGAAGGATCAGGATAAAAAAGACGGATTTGAAGTGTGCGAGCGCGTACTCGAGGGCATTCGCCACCGAGATCTGCTTTCCCTTCGACCAGAAATGAACCATTGAAATGATGGCAGCGAATATAAAAGAGTAAAAGAGCACGGAAACAGCACTGATCGCCGCTGACAACAGATCAAGAAGGGAACGAAACGCTTCGTTGCCGCTTCCGACATATCCGAAAAACAACGTGAGGCTCAGCGTGATTAGAAAGCCAAGCGCCATGAGCGCAGTCAGATGGACCAGCTTCCAAAACAGCTCCCGGTACATGATTGCGGCCCTGTGAAGCAGCGACCATGTTCCCGGAAGGTTAACTATAACCACCTGCCCGTGGATTTTTTTATCCATATGATGCGGTAAATGCTAAACAACAGAGCGCTCGAAAAAGCACGCGATCTCGAGCTGCTCTCTGTAAGAGAGTATAGCAAATCGCGGCAGTAAGGGGTATAGGACATACACCCCGCTCCATGGGGACAAGAAAAACGCACTCCCCCAGAGGGGTGTGCGTTTTTCTTTGCGCCCAGCAGGACTCGAACCTGCGACCATCGGCTTAAAAGGCCGTTGCTCTACCGACTGAGCTATGAGCGCGCATTTGTCTATTCCGAAAGATGAATGACATTCTAGCATTTTTAGAGCGAAATGCAAGCTCTTTGCGGCATCTTGATTCTCTTGCAGACTTTGTTTAAGATGATGACAGTTTATTGAAGGATTATTGCTATGCCGGAGCTTCCCGATCGAACGCCGCCCCACAATCTGGAAGCCGAGCAATCGCTGCTCGGCTCCCTGCTTATCGATGCGGAGTCAATCACAAAGATCGCCGATATTCTCAGGCCGGAAGACTTTTACCGAGACGCGCATCGTCTTGTTTTTGACGCGATTCTCGATCTGTACGACAAGCAAGAACCGATCGATGTTTTGAGTCTTTCAAACAAGCTTGAGGAACAAAAACGCATCGAGATTATCGGCGGCCGCAGCTTTCTTCTCGAACTGGCAAACGCCGTTCCTCTTGCAAGCAGCGTCGTGCACTACGCGAATATCATAACAAAAAAAGCGACCTTACGGCGCCTGAACGCGGCGGCTACAAAGATCGCTGAAATCTCGCAAGAAAGCGATGAGGAAATTCAGTCGATACTCGACAAATCTGAACAGACGCTCTTTTCCGTTTCTCAGCGGCTTCTTAGAAAAAATTTCGTCCCCATAAAAGACGTCTTGCAGGATGCGTTCGAGCGTATTGACGAGCTTCACCGCGAAAAGGGAAAGCTTCGGGGCATCGCATCCGGGTTTTCCGACTTGGACAACCTCCTTGCCGGGTTCCAGAAATCAGACCTCGTCATTATCGCAGCGCGCCCGAGCGTCGGCAAGTCAAGTCTCGCGCTTGATGTTGCGCGCCAAATGGCAACGCGCGCAAAGAGTGCTGTTGCGATTTTCAGCCTGGAAATGTCAAAGGAACAGCTCGTCGATCGCCTGATCTGTTCCGAGGCGGGCGTCGACTTGTGGAAAATGCGCACCGGAAAGCTTTCTGATCGTTCTGACTCGGATGACTTTGTCCGCATCGGTCATGCCATCAGCGCGCTCTCCGAGGCAAAGCTTTTTATCGACGACACGGCCTCGGCAAATATCATGGAAATCCGAACAAAAGCGCGTCGCCTCCAAAGCGAACACGGCCTTGACGCGATCATCGTCGATTACTTGCAGCTTATGGAGGGGCACGCCAAAAACGACGGCCGCGTGCAGGAAATCGCGGAGATCACGCGCGGTCTCAAGTCGATCGCCCGCGAATTGAACGTGCCTGTTCTTGCTCTTTCTCAGCTTTCGCGCGCCGTTGAAATGACCAAACCTGCTATCCCGAAACTCGCTCACCTGCGCGAGTCGGGCAGTATTGAACAGGATGCTGATGTCGTGCTCTTCATTTACCGCAAAGGCGCCGACCGGAACTACCGTTTTGACGAGCTTTCCGAGGAAGAAAAGACAAACGCAGAGATACACATTGCCAAACACCGCAATGGTCCGACTGGGGTCGTGAACTTGTTCTGGGACGAGAAGCGAGCGAGCTTCAAGAGCCTTGATCGCACACGAGAGCCCGTTACTATTTTTGAGGCGCCGTTTTAATCGCCCGAAGCGGCAGAAGATCCAAACACCATGGCATATCCATCATCAATCAAAGCGCTCATTGAGCAATTTGCGCGGTTTCCCGGCATCGGCGAAAAGGCGGCGCAGCGATTTGTTTTTCATCTTCTGCGGCAAAACGCGAGCGACAATCTCCGCCTCGCAAAGCTGATCATGAATCTTCATGACACGGTGTCCGTCTGCGCGATATGTCAGAACTACTCCGACAAGACTCCCTGCGGCCTGTGCGCAAGCACGTCGCGAGATCAGGGAATTCTCTGCGTTGTGGCGCACAGCCACGACGTCGCCGCATTTGAAAAAACCGGAGAGTACCGCGGCCTTTACCACATCCTCGGTGGCACGATCAATATTCTCGAGGGTATCACGCCCGATAAACTCAAGGTGAAGGAGCTGGTTGAGCGGATCAAAGAAAAGAAGATTCAGGAGATCATCCTCGCATTCAACCCCGATCTTGAGGGCGAAAGCAGCAGTCTGTATCTCTCAAAGCTGCTGCGCCCCTACGGTATCAAGATAACGCGCCTTGCGCGCGGACTTCCTCGCGGCGCGGACATCGATTATGCCGACGAGGTTACGCTCGGAGAGGCGCTGAAAAGCAGAAGGGAATTTTAATGTGGAAATGAAAATGAGGGTTGGGCGCGAAACGCGTCCAACCCTCGTGTCCGACAGTCCCGGAGGGGGTCTCCAGGGAGAGGTGTGCCGTCGGTAAACTTCCGCGCAGAGAGCATGGCATCATTGGCACGCCTCCGCGCGGATTCCCATCCAAGGTACTCTGACAATAGATTTCCGCGCATCGGCATGTCGATCTGACGATCGCCAGCATCGTGCCTTATCGCGGAAAGCAGCTATCTCTTTGGTGAAGCTCCCGATTGTTACACATGACGCGCAAGAGCGTCGCTTGGGGTGAGCACTTCGCGCAAAGTTTTCACTGCGCCCGCTGGACGTCGTGGCGTCCCTGCCCGCGGTCTCCTATTTTAAGGATGACAGATCGCTCCCTCTTGTGTCAACAAGTGGATCCATCCTTCTTGCGGAGCGCCCCCACGACCCACGAGGTTGCCTGGCCGAAGGTTTCTAGTTTTTTAAAAGTATGACGGCCACGCTGGTGGGCGTGGCCGTATTTGTCTTCCCGGGCGTGCAAGGGGGGTGCGATCACCCGGTACACGTGCCTTGAGGGCACTCAGTATCGTATGAGAGGTCCTAATGGCGCCATCATTCACTCCTTTCCGAGTTTTCGAGGGTTCGGATGTGTGGATGTTACCAGCGCCCCCAGTACGTCTGGGGGCCCGCCGGGTGACATTTAAAGACTCTAGCTCGGTGGCATGCTTGTGGGTCCCTCCTCCGGACCATTATACAG